>JANLWX010000198.1:0-30834 GCA_031364845.1 Candidatus Eiseniibacteriota bacterium
CGGCCGATCTCCTGGTACCACGCCTCGATGCTCTTCGGCATGTCGCGGTGGATCACGAAGCGCACGTTGCTCTTGTCGATGCCCATGCCGAACGCGACGGTCGCGACGATCACGTCGCATTCGTCGCGCGCGAACGCGTCCTGATTGCGCGTGCGCGCGGGCTCGGCGAGGCCCGCGTGATAGGGAAGCGCTTTCACGCCGCGATCGACCAGCCACGCCGACAGCGAGTCCACCGCGCGGCGGCTCATGCAGTAGACGATGCCGCTCTCACCCTTGTGCTTGCGCACCATGCCGAGGATGTCGCGGCGCGTGTCGCGCTTCGCCGCACCTTCGCCGCCCTTGCGCTGGACGGTGATGTGCAGGTTCGGCCGGAAGAACGAGCCTTTGAATCCGTCCGGCTTCTGCATGCCGAGCTGGCGGATGATGTCGCCCGCCACGCGCCGCGTCGCCGTCGCCGTGAGCGCCAGCACCGGAATGTCGCCGCACTCCGACTTGAGCCCCTGCAGTCGCCGGTACGCGGGCCGAAAGTCGTGACCCCAGTGGCTGATGCAATGCGCCTCGTCGACCACCACCAGGCTCGGGCGGCAATCGGCGATGATCGTGCGCAACGAACCCTCGAGCCCTTCGGGGGCGACGTAGAGGATCTCGATCTCGCCGCGGCGCAGCGCGGACAGCCGGCGCTTGCGCTCCTCGAAATCGATCGACGAATTGAGCACCGTGGCCTTGTAGCCCACGCGCGTGAGCGCATCGACCTGATCCTTCATCAGCGAAATCAGCGGCGAGATCACCAGCACCGGACCGTTGAGCAGCTTGGCCGGAATCTGGAACGTGATCGACTTGCCGGCGCCGGTCGGCATCACCCCGATGCAATCGCGCCCCGCGAGCACGGCGTCGATGATGCGGCGCTGCCCCGGACGGAACTCGCGGTAGCCGAAGATCGTCTCGAGCACCTGCTGGGGATCGGTGAAGCGCGTGGTCGCGACCGCATCGAACAGCGTCGCGTCGCTGCCATCGTGAAACTGGGACAACGGTCCCTCCATGGACGTGTGGGGCGGGATGGGTGCAGGGGGCCCGGGCAAGGCAACGGGGCCGGGCTCGGACCGAGTCTACCTCACGCAGGGAAGATGCAGTACGCGACAGGTTCGAGGTGGCCCCGGGGCCGCCTCGAGATGTTCCAACTCCCGGCGTCGCGCGTCCCCGCGCGGCACGGTATGCTGCGCGCGTGCTCACTCCGCTCGATCATGTGTTGTTCGCCATCCTCGCCGTGCTCGGCCCGGTGTGGGGCGCGACCGTAGGTTACCGGCGCCTGACGCGCGCCGCCGCGTGCGACTTGCCGCGCGTGCGAAGTTCGGTATACCGCGCCGCGATCGTGATGCAGTGGTCGCTCACCGCCGTGACACTCGGGTTGTGGCTCGGGACCGGGCGCGCGTGGTCCATGCTCGGCGTCGTACCGCAATGGACGTGGGGCCTCGGCGGCACCGCACTCGGTGCGGCGATCGTCATCGTGTTCGTCGTGCGCCAGCGCAATGAGGCCCTCGCGGACGACGAAGCGCTCGGGGAAGTGCGCGAGCGCATGCGCCATATCGAACCGATGCTGCCGCGCACGCCTGCCGAGATGCGCACGTTCGTCACACTCGCGTTCACGGCCGGCATCTGCGAGGAGTTGCTGTATCGCGGTTTCATGACGTTCTATGTTTCGCGCTTCACGAATCTGCTTACGGCCGCGCTGATCGTGTCGGTGATCTTCGGCATCGGCCACATCTATCAAGGCCGGCGCGGCGTGCTGCTCACGGCGTTCGCGGGCGCGTTCTTCGCCGCCGTGTACATGATCTCGGGATCATTGCTCGTCCCGATGCTGCTGCACGTGTTGATGGACCTCCACTCGGGACACCTGGCGCATGTCGCGCTGCGGCGCGCGGACGAACTGGAACTCGAACGTCAGCGTCAATGGGAGGAACAGCGCCGCGAGTGGGAGGCCGATGCCGCGGCCGCAGCGGCAATCCGCGACGAGGCTATCCGAGCAAACCGTTCTTCTGTCGAACTTCAGAATTCCGGCGGGCCGGAAATCGAACCGGACATCGGCGGCGACGCCATCAATGAGGAGCGCCCCGCATGACTCAGGTCCACGACGTCGCCGTACTCGGGCTCGGAGCAATGGGAAGTGCGGCACTGCGCCATCTCGCGCGGGCGGGCCTGAACGTCGCCGGCATCGAACGCTTCGAGAGTCCGCACGCGCACGGCTCCTCGCACGGCGGCAGCCGCATCATCCGCGAAGCCTATTTCGAGGATCCGCGCTACGTGCCGCTCGTGCAACGGGCCTACGACGAGTGGGCAGCGCTCGAGCGCGACACCGGCCGCTCGCTCACGCTGACGACCGGCGGCGTCATGATCGGCTCGCGCGGCGGCGTGCTCGTCGCGGGCGCGATCGCGAGCGCGGAGGCGCACGCGCTGCCGTACGAGCTGCTCGACGCCACCGCGCTGCACGATCGGTTCCCGGCCTTTCGCCCGGCATCGCACATGGTCGGCGTGTGGGAGCCGCGTGCCGGCGTACTGTTTCCCGAAGAGTGCATCGCGGCTCATCTCGAGGCCGCGGCGCGCGCGGGCGCGTCGATCGAAACGAACGCCGGCGTCACATCGTGGCGCGCGACCGGCGGCGAAGTCGAGATCACGACCGACCGTGGCATCACGCGTGCGCGCCAGCTCGTGCTCGCGACCGGCGCGTGGCTCGGGAGCCACTTATCCGCTTCGTGCCTGCCGATCACCATCGAACGTGTCGTACAAGCGTGGTTCGAACCTGTGCGCACGGAGAACCTCGCACCCGAGCGTTGTCCGATCACGATCTGGGAATACGAAGAGAACCTGTTCTTCTATGCGTTCCCGCTGCTGAA
The DNA here is from genome assembly GCA_031364845.1 of Candidatus Eiseniibacteriota bacterium. Taxonomy (GTDB): domain Bacteria; phylum Eisenbacteria; class RBG-16-71-46; order RBG-16-71-46; family RBG-16-71-46; genus JANLWX01. The sequence continues at coordinate 2,889 of JANLWX010000198.1, forward strand.
CGGAGCGGTAAAGGCCGCATTGCATCATCAGGGTGAAGCGACCGATCCCGATCGCGTGCGGCGTGACGTCGCTGCGGAGGAGATCGAACGCATCCGCGATCCTCTGAGCCGCCACATGCCGGATGCCGCGGGCCGCTGGCTCGATGCAAAGACCTGCATGTACACGAACACGCCCGATGAGCACTTCGTGCTCGATCGCCATCCGGATCATCCCGAAGTGCTGATCGTGAGCGCGTGTTCGGGACATGGCTTCAAGTTCGCGAGCGCGATCGGCGCGGTGATCGCGGAACTCGTGCGCGACGGGAAGACCAGCGCGGACATCGGGCTGTTCGAGTTGTCGCGCTTCCGCTGAAGTGGCTTTCCCGCCTCAGCGGGCGCGGGCAGTCTTCCGGTACGGCTCGCTGATCTCGTATGCGCGGCGTTCCAGTTTCAGTGCCGCCTCGGTCGCGTCCTTCATGGCCTGCGGGCTCAATTTCAGCACGTTCATGAGAACCAGGTTCTCGCCGTCCGGTGCGTTTACCGATTCGATGCGAACCGCGCCCACGCCGCTTGCGTAGTACTTGCGCTGCACGCCCAGCTCAGACGGACTCGTCTCGTCGATCACGGCGAGGTTCTCGTAGCAATTGAAGGGAACGCACGTCGACTGGCCCGTGTTCGCGACCCGGGCGCAATCGAGGAAATCGATGTAGGGCGCGAATCCCTGAAGGAATTTGGTTCCGACTTCCATTTTCCCGGGGACCAGGATGCCTGCCTCCGCGAGTTCCTCGTTGGTGATCCACGTACTGGGAGCACCGATGAACTCTCCGCCCTGAAACTCCTCAGGATACTCGCCGATGGTCCAGACATTTCCGTACCGGTCCTGAGCCATGAACGTGAGCTCCGACTCGAGGAGCTGTCCGTTGCTGTAGTCTCGGTCCCAGATGACCACGGTGCGCACACCCGCGATGATCTTCGTCAGCCCGGTGACGGTGAGCACCACGCGATGAGGCTCCAAGTCCGCCTGCCCGTCGTAGATCATCTGCGATCCCGGAACCAGCGGAAACCACGTGTTGTCGATCCTTGTCGGATCGGGAAAATTGATTCGATGGAAGACGTTGTGTCCACCGCATTCCACGAGCCCGGACGTATGCACCTCGGGAGGTGTCGTGGGCCCGCGCGAACTCTTGTCGCACCCGAGCCCCAGCACGGCAGTGATCCCCAACAGGAAGAGCCAACCCAAGCGCATTACATCCTCCCGCATGCCGGGTGTCCGAGTAGCCGTTACGCGAGAAACGTGCCGCGCGCCAGCTCGATCTTGCTCTGATTTCTTCATAACGAGGGTTGAGGACCCGGTACGACCGCAGGCCGAGAGTTGGGTGAAATCTCCAAAGTGAAGCTCATGATAACCCAAACCATTTGAAGCAGACGAAAACCTTGATGCATTCGCAACGGCTCCACTAAACTTTGTCGTGATGAACCATTCCACGGTTGTGCCGCGTTCAAACTCCAGAGGACTGGTGGACCCTGCCATGCATCCTAGAACTTCAACTCTTGGCATCGCTCTCATGTGTTGCCTTGCCACCGCGGCCGTCGTCGGTGACGCGTGGTCGCAGCCGGGTTCGGTGTTGTCGGTGTCGAAGATCAACAGTGATGATCTCGACGCCGTCGGCCTGCCGCTCGACGATGCCGATGAGTTTGGCGACTCCGTCGCCAGTCTCGGCGACCTCGATGGTGCAGGGCCGAGTGTGGTGGCACTCGCGGTCGGCGCGGTCGGCGACGACGATGGCGGCAGCCACTATGGCGCGGTGTACATCCTGTTCCTCGACGCGACGGGTGGCGTGCTCTCCTATCAGAAGATCAGCAGCACACTGGGAAATTTCACCGGACAGCTCGCGATCGATGACGAGTTCGGCGGCGCATTGGCCAATCTCGGAGATCTCGATGGAGCGGGGCCGAGTGTCCGGGCGCTCGCGGTCGGTGCCATCGGCGACGACGATGGCGGGGTCGATGCGGGGGCGGTGTACATCCTGTTCCTGAACAGTGCCGGAAGTGTGATGTCCTATCAGAAGATCAGCGACACCCAGGGAGGGCTCACGGGTGGACCACTCGATCAACTCGATGAGTTCGGCGGCGCAGTGGCAGGACTCGGCGATCTCGACGGCGCCGGCCTCAGCGTGGGCGCTCTCGCGGTCGGTTGCATCGGAGACGACGATGGAGGCCCGCAGCGTGGCGCAACGTACGTTCTCTTCTTGAACGCCAACGGAACCGTGCGCTCGCGCCAGAAGATCAGCGACCTGCAGGGCAACTTCACCGCGATCATCGACGACAACGACAACTTCGCCGAGGACCTCACCAGCCTCGGGGATCTCGACGGTCCCGGACCCGGCGCGATCGCGCTCGTCGCCTCTGCGGTGGACGATGACGATGGCGGTCGCGATCGCGGCGCGGTGTACGTGATGTTCCTCTCGAGCACGGGTACCGTGCTTTCCCATCAGAAGATCAGCAGCACGGTGGGCAACTTCACCGGAACGCTCGCTGAGTCGGACAATTTCGGCGCCGCGGTGATCGGGCTCGGAGACATCGACGGAAGCGGTCCGAGCGTCGCGGGACTTGCGGTGGGCGCTGGAAGTGACGATGGCGCGGGCCTCAATCGCGGCGCCGTGCACATCCTGCTCTTGAACGCTGCGGGCACCGTTCTTTCCTCCCAGGAAGTCAGCAGCATTTCCGGAAACCTGGGAGGGGTGCTCGATGACCTGGACGAATTTGGCTCTGCGCTCGCAGCGCTCGGTGATCTCGACGGCAACGGGGCCGGGCCGCAGTTCCTTGCTTCGGCGTCGAGCATGGATGACGACGGGGGGCTGGACCGCGGCGCGGTCTACGTACTGAAGCTGGCCGGAAACGTGTCGGTCGCAGTTGACGATGCTCCCGGCGGCACGATCTTGAACGGCCTCAGTCTCGCTCGACCCAATCCGTTCAGGGGCGCCACCACGATTCCGTTCCGCATCAACGAAGCCTGCAACGTGCGCATCGACATCATGGACGAAAGAGGCCGGCTCGTTCGCGAACTGGTCACCGGTCACATGACTCCGGGAGAGCACCGTGTGGTGTGGAACGGAGCCGACGATTCGGGCCGGCTGATGGCGCCGGGTTCGTACTTCATGCGGATGTCGGTGAACGGCCGGTCGCTCAACACCGGAGCGAAGGCCGTGCTCCTGCGCTAGCCTCGATTCCATCGCATCACCCCGCAAGCGCCTCCTGACACCGGGGGGCGCTGGTTTGTTTGAACGCCACGTCGGGCATGCGAACACGCGACGATCGCTTGGCGCGGCCTGTAACCGGCGATACCTTGTGTCCCGTGTCGCGCCGGTTCGCAACCACCTTCCGGAGGTCCACCCGTGATCGCTCGCATGATGAAACTCGCCACCGGCTTCACGCTCGCGCTTCTGGTCGCCGCGTGCTCGCGGGATTCGGGCGCCACGAAGAAGACCCCGCCACCGGTCGTGGCCATCGATACACTCGCGCTGCGCAATGCCACCTACCTCAGCGATTACGCGCCCGAGGGCAGCGTGACGCTGAACGACGGAGCGTACGTGGATTCGGTGAACATGATGTCCGTACGTATCGTGAACCGTCTCGACGGCGACCTGAACGGTGACGGTTCCCAGGATGCGGCGGTGTTCCTCACCACGAACGCCGGGGCCGGCAGCGTGTTCCTCGATCTGGTCGCGATGCTGAGCGACGGCGGAGTTCCGCGCTTCGTGGGCAAGGTCGCGCTCGGCGATCGCGTCGGACTCGATTCGCTCTACATGGAACAGCGCGACATCGTGGTCCACCTCACGACTCACGCGCCCGAGGATCCGCTGTGCTGCCCGACCCAGAAGGTCGTGCGCCGCTACACGGTCGACGGCGGGCGCCTCATCGAGGCGGAGTAGCACGCGGCCGATGATGGCGGGTCCGGGACGATCGTGAGCCGGGAGCTTCCGCGCGGCGTCACGGGACCCATCGGCGGCGAGTTGATGCGACTCGTGGTGCCGGTGTTCTTTTCGTACCTCCTGCGGATCGCCTATCAGTGGGTCGATGCGCTGTGGGTCCGCGGACTCGGAGTCGAGGCCACCGCCGCCGTCACGACCTCGGTGTTCGTGATGTGGTCGGTGTACTCGATCAACGACATCGTCGGCCTCGGCGTCGCCGCCTACGTGAGCCAGTTGCTCGGCGCCGGCGAACGGGCGCGCGCCGGCGTTGCGGCCTATCAGGGACTGCGGGCTTCCGCGCTGCTCGGGCTGCTGGGAACGCTGGCCGGATGCTTCGGCGTGCGCCACATTTATCAGTTGATGAACGCCGATCCCGGTGTCGTCACTCAGGGCGTGAGCTATCTCTCGGTGCTTCTGATGTTCGCGCCGGTTCCGATGATGGCGATCACGGCCGAGACCGTGATGCGCTCCGCCGGCGACACGCGCACGCCGCTGATCATCGATCTGTTCGCCATCGGTCTCAACGCCGCGCTCGATCCGCTCCTGATCTACGGCTGGGGACCGATTCCCCGCATGGGCGTTGCGGGTGCGGCGTGGGCGACCGTCATCGCGCAGTTCGTGCTGGTCGCGTGCTACTTCACGCTTGCCGCGCGCGGCCATCGCGCGTTCCCGTTCGCGCGCCGTGCGCCCGGGCCGCCGATCCGCATCGTGGGCATGGCGCGCGTCGGAGCGCCGGGAGCGATCATTGGCGTGCTGTTCTCGGTCGTCTACATCGCGTTCGCGCGCGCCGCGGGCGCGTTCGGCCCGGCAGCACTCGCCGTGGTCGGGATCGCCAATCGCATCGAGGCGCTGCACTTCGTGGGCTCGGTGTCGCTCGGCTCCGCGGCCGCATCACTCGTGGGTCAGAACCTCGGAGCGCGGCGCCCCGAGCGCGCGATCGCGACGATCCTCACCGCCAACCGCTGGAACCTGTGGTCTTCGGGCATTCTATTGGTCGCGTTCTTCGCGGTGCCCGGAGTGTTCCTGAACTTCTTCTCGCGCGATCCCGAAGTGCACCGGATCGGCAGTGAGTATCTGAGGGTGCTGAGCTTGTGCCTGCCGTTCGTCGGGATCGAGATCGTCACCGCCGAAGCCATCATCGGCTCCGGACACACGCGGGCGATTTCTGCGATCTTCACCACGTTCTCGCTGCTGCGCATTCCGCTCGCGTTCTTCGTACCCGCGTGGACCGGACTCGGCGTGATCGGGATCGCGTGGCTGATCACCGTGACCGCCGCGGCGCGATCCATGGATCATCGTGGCGTGGGCGGTGCGGCGGACGTGGCTCTCGGGACTGTCGAAGGAGCTCGCGGAAGGAGCGCCGGAAATTGTCCGCTAGTGTTTCCCATCCGAACGCGGCGCGAGCAGCTTTTCGATCCACGCGAGGAACACCGCCGAACCGACGAACGTCAGGTGGATCATCACCTGCCAGAACACCATCCGCTCGCTGTGCTGCTCCACGTTGATGAACGTCTTGAGCAGATGGATGGAGGAGATCCCGATCAGCGCCGTCGCGAGCTTCACCTTGAGGACGCCGGCGTTTACGTGCGACAGCCACTCGGGCTGGTCGGGATGATCCTCGAGATTCAGCCGCGATACGAACGTCTCGTAACCCCCGATGATCACCATGATCAGAAGGTTGGCGATCATCACGACGTCGATCAGCCCCAGCACGCTCAGCATGATCTCGGTCTCTTCGATGTGCGAAGCATGCCGGATCAGATGGCCGAGTTCGACCATGAAGCGGTACACATAGACGCCTTGAGCGACGATGAGGCCAAGATAGAGCGGGGCCTGCAGCCAGCGGCTCAAGAAGATGAAGCTGCCAAGAGTCTTGACGCGACGGGTGTTCTGAGGATTGGCTTGCATGGTGGCGTGCAGACTAATCAAGCAGCCGCGCTGTTGCCAACCACACGAGAACCGGAGGACCCACGATGGGCAAGGTTTTTCCTGAGCTCGATGAGCCGCTGAGTGCGTGGATCCGGGCGCAGCGGATGTTCATCGTCGCCACCGCGCCGAGCGGATCGAAAGGTCACATCAACTGTTCGCCCAAAGGCCTCGACACGCTCCGGGTTCTCGGACCCACGTCGATCGCGTATCTCGACTACGTCGGCAGCGGCGTCGAGACGATCGCCCACGTTCGCGAGAACGGACGCATCCTGATCACGTTCTGCGCGTTCGAAGGCGCGCCGAAGATCGTGCGGATCCACGGGCGCGGATCGGTCGTCGAGCCGCAGGATCCGGAGTTTGCGGAGCTGATCGCGAAGTTCGATCCGGGCGCCGGCGTGCGCGCCATCGTGCGGATCGAGGCGACACGCATCAGCGATTCGTGCGGTTTCGGAGTTCCGAAGTTCCAGTACGAAGGCGAGCGCACCCAACTGATCGCGTCCGCAGAGCGCAAAGGTGACACGCTCATCGACTACCAGCGGCAGAAGAACCGCAGCAGCATCGACGGCCTGCCGGGGCTGCGGTGGGTCGAGCGCGAGGAGACCGCTCCCGGGGCGTAGCGGTTTGGAGTCGCGGCCGACCTCGCGCCGCTTCATTCAACGGAGGAACAATGGCCGGCAAATACGTCGCGCTGTTGCGGGGCATCAACGTCGGTCGCGCGAAGCGCGTGTCGATGGCGGATCTCAAGGCGCTGGTCGAGGGGCTCGGCTACCGCGACGTGCGCACGCTGCTCAACAGCGGCAACGTGGTGTTCTCTACCGGTGTGGCGCCGGCTACCGCCGCAGCGCGCATCGAAAAGGCGCTGGTGGCCGAAGTCGGTGTCGCCGCGCGGGTGACGGTGTTCACCGCGGCCGAAATCGCGAAGGTGGTCGAGGAGAACCCGCTGCTCGCGGTTGCCGAGAATCCGTCGCGACTGTTGATCACATTCCTCAGAGACGCGGCGGATCGGGCGAAGCTCGCTCCGCTGACGAAGCAGAAGTGGGACGCGGACGTCATCGCGCTCGGTGCGCGCGTCGTCTACGTGTGGTGCGGGAACGGTATTCTCGAAAGCCGTCTGACCGAAGCGCTCGCGAAGCTTCTCGGCGATGCGGGAACCGCCCGCAACTGGGCGACGGTGCTGAAGCTGCACGCGCTCATGACGGATATGAAGTGAACGCGCGTTACTCGGAGGCCTCTCATGGCGCATGAAGGCAAGGACCCTGGATTCGACACCGCCGCGGCGCACCGTTTCTTCTCCGCCCACTGCTTCAATCGCGCGTGGGAGTTGATCGAGAAGCCGGCCCGCACGCCGGACGACAACCGGTTGCTGGTGGCGCTCAACCAGGCATCCATTTTCCACTGGCAGCAGCGGCCGGACTGCACCGACACGCACCGCTCGATCGGTTACTGGCAGGCGTCGCGCATTCAGGCATTGCTCGGAAACGCGGCCGAAGCGCGGCGCTACGGCGAGATCAGCCTCGCGTTCGCCGAGCACGCGGAGCCGTTCTATCGCGGGTATGCGTTCGAAGCGCTCGCGAGAGCGGAGAAGCTCGCAGGGAGCGCGGCGCGTTCGGCGGAGTTTGCCGCGAAGGCGCGGGACTTTGCGCAGAGTGTGTCCGAAGCAGACGAGCGCGAGGCGTTGTTGGCGGATCTTGCGCTTCTCTAGGCTCCGCCGCCCATTACTCGCCGCTCGATCGCTTCGAAGCGCGGATCCCCTCGCAGCGGATCGAGCCGCGGATGCACCTTCATCCACACCAGCGCGCGATCGTGTTCGCGATACGCGCGCTCCAGCCATTCGATCGCCGCGTCATGATCTCCCAGCCCGATCAGCACGGCCGAGATCGCATGGGGTGAGACGTAGCGGCGCTTGGATTCGTCGATCAGATACGTGAGCGTCTCGCGCGCCTCCGCAAGGCGTCCTGCGCGGGCGAGCGTGTACGCGCGGCCGACCGAAGCGATCGGATTGCCACCGCTGATCGCGTGCGCCTCGTCGAACGCGATCAGCGCGTCGGCATGGCGGCCGGCTTCCGACAACAGGCGGCCGAGGTCGTTCCTCAAGTGCACGAATCCGGGATCGAGCGCGATCGATCGGCGCAGCCACCGCTCGGCTTCGTCGTAGCGGCGCGCGAAGAAGTACGCGTCGCCGAGCGTGGTTCCGAGCACCGGCGCCATCGGATCGAGCTCGTGCGCGCGGTGCGCCTCGGCGATGCCGCGGTCGAATTCTCCGCTCGCGGTCAGAAACTCCGAGTACCACTGATGGGCGGTCGGATAGCCGGGTCGCAGCTCGAGCGCGTGTTCGAAGGCACGCCGTGCGCGCGTCCAGTCCCAGTCGTAGTACATGTAGAGGAGTCCGAGCGACGTGTGGGCTTCTCCGAGCTCGGGATCGATCTCGAGCGCCTGGCCGATCGCCGCTTTGGCTTTGGCCGCCGCTTCGTGGGGCAGCATCTCGTTCATGTCGCCGAGCAGGTTGTAGGAGTCGGCGAGCCCGACGTAAGGCAATGGATCGCGCGGATCGATGGCGATCGCCTGCTGGAAGAACGTGACGCCCTTGAGCATCTCGGCCGGCGTGCGCGCGTTCCAATGGAAACGGCCGCGCAGGTACGCCTCGTACGCGCGCGGATCGACCGCGCGCGGACCCGCGAACCGCGCGATCTCGCGCGGCGTGAGCTGTACGCGCACTTCCGCGGCGACCGAGCGCGCGACCTCCGCCTGCAACTCGAGCACGTCACCGACCGGACCTTCGTGCGTGCGCGACCACAGCAGGTGGTCCGCCGCAGCGTCGATGAGCTGAATGCTGATGCGCACACGGTCACCGACACGCAACACGGATCCTTCGAAGATGCCCTGCACCCCGAGCGCGCGCGCGATCTCGCGGATCGGTTGCGTGGCGCCTTTGTAGCGCATTGCGGTCGTACGCGAGATCACCCGCAGCGCGCCGATCCCGGCGAGGCTCGCGATCAGCGCCTCGGTCATACCGTCCGCGAAGAAGTCCTGCGTCGGATCGCCCGAGAGGTTGACGAGCGGAAGTACGGCGAGCGACTCGATGCTCGTGGCCACCGTGGTGGCAGAGACGCGCACCGGCGCGGGCGCTGTCCCTCGCAGTGCGGCGGCGATCTCCGCCGCACTCGCCGGGCGGCGAGCGGGATCCTTCTCGAGCAATTGCAGCACGATCGCTTCGAACTCCGCCGAGATCTCGGGCCGCAGTTCGCGCAGGGGAACCGGCGGCTTGTGCGCGATCGCATACACGAGCGAACCGATCGACGACTCGTCGTACGGCCGGGCTCCGGTTGTCGACTCGTACAGGATGACGCCGAGCGAATAGAAGTCGCTGCGCGGTCCGGCGGTTCCGCCGGTGACCTGCTCGGGCGCCATGTAGGCGAGTGTTCCCGCCATCGCGAGCGGTGCGGTCTCGGTGCGCGTGTGATCGCCATTGGCGGGGCCGATCTTTGCGAGGCCGAAGTCGAGCACCTTCACCCGATCATCGGGCGTGATGATGACGTTGCCCGGCTTGAGGTCGCGATGGACGACACCGTTGTCATGCGCCGCCGCGAGCGCATCGGCGATCTGCGCACCGATCTTCGCCGACTGCGTCTCGCCAAGCGGGCCGAGCTGGAGCTTGGCCGCCAGTGTTTCGCCCGGAACGAACTCCATCACGAGATAATCGGTGTCGTTCTCGCGATCGAACGCGTGGACGGTCGCGATGCCGGGATGATTGAGCCGCGACAGCGCGAGCGCTTCGGTGCGAAACCGGCCGCGCGAAGAATCGGTCGCGAGCATGTCGGGCCGCAGCACCTTGATCGCCACGTTGCGCTCGAGGCGCTCATCGCGCGCGAGGTACACCATCCCCATGCCGCCCATGCCGAGGCGATCGAGGATGCGATAGTGGGAGAGAACGGGCTCGCTCATCACCGGCAGGTTAGCTGCGACCCCGGCGGGCCGCCAGCGGCGGGGAACACGCGGCGGACGTGCGGCGCCGCGTCCGCCGCCATGGCGCGTTTCGCCCGCGCCCGCGCGTCATGTTTCCTCCGCGGCGCCTGTTGAGAGTACCTTCGCCGCCATGCGCTACGACTACATTATCGTCGGGGGGGGATTCGCCGCCGCTTCGGCCATCGAAGGCATCCGGGCACACGACACCAAGGGCACGATTCTCATGCTGTCGCGCGAGAACCACCCGCCGTATCGCCGCCCGCCGCTGTCCAAAGACCTGTGGTTCGGCAAGACCACACTCGACGAACTGGCAATCCACGACGACGCGTTCTACCGCGATCATGCCGTCGATCTCCAGCTGCGTCGCGACGTGGTCGAGATCATGACCGACGATCGCACCGTGTGGATCGATCATGGCGAGAGCCACGAGTACGGCAAACTGCTGCTCGCGACCGGGACTCGTCCGCGCCTGCTTGGTGCGACCAGCGCGGGCCTCGAAGGCATCCATTACTTCCGCTCGCTCGAAGACTACCTCGTTTTGCGCGACCGGCTGAAGACTGTGCAACACGTGCTCGTGGTCGGCGGCGGCTACATCTCGATCGAGATTGCGGCAGCGCTGAGCCACGTGGGCGTCGAGGTGACGTTCATCTATCCCCACGAGTACCCGCTCCAGCGCGTGCTCCCGCGCGAGCTCGGACTCTACGTCGCAAACTACTATCGCCAGCACGGCATCGAAACCGTCTCGAGCGACGCGGTGGTGGCGTTCGAGAACCGCCAAGGCCTGATCGAGGCGCAGACACGGCTCGGCAACTCGATCACCACGCAGCTCGTGCTCGCGGGCGTGGGCGCGGAGCCCTCGGTGGAGCTGGCCGAGGCCGCCGGGCTCGAAGTCGGCAATGGAATTCATGTCGACGAGTACGCACGCACCAGCGATCCGAACATCTGGGCCGCAGGCGACGTCGCGGAATTCCCGTACCTGGCCTTGGGACGCCGCACGCGCGTCGAACACTGGGATCACGCCGAGCACCACGGCCGCGCGGCCGGCGCCAACATGGCGGGCGCCAATCAGCCCTACGAGCACCTGCCGTTCTTCTGGTCCGACTTCTTCGACCTCGGCTGGGAGGCGGTCGGCGATGTCGATGCGAGCCTGACCGTCGATGTCGTGTGGAAGGATCCCTATCGCGAGGGCGTGCTGTTCTATCTCGACGAGGACATCATCCGCGGCGTGTTGCTGTGGAACTTCTGGGACAAGGTCGAGTGGGCACGCGGGCTGATTCGTGATGCGAAGACGTTGACGCACGAGGAACGGGTGGCGCTGGTCGAGGCGCCGTAAACGCATAATTGCCGGTCAGCATCCCGGTCTCCAAAGCGTTTCCACTCCCGCCCCCGGGAACTTCGGCCCGCAGCGCCAACTGATGTAGATTCGGGTAATGCCCCTGTCCCCCGGCACCCGCGTTGGCCCTTACGAGATCGTTGCGCCCCTCGGTGCGGGTGGCATGGGCGAGGTCTATCGCGCCAAGGACACGCGGCTCGGGCGCGAGGTGGCGATCAAAGGGCTGCCCGATGCATTTGCGCGCAGTCCGGAACGCCTTGCCCGCTTCGAACGCGAGGCCCGGCTGCTGGCATCACTGAACCATCCCAACATCGCGTCCATCTTCGGGCTCGAAGAGTCGGCCGGCGTACCGTATCTCGTGCTCGAGTTGGTGACGGGGGAGACGCTGGCCGCCCGCCTCGCGCGCGGACCGCTGCCGGTGGGCGAGGCGCTCGAGGTCGGCGTGCAGATCGGGGCCGCGATCGAAGCCGCGCACGAACGCGACGTAGTGCACCGCGACCTCAAGCCAGGCAACGTGATGATCTCCGAGTCGCGCGCGGTCAAGGTGCTCGACTTCGGACTGGCCAAGCTCGGCGCTTCCGAGACGGCGTCGGCGCCGGACCTGTCGGTGTCGCCGACCATGGCGCTGTCCTCGACCGGCGTGGGTGTGATCCTCGGCACCGCGCCCTACATGAGCCCCGAGCAGGCGCGCGGGCGCAACGTGGACCGGCGCGCCGACGTGTGGGCGTTCGGCTGCATCCTGTACGAATGCCTGGCCGGGCGGCAGGTGTTCGCCGGCGACACCGTGTCTGACGTGATTGCCCGCATCCTGGAGCGCGAGCCGGACTGGAGCGCGCTGCCGGCAGCGGTACCGCCACGCCTGATCGATGTGATCCGGCGCTGCCTGACCAAGGATGTCGAGCAGCGCCCGCGCGATATCGGCGACCTGCACCGTGAACTGGGTGCACTGATGCTCGATGGCTCGTCCTCTTCGGGCAGGCGCCCGGCACCCGCCGCGGCGGCGCCGTCGCTGGCGGTGCTCTACTTCCAGAACCTGTCGAGCGGGTCCGAGAACGAATACTTCTGCGCCGGCATCACCGAGGACATTCTGACCGACCTGTCCAAGATCAAGGGCCTGCGCGTGGCCTCGCGCAATGCGGTGGCCCGCTATCGGGGCGCGCCAGTCGAACTGCACATGGTCGCCGCCCAACTCGGCGTGGGCGCGGTGCTCGAGGGCAGCGTGCGCCGCGCAGGGGACCGCGTGCGCATCAGCGCGCAGCTGGTCAGCGCAGCCGATGGATTTCAGCTGTGGGCCGAGCGATACGACCGCACCATGGACGACGTGTTCGCGGTGCAGGAGGAGATCGCCTCGTCGATCGCCGAGGCGCTTCGCGTGGCGCTGACACCGGCCGACGCGGCCCGGATCGCAAATGTCCGCCCGCAGGACGTGCGTGCATACGACCTCTACTTGAAAGGCCGGGCGCTCTACCACGAATACACCGACGAGTCGCTGCGTAAGGCGCTCGAACTGTTCCGTGAGGCCACCGAGATCGATCCGGACTACGCGCTCGCGTATGCCGGTATGGGCGACTGCTACGGGCAGCTGTGCCAGTGGGGCAAATCGGTGGACATCGCCGAATCCACGCGGCTCGGCATCGAAGCGGCGCGACGTGCGATCGCGTTGAATCCCCGGCTCCCGGAGGCCTACAAGGCCGAAGGCCTCAACCTGCGCTTCGCCGGGGACTACGACGGGGCGCGGGTTGCCTTGAAGCGCGCGATCGAGGCGGACTCCCGCTTCACGCCCGCACTGCTCAACCTGACCGTCGACTCGTTTTCCGCTGCCGACATCGCGGGGTCGGAGCGTTACTGTCGCCGCGCCCTCGAAGCCGATCCGCAGGAAGCGTTCGGAAGCATGTGGATGGTGGTGATCACCGCGCTCACGCGGAGGGAGGACGAGGCGCTCGCCTTCACCAGCCGGATTCTCGAGCTCTCGGCCGAGTCCTTCTATGTGACCGGAGTGCACAGCGCGAGGGCCTGGATTCACCTTGGCCGCGGAGACGTCGCCGCAGCGTCGCAGGCGGTCCGGGAGGGAGTCGCAGCCGGGGCCCGTCCCGACGACATGCGGGCGGCCGAGACGGCTGTGGCCGAGAGCGAGGGCCGGAAGGACGTCGCGAGAAAGCTGGTTCAGGAACTCCGGCAGACGCAGGGACTCGGCTCGACCAGTCTGCTGATGCTCGCCGGAACGGCCTTGCGGCTGGGGGATGCCGAAGCCGCCGTGGGCTTCCTCACGCTGCCGTTGCTGCGCCACCTCTCGAACACTCTGGCGCGCCTCGACCCGGCGCTGCACGCGGCACTCGATTGCGCGCCGCTCGCGCCGCGCCGCCGCGACGAGGCACTGGTGTGGCCGCTGGAGGCGCCGATGCTCGACGGCTCGGTGCACCGGCTGTTCAGGGAAGTACGGATCGAACCCGGACTGCCCGCCGCTAGCGACGTGCGCTAGAAGATCGCGCGAGCTAGCGCGCACGAGTCGGGCGAGCAACTGGCCCCGGGGCCAGTTCGGTCGCCGCTGAGCTTCGCACCGCACCGGCAACCCTTCGACCGCTGCGTCACAACCCCTACCCAAGCACGACCTCCGATACCGGATGAACGCGTTGAGGCGCAATGAAGTCGATCGCCCGCTACTCATGCGCGATCGCCAACACCGGCGACAGTCCAGCGGCACGGCGCGCCGGGTAGGTCCCGAACACGAGCCCCACGATCGACGACGACAGCGTGGCAATCAGGACCGATTCGATCGAGAGCACGGGATAGACGGGCACGCCCACGAGGCTGCGGAACACGGCGGTCACGCCTACCGCGATCAGCAACCCGACGCACAGCCCCGCGCCGGCGCCCACCAGGGCAATCGCGACCGATTCCGCGAGGAACTGCGCCCGGATGTCGCCGCCACGCGCGCCCACGGCCTTGCGGATTCCGATCTCGCGCGTACGCTCGGCGACCGAGGCGAGCAGCACGTTCATGATGCCGATGCCGCCGACCAGCAGTGAGATGCCGACCAGCGTGCCGACGAACAGCTTCATCAACAAGAACGCCTGCTCGATCTGGTTCAGTTGCTCGCGGGCGAGCGTGATGCGCACGCGGTCCTGCCAGCGGCCGTAGCGCGGGGTGAGCCACTCGATCACGGACTCCTGCAAGGTCTCGACGGACTCGACATCGGGGGCCAGGAGCTGGATCGAAGGCGCGAACCGTCCGCTCGCGGGCAGATCAAGTGTCGCGCGGGCGGAGCGGATCGGGGCGTAGAGCGAGAACGACGGTGACTCGGGGCTCTCGAACTCGAGAGGGGCGAGCACACCGATCACGCGCCGCGTCCGGTCGTGCACGCGGACGTCCTGGCCCACCATCGCAAACGGATCGCCGGTCGCAGCCAGCTCGCGCGCGAGCGCATAATTGAGCACCACGACCGGCACGTTGTTATTGGCTTCGGCTTCACTGAAGAAGCGCCCGGCCGCGATGTCGAGCGTGCCGAAGTCCGGAATCCCGGCGCTGGCGAGCACGACATCGACGCGTTGCTGAATGTTGCGAAACCGCGCGGTCGCGCGTCCGCCGAGCACCAGTGCCGCGGCCTGAATCCCTTCCACCTGCGAGCGTAGTGCCCGCACATCCGCCGTCGTGAAGATCGGATAGTCGTGGAGGGCGATCCATTCACCGTCGGCATACGTGCTGGTGCGCGGGCTGATGGTCAGCACCTGCGCCGACGTCTCGCGCAACACCACGCCGCGCGCGAACTGCGTCATGCCGTCGCTCACGGCCATCGTCGCGACGAGCGCGGCCGAGCCGATGGTGATGCCGAGCACTGAGAGCATGGTGCGCAGCGGGTGAATGCGCAGAGCGTCGGCGCCCACCCGGATGTTGGCCCACAGCACTTCGCGATCGATCATCCGCCTCCCGCCGGGTTCGGCGCTCCGCGGGCGGCGCCGCGTCCCGTTCCGGCGAGAAGTGTTACGTAGCGGTGCGGGGGTGTATCACGTGGGGGGTTGGCACACCCTCATCGTTTCGAGTGGGCGCGCGCGCTGATCCGTGTTAGCCTTCCCCCGGGCGGATTGCTCAAGGTCCGCTCTTGCCCGTAACCGCGGTGAGCGTGCATTGGGCCGCTCCGGCCGCTCGTGCAATTTGAAGGATTCGGCCTTTGGTGGCCACCCCAGCGACGAAACAAGACACCTGGAGCCTGCCACCGGCGTCTGCATGTCGACCGGCGCTGTATTCCACCAGGATTGCCCCGGCGACCCGGACCATCCGCTTCAGAGACTTCCGTCAGCCCGTCATTACCTCCACGCGACCAAAGGGGAAGTCATTGTGATCCACAAGCAGGGGACCCACCTTCGGGGAAATTCCCCCACTCGCCTGGCCCGCAAACGGACTCACCGCGATGGGAGCCATCCGCCCGATTTCACCTCAGTGGATCGGGAGCGCGTCCAATCTGAAATTCGCGATGAGCATGGCCCCATCGGAACGCCCGAAACCCGTGCCGGCGAGCGTCTCGAGAGTCCGGGATCTTTCAACCGGCACAAGGACCTGGCGCACCGTTCCGTGTCGCTTGGGCGCGAGCTTGTTTGGACCGTCGGGGGGCTCATCATCACCGCAGTCGCCAGCACGCTTCTGCTGGTCGACCTCATCGCGCTCATGCGCCGCAGTCTGTGGCATTCGCCCGGCACCTTTTCACTTCAGCTTCTCTTTACTGCGATCTTCCTATTTCTCATCTATGGCAACACGCTCTACCAGATCGCGCGGCTCGGGTATCTCGTGCGACTCCGGAAGCACAAGCGCGCCGACCGGGCCGCACTCGAGCGTGTCCACGACGAGCCCGAGCCGCCGGCCGTCTGCATGCTGGTGCCTTCCTACAAGGAAGAAGTCGCGGTCGTCCGACAATCGCTGCTCTCCTGTGTGCTGCAGGAGTGGCCCCGCAGGCGCGTGGTATTGCTGATCGACGATCCGCACCACCCGCGTAACGAACGCGATCGAGACGCGCTCGAGAGGATGCGCGAGTTGCCGGCGGCGGTGGCGGAGGTGCTGACCGAGCCTGCCGAGTGGTGCCGTTCGCTGGTGGCCCGTCTCGATTCCGAGGAGGCGAGAGGGGTTTGTGATCGCGGTCAGCGTGCCACGGCCGTCATCGAACTGCTGCACCGTATCGCCGCATGGTGCGATGAGCAGGCCGATCGAGAGCCACTGGCGACCCATGGTGACCGCCTGTTCGTGGCGCTCACGTTCCGTGAGCGTGCCCGTATCGAGCGGGACCGGGTGATCCGGTTGCAGGCCGATCTCGCCCGCGCCTCCGTATCCGAAATCGACACGCTGCTGCTTCGCGAGCGCCGGCGCCTTACGCGGCTCTTCGAGGTGGAGGTCACGAGTTTCGAACGCCGGCACTATGTGAACCTGTCCCATGAACCCAACAAGGCCATGAACCTCAACAGCTACATTGGCCTGATGGGGGGGAGTTATCAGGAAACGTATATTTCGGGCAGCGTCGCACTCGAGCCGGCCGCCTCCGCAGAAGCCGTACTGCACATCCCGGACGCCGACTTCCTGCTGACGCTCGACGCGGACAGCCTGCTGGATTCGGAATACGCGCTGCGATTGCTCCATGTCATGCGCGCTCCCGGCAACGAGCGCATGGCGGTGATCCAGACGCCCTACAGCGCCGTGCCCGATGCGCCGGGCGTGCTCGAGCGTGTCGCGGGAGCGACCACGGACATGCAGTACATCATCCACCAGGGTTTCACGGGATGCCGGGCGACCTTCTGGGTGGGCGCGAACGCACTGCTACGCCGCGAAGCACTCGAGGACATCGTCACGACCGAAGAGGAAAGAGGATTCGTGGTCCGGCGCTACATACAGGATCGGACGGTGATCGAGGACACGGAGTCGAGCATTGATCTGATCGACCGGGGCTGGTCGCTCCACAACTATCCCGAGCGGATGTCTTACAGCGCCACGCCGCCGGACTTCGGATCGCTCGTCATCCAGCGCCAGCGCTGGGCCAACGGTGGCTTGATCATCCTCCCCAAGCTGCTTCGCTACCTGTTTTTCAGGCGGCCGAACTGGGTTCTTTTCCCTGAGGCCTTCATGCGCCTGCACTACCTGACCTCCATTGCGGCGGTCAACGTGGGCGTGCTTCTCATCCTGACCTACCCGTTCGACCGCAGCCTCCAGATCCGGTGGCTCCCGCTCACGGCGCTTCCCTATTACGTTCTCTATGGCAGAGACCTGTGGCTGGCCGGATACCGGGCCGCTGACCTGTTTCGCGTGTACGCGCTCAACCTGGTCCTGATCCCCGTCAATATCGCCGGAGTCCTCAAATCCATCGAACAACTCGTCAGGCAGACCAAGATTCCGTTTTCGCGTACGCCCAAGATCGAGGGTCACACTCCTGCGCCCACGATGCTGGTCGCCTGTGAGTTCCTGCTGCTCGGTTATTGCCTCTCGGGCATGGTGGTGAACCTGGCGATCGGGAGCTGGCTCAACGCGGCATTCTCCGGAATCAATGCGTGCATCCTCTACTATGCGATGGACCGATTCATGGGGGTTTCGGAATGTGCGCGCCAGGTGCTTCGCTCCGCTCGCGACCAGAACGTCCTGGTGAGAAGGTTGGTCGCGCTCGGTCTCATCAAGCGCAGCGCTGAGTACGAGATCTCGTGAACCTTGGCGTGCGATGGTCCGTAGAGCTCACACTCATGACCACCCTGGCTCTCGTACCCGCTTCCATCTCGACGGCCGCCGAACCGTCAGTGACCGTGTTGATCTACCACGAAATCGTCACCGACGATGCCGTGCCGGGCGAGACGGTGATCCCGCTCGCCTCGTTCGTCGCGCAGATGCGCTGGCTTCACCAGAACCGCTACACCGTGCTCGATCTCGACGGACTCTCCGCCGTGGTGCGGGGTGAGCGCCGCGCGCCGCGCCGCGCCGTCGTCATCACGATCGACGACGGCTGGAAGAGCGGTCTCAATGCCCTCCCGATTCTCGAAGAATACAAATTCCCCGCGTCGTTCTGGATCATCGCCGGCGAGAGGGGAATAGGAGAGCCTTATCTCACATGGGAGCAGATCGAGATGATCGATCGCCATCCGCTCTTTGAAGTGCAGTCGCACACCATGAGCCATCCGTGGGACCGCAAGTCCAATCTGGTAACCTGGGTTGAGAACAAAGTCCCGGGCCGCTCGATCGACGACGCGAGACTCGAGCTCACCGAGTCCAAACGACTTCTCGAGTCACGCCTCGGACATCCGATTACGGCGCTGGCGTGGCCCTGTGGCTGGTACAACGATGATCTCGTCCAAATGGCCAAGGATGCGGGTTACTCCATGGTCATGACCGCGCAGGAGGGCAAGAACGGCCCCGGAAGTTCAATGCTCGCGATACGCCGCACGTTCGTGGACGGAGCGTGCGACCTGGCCACCTTCGCGAAGACGGTGCGAACTGGCGGCTATCGTGTGTGCGCCACCTCGGGCCGGCCCACTCTCGGGCACTTGCCTCCGGCGTCTGCGTCGGACGACTAGACGTCGTTTATGCGGCCGTCCGCATCGCCGCGTGGGCGTGCATCCGCAAATACATCATCTGCGCGAGGTTCGCGAGAACCGTGGCCGCCATCGCGACCGGCAGCCCGTCGAAGCGCTGCGTCAGGACTCCGAGCCACAGAATGGCTGCGATCACGATGATGTAGACCACCATCGACTCCGTGATGGCGCGCGTGCGCCGCGCGTGGACGACCGTGCCCTGGTACCAGCTCTGGAACGTGCTCAGCCACGGCAGCGGCACCGCGAGCATCAGGCCGAGCACGGCCAGCGACACGAGCGCGGGCTCGAGTCCCGCAACGTGCGTGAACCACACGCCTCCGAGCGGCGTGAACGCGAAGACGACGATCAGCACTGAAACTGCGACCGCGAGACGCAAGGCGAAACGACGCAGCGCGACGCCCGCTCCGGGACGGTCAAGCAGCGACACGACCACCTCGTTGAACGAGAAGCTGGCACTGCGCAGCGTGAACACGAAGCCATTGAGCGCCGGCCACGCGGCGAGCGATTCGACGGTGCGCGGCATGCGTCCCATCGCGGCACTCGCGAGCGGCATCGCGCTGAACATGAGGATCGGCATCACCGCGAGCGGCGCGTAGAAGCGCGCGAAAGCCACCGGCGTGAGCGGCTCGGCGATCCGAGGTGCCGCGCGCAACTCACGCAGCACCGGCCGCACCGCGATCCCGGCGTAGATCGCCTCGCTCATCACACCGGTCGCGACCGCGAGCGTGCCCACGATGATGCCGGGCCAGTCGGTGGCGTAGCCGCCGATGGTGAGCACGAGCGCGTTCGCGGCGAGACGGACCGCGGTGCCGATCCCGATCGTGCGCGAGCGGCCGAAGCGGATCAGCGCGCCCTGCTGGAAGCGGCGATAGGCGATCGACAGCGTCCACGGCAGCATGATCTGTAAGCCCCGTCGCGAGGGCTCGATGATCTCGGGCGGAGCGTGCATCCACCCGGCGACGATGATGTCGAACAGCGGCGTGAACACGATCAGCGCGTGGAGCACCGTGAGCGTGAGCGACGCCGAGAACATGTAGCGACGCACCAGGCGGTAGGAGGGTTCGTCACGCGAGAGCGCGGTCGAAGCGCTGAGCAGCATGATGATCGGCGACTCGATCATGAGCGCGAGCGGAAACACCACGCCGCCATACGCCGCGAGGCTCGTGATCGGATCGGGCAGGCGCGCGAGCACCGCACTCACCATCGGAATCTCGAGGCCCATCAGGAGCCAGCTCGTGGCGAGCGGCCACCACGCGGAGTAAACAGTGCGGAGCGTGACGGGCGGTGATTTAACGGCGGCCGCGTGCGGCCCGGTTTCGCTCACGCGCGCCGGCAGCCGATCGTGAACGCGACCCAGCCGACCAGAAATGCGGCGCCTCCGAGCGGAGTGATCGCGCCGAATCCGCGCGCACCGGTCAGCGCCATCGCGTAGAGGCTGCCCGAGAACAGCACAATGCCTGCGGCGAACAGCACGCCAGCGATGCCGAGCGCCTTATTCCCGCCGCGATCCTGCATCACGCCCGTCAGGATCAGCGCGAGCGCATGGAACATCTGATAGCGCACGCCGGTCTCGAACGTTTGCGACAACGCGGCGCCGAGTTGGTCGCGCAGCAGATGCGCACCGAACGCGCCGAGTGCCACGCCCAGCAGAGCGAAGATGCCACCGAGGCGCGCGAAGGTCATCGGGGGCTCCGGCGTGGCCGCGGGCTCATGAGACATCGCGCCGGTCGTGCGGATCGAGCGCGTCGCGCAATCCGTCGCCGAGGAAGTTGAAACACAGGAGCGTCACCGAGAGCGCGATGCCGGGGAAGATCACGAGCCAAGGGAACAGCGCGAGCAGCTTGGCGCCGTCCGAGACCAGCGTGCCCCACGAAGCATCCGGTGGCTGAACGCCGAGGCCGAGGAACGAGAGGAACGCTTCCTGGAGGATGACCGCGGGCACCGTGAGCGTGGTGTAGACGATCACCGGGCCGAGCGTGTTGGGGACGATGTGCCGGAAGATGATGCTGCGGTTGCGCGCTCCGAGCGCACGTGCGGCTTCGACGAACGGCTGGTTCTTGAGCGAGAGCACCTGGCCGCGGACGATGCGCGCCATCGTGAGCCACTGGACGAGACCCAACGCGACGAACAGCATCACGAGGCTGCGGCTGAAGAACACGAGCAGCAGGATGACGAGGAAGATGTAGGGCAGCGAATAGAGGATGTCGACGAAGCGCATCATGGCTTCGTCCACCTTGCCGCCGAGGTAGCCCGAGATCGCGCCGTAGGTGACGCCGATCAGCAGGCTCACGAGTGTGCCGATCAATCCGACGAGCAGAGAGATGCGCCCGCCGTAGATCGTGCGCACGAAGGTGTCGCGTCCGAGTTCGTCGGTGCCGAACCAGTGGGCACCCGAGGGACCGGTCGCCCCGAGCGCCAGGTTCTGCGCGGTCGGATCCTGAAGTCCCGGGATCCACGGAGCGAAGATCGCGAGCGCCGACAGCACGATCAGAATGATGGCCGCGACCACCGCCGCGCGGTTACGCCGCAGTCTCCGCCACGCATCCGCCCACAATCCCGAGGCGCGCTCGGGCGTGTCCGCAACCACCGGATCCAGCGCGGTCGCGGCACTCATGCCAGCTCCACGCGCGGGTCGAGCCAGGTGTAGGCGAGGTCGACGAGCAGGTTCAGCACCATGAGGAACGCGGCGTAGAACAGCACCACGCCCATCACCAGCGTGTAGTCGCGGTTGAACGCGCCGTTCACCAGATGACGGCCGAGGCCGGGAATCGCGAAGATGCTCTCGACCACGATCGATCCCATCACCACGCGCGCCGCAGCCGGGCCGATGTAGGAGACGACCGGCAGGATGCCGAGCTTCATTGCATGCTTGAAGATCACGACGCGCTCGGACAGGCCCTTGGCGTAGGCGGTGCGGATGTAGTCCTGATGCAGCACTTCGAGCATGCCGGCGCGCGTGAGTCGCGCGATGTAGGCGATGTAGGCGGTCGACAACGTCAGCACTGGCAGCACGCGGCTCGAAGGTCCCTGCCACAGCGCGGGCGGGAACAGGAACAGACCGAGCGACAACGTGAGCACCAGCACCGGGCCGAGCACGAAGTTGGGGATCGAAACGCCCGCGAGCGCCAGACCCATCGCGCCGTAGTCGCCGGCGGAGTTCTGCTTCAAGGCCGCGAACATGCCGATCGGCACGCCGATCAGGATCGAGAGCATCAACGCCCAGGTTCCGAGTTCGAGCGACACCGGAAACGAATCGAAGATGATCTCGCGCACTTCGCGCGCCGGGAACTTGTACGACGGGCCGAAGTCGAGCTTCACCGCGTTGCCGAGGAAGCTGAAATATTGCTGGCTCAGCGGTTTGTTGAGTCCGTACTGGATCTGAAGCTGTTCGAGCGCCGCCTTGGGGATGTCCTTCTCCGACTGGAACGGGCCGCCCGGTGCGAGGCGCATCATGAAAAACGTGAGGGTCGCGATCACCCACAGCGTGGGAATGAACAGCAGCACGCGGCGCAGGATGAACGTGAACATTAACGCGTCCCCGTGTTCGCGCCGCCGCGCGCCGGGCTCGCGGCAATCGTGCTGTCGTGCGGCGCGGGTTCACCAGCGGCCGGTTTGCGATCCCAGTCGTGATCGATCCACACATGGCGCAGCGGATGCGTGTCGAGTGCGGTCTGATAGAGCCCCCGCACGTACGGCTTCACCAGCTCGGTCGTCGAATAGTGGTAGATCGGGATCATCGGCCCTTCGGACAGGATCAGCGCTTCGGCTTCGCGCAAGATCGCCATGCGCTTTGCGGGATCGACTTCGCGCGCGGAGGCGCGGATCAGCGCGTCGTAGCGCGGGCTGCTCCAGCCCGTGCGGTTGTTGCCGTCACCCGAGAGCCCGAGTGACAGGAACGTGTTGGGATCGAGGTAGTCGCCGATCCACGAGCGCCGCGCGATGTCGTACTGGAGCTGCGTGGTGGCCTGGAGGTAGGAGCCCCACTCCTGATTCGACAGCTCGATGTCGATCTTCAGCTCGCGTTTCCACATCGCCTGCACCGCCTCGGCCACGCGGCGATGATCCTCGCTGGTGTTGAACAGAATGGCGACCTTGGGGAATCCCTTGCCGCCCGGGAACCCCGCCTTGGTCAGACACTCGCGCGCATACTCGGGGTCGTAGTGGATCGAATCGGGCGGCACATAGCCCGGATAACCGCTCGGCGCGAACAGCGCCCACGGATCGCGGCTGCCCTTCATCAGGTCGCGCGAGATCGCGTCGCGATCGACCGACGCGTTGAGCGCGCGGCGCACCCACACGTTGTCGAACGGTTTGCGCGTCACGTTGATCGAATAGAAGTAGGTTCCCTGATAGCGCCCGGTGCTGAAGTCGCGGAACCGGCGCATGTACGGCACGAACTGCGCGGGAATGTAGCCGCTCGGATTCCAGTCGATGACGCCGGCCTTGTAGAGATTGGTCGAAGTGTTCAGGTCGTCGACCGGATAGCAGATGATCCGCTCGAGCTTCACGCTCGCCGCGTCCCAGTAGCGCGGGTTGCGGATGAACTCGAAGCGGTCGCCCTGGCGCCATTTGTCGAGCAGGAAGGCACCGTTGGTAACGACGTTCTCGGGCCGCGTCCACCGCACGCCGTGCTTTTCGATGGCACTCTGCGGCACCGGCAGGAACGTGTAGTACTGGGTGAGGAACAGGAAGTACGCGGTCGGCGAGTGCAGCTTCACGACGAAGGTACTGTCGTCGGGAGCCGCGATGCCGACCTTGCTGCGGTCGGTGAGTTCGCCAGTCGTGTAGGCCTCGGCGCCTTCGATCGGAAAGAACAACCCCGAATTGCGCGCGGCCGTCTCGGGCTCGAGCACCCGCATCCACGACCACAGGAAGTCGCGCGAGGTGAGCGGCGTGCCGTCGCTCCATGCGAGGTTCGGGCGCAGATGGAACGTGTACGTGAGCCCGTCCGGGCTCATGTCCCAGCGATACGCCTGACCGGGCGTCGGGGTGAGCGTCTGCGGATCCGGCGTGGTGAGGCCCTCGAACAACATCCGCGCGACGCGCCCGTCGGGCTGGCCACTCATCTTGCCGGGATCGATCGTCTCGGGCTCGGCGCCATTGTTGAACGTGAACACCTGCCCCGCGGGCGGCGTGGTGTCGCCGAAGTAGAGCGCCTGATCGGTCGCCTGGCCGGCGGGCGGCGCGGGAGCGCACGACACGACGCACGCGGCGAGCAGTGCCACGATCAGAGTGATGCGGAAGTGGGAGTCCATTCGCGGCGCAGTATAGCAGCGCGGCCGGGGAGCGGTCTCATGCGGCGGTCGGTTTCTGGTTACCGTCGCCGGCGAACGTTTTCGATCAGTCTTCAAGGTTTCGGTCGCGGATCATCCCGATGCTCATCGTGTCCCGCCCACGGCCGGCTCGGCTGGAGCAGCAGCACCGTCTGGTGCGCGCCCTCGAGCCATTCGAGTTTCTCCGCGAACGTCAGACGTGAGAGCCGCCGGCGCTGAGCCTGCGCATGCGCTTCCCAGCCGGCTTCCCATACACGCTCCTCGAGCGGATCGGGTCCGCTCAACGGACGCACCTCATTCACGCCGCGTCTCGGGCGGCGTGTGGAGCGACTCGAGACCCGCGACATCGGAGATGTCCTGCGGCCGCCCTGCGCGGCGCTTCATCTCCAACAGATCGCCGAGCCCGACGAACGTCGCTTCGACGCCGGGCGCGACTTCGAAGCGCACCGCCTCGGCGTAGGCGGTCTCGAAGTCGAACGGGCTCTCGACGAACAGATCCAGTTCGGTCGCGCGGTGCTCGCCGCTGAACGTCGAGAACACCGTGAGCCCCTTCTCGCGCGTCCAGCGCGCGCGGGTCTCTTTGTCCGCGAACTCGGCGAAGTCGACCGGAGCGCGCGGGCGATATCCCAGTCCCGCGAGCGCTTCGATCGCGCGGCGCAGCGCTGCCGCATCGGGATCGAGCACCAGATCGATGTCGGCCGTGAAGCGCACGAGTCCGTGCGCGACCACCGCAAGTCCGCCCACGATCAGGTAACGCGTTCTCACCTCGTTCAACGCGCGAACGATTGCTTCGATGCTGCGTCGTTCCATGATAGCCACCTCGGGTGAGTTCGTCGTGCGACGGCGCGGGAGGGTCGCCGCGATCCTAGACCGGACGATTCATGAACCGCCAGCGGGATGTGTTCGACGCCGTCCGCGCCAGTCCGTTACGGTGCACGCTCGGAGGATCTTCCTTTGAGCCGATCGAAACGCCCATCTGCGCCTGCGCGCGCCCCGATGCTCCGGACGCGTCCCGACTCTTCGGGGCGGACCTCTTCCGCAGGAGAGGGCTTCGGTGCGCCGGCGCCCGTGGATCCGACCGCGGCGACACGAGCAGCGATCGGTCTTGCATCCCTGCTGATCGTGCTGCTCGTCGCGCGCGCGGCCGTGATGTTCGTCCCTTCGATGGCGGCGTGGGGCATCAACATCCCGCGTTTCCTTTCGCCTGCCGCCGCGTGGCTGCCATGGGCGATCATGGCGATTGCGCTCGCGCCCGCGATCGCGCGCCGCGCACAACCCGCGATCGAGGCGGTCGGCAACGCGACCGCGCGCGGTCCGATCGCCCCGGCGTTGTGGATGGCACTCGCCGCCACGGTCGTGCTGCTGCTGCCCGACAACGCGTTCTTCACCGGCGATCTCCTGCTGCGCCGGCGCGCGATCGAAGAGGGCAAGCTGCCCGAGAACATCTTTCCGCAGGCGCTGCCGCTCGACGTGTTGATTCACTTCACGATCCCGCGCGAGCTGTTCCTGCGCGCAGGCTTCGTCGCCTCCGATACCGCGCGGCTGTGGGGCGCGCTGGATGCGGCGGCCCTCGCGGCCGCGGCGGTGGCGTTCACGAGAGCTTTGCGCTTTGCCGGTGCCGCGGCGTTCGCGGCGACCGCCGCGATCGTGTTCGGCGGCACGCTCGCGTTGTGCACCGGCTACGGCAAGAGCCTCGCCGAGCTCGCGGTACTCGCGGTGACGATCCCGGCGTTCGGCGCGCGCGTCGTGCGCGAGGATCGCGGTCATCTTCCGCTCGGCATTGCCGTGGCGCTCGCGATCGCGCTCCATCGATCGGGGCTCGTGTTCCTGCCGGCGGCCATCGCCGCGTGGACGCTCGGCGCGCGTGCGCATGGTTACTCGCGCCGCATGCTCGGCGGCCTCGCACTTCCGCTGCTCGCGAGCGCGATCGTGATCCCGCGCGTGATCACGCTGGTCCGTACCTACGATGTGGCGAAGAACGTGGTCGGCGTGAACGAGCTCGGCGGTCCGCGCGCGCTCGATCTCGTGAATGCGTTCGTTCTGATCGCTCCGCACGCGCTGTGCGTTCCTGTGCTGATCGCGGCGTTCGGCCGCTCGCTGCCGCGGCGCGCCGAAGTCGTTCCGCTCGCCGTACTCACGGTCACACTGTTGGTACTCGCGATCGTCGTCCATCCGCTGCAGGGCGTGGTGCGCGACTGGGACGTGATCGCGCCGTCGGGCGTGACGTTCGCGGTGATGGCCGCGTGGCTCGCGGGCGAGACATTGCGCGCCTCACCGCGTCACGCGTGGCTCGCGCTCGCGGTGGTACTCGCGGCGGCAGTGCCTTCGGTGCAGTGGCTCGTGCATCTGAACAATCCGCGCCTCGCGCTCGCGCGCGTCGAGGCGGTGCTGAGCGAGCCGCCGGCGCGCTCGGATCTCGAACGCGCGCGATTGATCGACTGGATCGGCATCCGCAACGCGTGGCTCGACGACTGGAACGCGGCGGCCGTGGCGTTCGAGCGCTCGGCGGAGCTGCTGCCGACGCCGCGCGTGCTCGATCAGTGGGGCCGCGCCGAACTGCGCACCGGCGACTGGGAAGGCGCGCGGCGCGCCTACCGGCGCATGATCGAGCGCGATCCCAAGAGCCTCACCGCGTGGCGTGGCTTTGCGACCGCGGTCACGCGCATGGATGCGCCCGACAGCGCGCGGCTCGCGGCCGAGAGCATCCTGCGAATCGACCCCGCCGATCGCGATGCGAAGGCGATCCTCGAGTATCTCGACGGTCCCGCGGCCGCCGAGTAGTATCCGCATCCTATGCGCAACCACCTGATCGGCTTCACTCGCCGGCCGCTCGCCGTACTGTTAGCCATCGTCCTCGCCCTGGTTTCATTCGAACGCTCTGCCATCGCCGGTCCGCTCGCGGGTTCCGCGGGCTCCGAAGTCCGCCCGCGTGAGCCGCTCGATGCCGGCCAGCTTCAGCTCGCGCTGCGCAAGCTGCGCGTGCTCGGCAGCGCGCTCTACATCGCGGCACATCCCGACGACGAGAACACGGCGTTCCTGTCGTATCTGTCGAGTGGCCGTCTGGTGCGCGCCGGATATCTGTCGCTCACACGCGGCGATGGCGGGCAGAACCTGATCGGTGTGGAGACCGGCGAGCAGCTCGGTGTGATCCGCACGCAGGAACTGCTGGCGGCGCGCCGCATCGACGGGGCGGAGCAGTACTTCTCCCGCGCGCTGGACTTCGGATTCTCCAAGTCGCCCGACGAGACCATGCAGATCTGGGGACACGACGCGATCCTCGCGGACGTCGTGTGGGTGATCCGCAACTTCCGTCCCGATGTGATCGTCACGCGTTTCCCGATCGACGGCGCCGGTGGCCACGGCCATCACACCGCGTCCGCGCTGCTCGCCGAAGAGGCGTTCCGCGCGGCCGCCGACTCGACACGCTTCCCCGAACAGCTCGCGCACGTTTCGATCTGGCAGGCGCAACGCATTGACTGGAACGTGTTCCGCTTCGATGCCGCAAAGGCCGACACCTCGGTGCCGCGCGTGACACACGATCTCGGCGAATACAACCCGCTGTTGGGGCGCGCCTACACGGAGATCGCGGGCGAGAGCCGCAGCCAGCACAAGAGCCAGGGCTTCGGTGCACCCGAGCGCCGCGGCTCGATCCCGAACGTGTTCGAGCTGCGCGCCGGCACATCCGCGCGATCCGACTTGTTCGAAGGCGTGGACCTCACGTGGTCGCGCGTCCGCGGCGGTGCCGCGGTCGATCGCATTCTGGCTCGTGCCGAACGCGAGTTTCGGGCGGACGCTCCGGCGAAAGTGATTCCGATACTGCTCGAGGCTCATGCCGCGATCGGGAAACTCGCGGCGACCGACAACGATCCGTGGATTGCGCTCAAGCGCCGCGAGATCGCCGAAGTGATCCGCTCGTGCGCGGGGCTGTGGCTCGAAGCGATCGCCGAG
>JANLWX010000070.1:0-32313 GCA_031364845.1 Candidatus Eiseniibacteriota bacterium
GTCGCTTCGAGCGCGGGATCTGCATGGGACGAACGGGACCACGCGAGGTACGCGCCGGTGCCCATCGTCGCGATGATGCTGATCGCGAATGCGGTCGAGAGCGCGAAGCGGGCGTTGCCCGGCTGCGTGGGCTGAGCTTCGCGTGTACGTGTTTTGCCTTTGCCGCGCCGCGCCACCGCGGTCGCGAGCGGTGTCGCCGGGGTCGGCGGTGCCACGAACAGTCGGGCGGCGATCATGCCGCACACCACCGCGACCCACGGCGCCAGCAGCACCTTGTTGCGCGAGAACAGCATCGTGAGCACCGCGAGTACCACGCACAGGAACGCGAGCAGCCCCGGCGCGGAGGCCAGCG
This sequence comes from Candidatus Eiseniibacteriota bacterium, assembly GCA_031364845.1. Taxonomy (GTDB): domain Bacteria; phylum Eisenbacteria; class RBG-16-71-46; order RBG-16-71-46; family RBG-16-71-46; genus JANLWX01. Next base: position 353 of record JANLWX010000070.1, read on the forward strand.
TGGCGGCGACGCCGCGACGCCCGCCGACCCCGCGCAGCACGAACGGCGCCGCGACCAACCACGGCCCGAGCGCGAAGAACTGCTGCGGACCGATCACGAGTGCCGCGGGGCTCAGGGAGTAGAGCTCGATTACATCGAGCATCAGGTGCGAGAGCGGACTTCCGGCATCCGCGAGATGCAGGAGCCGCGCGAGCTTCAACCTCAACACTTGGGCGGTGGCGTCGTACGGACCCGCGGGCAACACGGTCATCACGATCAGCGCGATCGCGAACGCGGCACCCACCCACGCCAGGCGCATCCACGCGGGAGCATGCGGCTTCGCCGCCGAGATCGCGGCAACGGATGCAGCGCCGACTACCAGCACCCACGCCACCGAAATCACGAAGTGCTGCGCGCGCATCGGGTCCATCACCGCGAACGCCGCGGTGCCGGTGAGCGCGACTGTTGCGAACCACACCGCGAGGCCGCGGCCGGCTCCGCTCACGCACACGGCCAGCAGAACGAACACCGCTTCCAGCAACGGGAACAACAGCGTCACACGCCACACAGAGGCCGCGGTGATCAGGAACGCGGCCGAGAGCGCGGCGTCGATCATCAGCCCGCGCATCTCGCTCGCGCGCGGCGCCTTCACGATGCCCGCGACACGCGACGAAGCTTCCGCCCGTCCGTCCCATCGCAACGCCCGCAGCGCGAACGCGACATGCATCGCGATCAGCAGCGTCCCCGGCGCGTCGTAGCGCACCCAGTGCCCGAACGTGCGATGGAGATGGGCGGGCATGCACACCGCGATCGCGGCGGCGAGCAGTGCTGGCCCGGCAGCCGCACCGAGTGCGCGCGTCGCAAGATGCACCGGAATCGCGATCAGCGCACCCGCGAGCGCGATGAATAGGATCAGGTGCGTGTGCACCGGCAGACGGTCGATCGGAGCGAGCACGCGGTGGAACGTCGCCGCGGCCGAATACAAACCCAGCGGGAGATGCTCCGCCAGCCGGCGTCCCTGCGGCGGCTCGCTCAACGCATCCACCGCCGGCACGTGCCCCGCTGCGACCGTCGCCAGCACCAGCCGTTCGTGGTACGCCGCGTCGTCGCGCAATGCGATCGCCGGGTCGCGCAACCACGGCGTGAGCCTCAACAACAGGCCCACAGCGACAATGGCGAGCAGCACCGCGATCTCGGTTCGAGTCACGATGCTCCCGCGGTCATCCGCCGATGGCGCTCATGCCGCGTTCGGGCTGGCGGAAGAACGGACTGTTGATCAGGTGCCCGGGTTCCTTGCGCAGCACGGCGGCGCGTAACAGATCGGCGATCTCGGCGTCGCTCGCGCCACCGCGCATCGCAAGGCGGAAATCGTATTCCTTGTGCGAGAACAGACACGTGCGGATCTGCCCGTCGGCGGTGAGGCGGATGCGATCGCAGTGCCCGCAGAACGGACGCGTCACCGAAGCGATCACGCCCACTGTGCCCGCACCATCGCGATAGCGATAGCGGCGCGCGGGCGCGCTCGGATCGTCGCCCTCGACGAGATCGAACGGAAACTCCGCCTCGATCGCAGCGAGGATCTCGTCGGCCGGCACCAGCTTCTCGCGCGACCAGCCGTGCTGGAAGTCGAGCGGCATCCACTCGATGAAGCGAACTTCGTAGCCCTGCTCGCGGCCCCAGCGCGCGAGCGGCACCGCTTCGTCATCGTTGAAGCCGCGCATCAGCACCACATTCACCTTGATCGGCGTGAATCCGACCCGTCGCGCCGCTTCCATTCCGGCGATCACTTCGTGGAACCGGTCGCGGCGCGAGATCTGATGGAAGCGCGCGGGATCGAGCGTGTCGAGACTCACGTTCACGCGCTTGAGACCGGCGTCGCGCAGCTCGTCGGCCATCGCGACCAGCTTGAGCCCGTTGGTCGTGAGCGAGAGGTCGAGGTCGGGCTTGAGCGCGTTGAGCATGCGGACCAGCGCCGGCAGATCCTGTCGCACGGTCGGCTCACCGCCGGTGAGCCGGATGCCATGCACACCGAGGCCGAGGCACACGCTCGCGAACCGCGTGATCTCCTCGTAGGTCAGCAGATGATCCTTGGGCAGCCACGGCATGCCCTCGGCGGGCATGCAGTAGACGCACCGCAGATTGCACCGGTCGGTGACCGAAATGCGCAGATCGCGGACGGTGCGGCCGTGGGTGTCGATGAGGGAAGTGGTCATGGTCGTGTGCGCCGGGAACGACGCTGGCATTAGGATAGGCCCGTGTCCGAACCCCGTCCAGAAGCCCCGAGACTCGTCTCGATCCAGGTCGGCCTGCCGCAGACGCGCGGCGAGGCGGGGGCCACGCATCCGATGCACGTGCAGTGGACGTCCGCGTTCGTGAAGGAGCCGGTCCAGGGGCGTGTGTTCCTGTCGCGCAACGGTCTCGCCGGCGATGGACAGGCCGATCGCGAAGTCCACGGCGGCCCCGAGCGCGCGGCACTCGCCTACTCCGCGGAGCACTACCCGCTGTGGCGCGCGGAGCTGGACATGCCGGATCTGCCGCACGGCGCCTTCGGCGAGAACTTCACGATCGCGGGCCTCGATGAGACCACCGCCTGCATCGCCGACACGCTCGCGATCGGCGAGGCGGTGGTGCAGGTGTCGATTCCGCGCGGGCCGTGCTGGAAGATCTCGAGGCGCTGGCAGCGCGAGGATCTTCTGCAGCGCGTGGTCGAGAACGGCCGCACCGGCTGGTACCTGCGGGTGCTCGAGGAGGGAAACGTGTGGGCCGGCTCGGAGTTTCGCTGGATCGACCGGCCGTGCGCGGGCTTCAGCATCGCGCGCATGGTCGAAGCGCGCCATCATCCGGAGGCGCCGATCGAGGATCTCGAATGGCTCGCGAACTGTGAGTGGATCGATGAAGCGCGCCGCGTGCGCTTCGCCTCGATGGCCGCGAAACGCCGTGGCGCGCGTGGATGATCAGGCGGCGGCCCCGCGGGTTCGCAACCCGGACGTCGTGTGACCACGACCTCTCGCTTTCCGGTTGCAATCGTCGTGATCGCATTCATCATTGCGCTCGGTGTCGGCGTTCTGCTGCCGCGCTTCGGAGTGTTCGGACGCCGCGCGGGTGAAGGCCTCGATTCCCCGATCGCATCACGACTGCCGTCGTTCGAGCAACTGGGTCCGTGGCTTCAGCATCCGCTCACCGCCGATTCCCTGCGTGGACGCATCGTCGTGGTCGTGCTGTGGGCGGATACCAGTCCGCGAGCGTTGCGGGTACTGCCGGAGGTCCAGGCCTGGCACCTCGCCTACTCGCGCTACGGAGTGCGTGTGATCGGTGTCCACATGCCGGAGTTCGCGTTTTCCGCCGACACCGCGGTCGCCGCGCGTTTCGTCGGACGTCTCGGGCTCACGTTCCCGATCGTGTCCGATCCTTCTTATCGCGTGTGGGGCCAGTTGCCGCGCATGCTCGACCGGCCGGCGTTCTACGTGGCCGACACGTCGGGGCGTGTCGTCTTCCAAACCGGCGGCGAGCGGACCGCGGATGTCGACCGCGCCGTGCGCCGGGCGGTTTCCGAACTTCGTCCGAACTCCGGAGTTCCGATCGACGATCTGGGTGCGCCGCCATCACCCGCGCCCGCCGCGGCATCGCCACGCGCGATCTATCTGGGAGCCGCGCGCGCCGAGGCCGGGCCACTTGCGGGTGCGCAGTCCGGGCGCACCGAGACGTTCACCGCGCAGTTTCGGTTTCAGGAGGAGGGCCAGGTGAACGTCGCCTATCCCGTCGGACGCTGGACTCCGAATGCGGACGGTATCGTCGCGGCGCGCGGCGGGCCCGAGAATTACATCGCGCTTCGCACGACGGGTGCGGTATGGGCGGTGCTCGCGCCGCCTCCGGTGCTCGCGGGCAAACCGGCGCGCGTGTGGGTGCTCGCGGGCTCCGGCTGGATCGAGCCCGACCGGGCGGGTTCGGATGTTCGGTTCGATGCGCGCGGCGCGTCGTACGTCGACGTGACCGAGCCGCGGCTCTACTCGATCGCGCACTGCAATGCGGAGTGCACGCTCAAGTTGTCGCCCGATGTCGCAGGGGTCGCGTACTTTTCGTTTCTAGTGGAGTCGCTCTCGCGTTGAGCGGTTTGGCGTGCGGGCGCGCTTCTGACTGAACCTGGCGGCCTTGCCCCCGCCCAGCGATGGCCCCACAATTCCCGTGTTTCATCCAGCCCTCGATTCTCCGGGGCACTTGGCCGCACGAATCCAGGCGGTTTCGCTTCGAAGCAACACCACGGGGTGAACTGCCAGGACAGAAGGGAGCCCCGCATGTCCGCAAGGCCGCTGACCATTGCCACATCTGTGCTCATTCCTGAGCCCACAACAGAAGTGAGTCCCCCGCCCCGCGTTGGTTGTTGGCGAACACGCCACTTTGCGGCCGGTCTTGTTCTTTCAGTGCTGTTTCTCGTCTCTCTGACGAGCCCGGTGGCGGCCATACCAGCCACCTTCGGCGCGAAAGCTGACTTCGCGACCGAGACCAATCCCTACTCGGTGGCGATCGCGGACCTGAACGGCGACGGCAAGCTCGATCTGGCGGGTGGCGAACGAAGGGTCCGGTACGGTCTCGGTGTTGCTCGGCACCGGCACCGGCAGCTTCGGTGCGAAGACCGACTTCACGATCGGGGGCCAACCCTACTCGGTGGCGATCGCGGACCTGAATAGCGACGGCAAGCCCGACCTGGCGGTGGCGAACGCCAACACGGTCTCGGTGTTGCTCGGCACCGGCACCGGCAGCTTCGGCGCGAAGACTGACTTCGAGACCGGGATCGTGCCCTACTGGGTGGCAATCGCGGACCTGAACGGCGACGGCAACCCCGACTTGGTGGTGACGAACTACAACTCCAATACGGTCTCGGTGTTGCTCGGCACCGGCACCGGTAGCTTCGGCGCGAACACCGAATTTGCGCTCGGGACCCAAAGCAATCCCGCCTTTGTGGCGATCGCGGACCTGAACGGCGACGGCAAGCCCGACCTGGCGGTGGCGAACGATGCCTCCAATACGATCTCGGTGTTGCTCGGCACGGGCACCGGCAGCTTCGGCGCGAACACCGACTTCGCGAACGCGAACTCGGGCGACCCCATCGCGGTGGCGATCGCGGACCTGAACGGCGACGGCAAGCCGGACTTGGCGGTGGCGAACATGGTTCGCAGTGCGGTCTCGGTGTTGCTCGGCACCGGCACCGGCAGCTTCGGTGCGAGCACCGACTTCGCGTCCGGGGGCTGGCCCATCGCGGTGGCGATCGCGGACCTGAACGGCGACGGAAGGCCCGACCTGGCTCTGGGGAACTACTACTCCGCTACGGTCTCAGTGTTGCTCAACACAACTCCGTGCACCGGGCTATTGCCCCCGGCGGTCAGAGTCAGAGTGCCGTCTTCCTTGCGGACGACGCCGGGTGGTCCGAACGTGACCATCCCAGCCGCCGTTTCGGGGACAGGAGTTCAGCGGTGGCACCGCAATGGGGTCGCACTTTTGGAGAACGCGAAGTTCTCGGGCACCACGACGTCCACGCTGACCGTCTCGAATCCGGTCCTCGCCGACCAGGGTTACTACCAGCTATGGGTGACCGACGCGTGCGGTACGGTGAAAAGCAATTTGTGCTACCTGCGTGTCGTGCTTTGCCCGTCATCGCCGACCATCACCAGCGAACCCGTCAATGCGACGGCCGCATTAGGGACCTCGGTTTCGTTCAACGTCGGCGCGACGGCATGCGTGGCGCCGCAGTTCCAATGGCAGTTCTACACTTCAACAGGCTGGATCTCGATCCCCGGGGCGACCTCATCCACGTATACCATTGCCTCCGTTAACCCTTCGAATGCGGGCAACTATCGGTGCCGCGTCTTCACGACCGGAAGCAGTTCAGCCCTGTCCCGCGTTGTCACTCTCAACCTCACGAAGCCTCAGATCCTTTCGACGATCACAAGACCGGTTTCATGCACCACCGGGCTCGTCACCTGGACAACCAACATCCCGACCTATGGTTTGGTTCTGTATGGATCCAGTTGCGGGAGTCTCGTCAACGCTTTGAGTGCTTCCGACGGGTTGTCGACATCGCACTCAGTGTACCTCACGCTCAGCGGCGCCTCGTCAGTGCAATTCAAATTGATCGCCACCGATGCCATCGGTCAGCGCACGGCTGGCGACTGTGCAACGGCGCACTTCAACGATAGCCCGCCCAATGTTGAGGGTTTCGTCAACGGCTCACCAAACTACGCCGATTTGTTCGCAGCCAACGATGGTATTCCGATCAGCGTCTTCGTGCAGAATATCGGCTGCACGAGCACCAACGGCCCGGTCACGATCCTGGATCTGAAGATCAATGGGCTCACACCACCCCGTAAGGCCGATCATTCGGTAGACCTTCCGCGAACTATTAGCGCGACGGGGCTCCCTAGTTTTACCTATGCCAACGCTTACTTCGTGGTCTCATTGAGCGAAACGGGGCTCGCCTCCGGATCAAGGGCCAAGGTTACTGGGATCGCCAAGTACGGTGAGGCGCCCGTTCAGTACATCAACATTCTCGGTTGGATAAGCCTTCCCTAAGGAGACCATCATGTTCAAACAATCTATCCTCTATGCGGTTCTCTGCCTCATGGCCGGAATAGTGCCGACTTCAATGGCAGCCGCGACAGAACTGGATGTGACTCCGTTGACTCCCCTGGTCATGGGCAATCCCGGAAGCAGCGTCCTCGTTGAAGTCTTGATTACCAATTCGACTCCGGATGTGGTGTATCTCAACTCGGTCTCTTCAGATCTCACCGAGTCGTTCGCAACCCCCGACCTCTTCAACGAATTCGTCGCCGTGGCGCCGGAATCACTGTTGTCCGGAGAGAGCTGGGAAGGCCCCCTGGTTCGACTCACGATCGCTCCCGACGCACCGATCGCCTCGAAGCATCGAGTCACGGTATCGTTTTCGGGCGGGGATCATCCGTACGACGATCAAAGCCTTGCCACTTTCACATTTGCGCTCAACGATCCCGCGGCAGTGGCCGGAGTTCCAATTGGACTCGATCCGCTTGCCGGAGCGCTGAAAGCCTTACCGAATCCTACTCGTGGATCGGCCGACATTTCATTCGTGCTGGTGGCTCCCGGTCACGTGGACATTCAGGTCTACGATGTCCTCGGCACTGCGGTCCGCACACTGGCGCGCGGGCTCAAGAGCGTCGGACCGCAGTCCGTTTCCTGGAACGGTCGCAATGATCGTGGCGATCGCGTCGATCCAGGAGTCTATTTTGTCAAACTCATGAGCGGGGATCGTGTGCGGAGCACCAAGGTCGTGCGAATCAAGTGACGCAGCTCCTGAATGCGGCGGTCGCCCAACCCGGATGAAGGCACTCGAGTTCATCGCGCGTGGACCACGTGCCCCAGCGCTACGAGGTGCGGGTGCGCTACTCGGGCGCCTACGCGACGAGGCTGCGGGTGTGGTGGCACCGGCGCAGGGTGGTGCTGGCGCGAACGCCGGGTGCGCCGTCGCGTGCCGCGGACGGTGCGGAGGTCTGGCCCGCGTTGCGAGCGCGCAAGCGACGGTGGGCCGAGCTGTTGCGGAGGTTGTACGCGGTGGACATCGAGGTCTGCCCGCGCTGCGGTGGTGAGGTGCGCATCATTGGGTTCGTCACCGAACCGTCCGTCATCACGCGCATTCTCTCGCATCTCGCCTCTCGACTTCTCCCGCACTTTCACGCCGCTGACAAACTTCTGTGACAACTTCATCCGATCCTCCTTCTGTGTCCGAGTTCAGCCGCGCCAGCCGCGCGACATCGCCCACGACATAGGGAAGAGGGGATCCGATGCGCACGAACCATGTCCTTCGCTCGATCATCCTGATCGCGCTCGCCGCTTCGCCCGCATTCGCACAGCCGCCGCCGCCGCTCACCCCGCTGCCCCCGCCGCCGCAGCCCGCCGGCAATCTGGTGACGAACGCCAAGGCGAACCTGGGCAAGGTGCTGTTCTGGGACGAGCAGCTGTCGTCGACGCGAACGGTCGCGTGCGGAAGCTGCCATCAGGCGCGCGGCGGCGGTTCGGATCCGCGTTCGGTCGCGGGTTCGTCACGCGCGACGAACCCGGGGCTCGACGGCATCACGGGCACCGCGGACGACATCGTGGGTTCGCCGGGTGTTGTGCTCAATCACGCGGACGGATCGCTGCACGCTTCCGGCATGTTCAGCATGCACGAACAGGTCACGGGGCGGCTCGCGCCGTCGTTCATCAACTCCGGATACTCGCCGGTCACGTTCTGGGACGGCCGCGCGGGCGGCACGTTCATCGATCCCGAGACCGGCACCACGGTGCTTCCGAATGGTGGCGCGCTCGAGAACCAGGTGCTGGGGCCGCCGCTGTCGTCGGCCGAGATGGGCCACGTCGGCCGCGGGTGGTCCGACGTGACCGCGCGCATCGCCGCGTCGAAGCCGCTCGCGCTGTCGGCAGTCGTGCCCGCGGATCTGATGACGTGGATCAACAGCCGCGGCTATCCCGAGCTGTTCAACGAGGCGTTCGGTTCGGTCGCGGTTACGGCGGCCAAGATCGCGATGGCGATCGCGAGCTACGAGCGCACGCTGTTCTCAACCCAGACGCCGTTCGACGCGCTGATCGCGGGAAATGGTGCCGCGCTCACGCCGCAGGAGAACGCGGGCTTCCAGTTGTTCGGCCGCGTCGGCTGCGCGGGGTGCCACGCGGGTTCGCTGATGTCCGACAACCAGTTCCACTACATCGGCGTGCGTCCGGCAGCCGAGGATTCCGGCCGCATGATCGTCACGCATCAAGCGGCCGACCTCGGTGCGTTCCGCACGCCGAGCCTGCGCAACGTCTCGCTGCGTTCGGCGTTCATGCACAACGGACGGTTCTCGACGCTCGCCGAGGTCGTCGACTTCTACGATCGCGGCGGTGACTTCAATGCTCCCAACAAGGCGGCGGCGATCCGGCCGCTCAATCTGACGGCGAACGAGAAGGCGCAGCTGATCGCGTTCATGAGCCGTCCGCTCACGGATCCGCGCGTTGCGGCGCAGACGGCGCCGTTCGACCGGCCCACGCTGTTCAGCGAGAGCGCGTTCGTGCCGCAGGTGCTGGCCGGTGGCCTCGCGGGGGCGTCGGGTCTCACGCCACAGGTCGTGGCTCTCGAGCCGCCCATCGCCGGCAATCCGCAGTTCACGGTCGGCGTGTACGGTGCGCTGGGCGGTGCCAACGCGGTGCTCGTGATCGACAGTATCGAGCCCGCCGCGAACGGGGGGATTCCGGCGACCGGGTCGTTCGCACACGTCGCCACGACGCTCGCGGGTTCGGGCGCGGGCAATGGATATGGCTCGGCGACGATCGCGATTGCGGATGACTCTTCGCTGTATGGCCGCGAGTTGTTCGGTCGCTGGTATGTCTCCGATGCCGCCGCGAGCGGCGGAGTCGCTTCGTCGCCCGCGTTCCGCATGCAGATCTTCGGACCCAACGGCGCGGGCCTGCCACTCGCCGTCACGCCGCAGTCGGTGACGCGCACGGTCCGGCTCTATGCCGGCTCGCCCAATCCGTTCCCGTCGAGCACGACGCTGCGCTTCGAGCTGATGCTGTCGTCGCGCGTCCAGCTCCACGTCTATGACATCTCCGGCCGCACTGTGCGCCGGCTGTACGAACGCACTTCCGCGATGCCGGGCAGTTACTCGGTGACGTGGGATGGCCGCGACGATGCGGGCCACGAAGTGCCGGGCGGCATGTACTTCTACCGGCTCGACACCGATCGCGGTTCCGAGACGGCACGCGTGGTCCGGCTCCAGTAGCGGCGCGCATTTCAGGGGGATCGATGAAACGCAGAATCGTCATGGCGGCACTCGCCACATTCGTGATGGTGGCCGCGCTCAGCTCCGCTGCGCTCGCGCAGCATGGGGATCGCGGCGGGCCGGGAGGGCCGCACGCATCGCAGGGCGGGCCCGGCGTGGGGCGCGGCGAGTTCCCGCCGCCGGGCGGGCCGATGGGCGGCCCAGGTGACGAATTCGGTCCGCACGGCGGTCCGCCCGGGCCGCCGCCGGGCATGCGGCCGCCGTCACCCGAGGAACTGGAACGCGCGGGCGTCACCGCGTCGCAGCGCGCGAAGATCGAAGCACTGCACGACGATGCGATGCGCCGCCGGATCCGGCTCGGCGCCGACGTGAGAATCGCCGAGCTGGATCTGCGCCAGGAGATCGAGCGCGACGCTCCCGACCTGAACACGGTCGGGGAGGCGGTCGAGCGCGTGGGCCAGCTACGAACCGCGATGCACAAGGCGCACGTGATGGAAATGCTCGCCGTGCGCGCGCTGCTCACGCCCGAGCAGCGGGCGAAGTTGAAGAAGTCGCGAGCGACGATGGGCAGCCACTGAGCCGCGCCGCTGCGAGGTTGATGTCCGGACTCGCCCGGTCTGCGCAGTGCCCGCGCGGTGCTGCGCGCCGGTGCCGGTCCGGGATGGATGCGCCGCCGGCTTGTCATTCGCGGCGCGTTCTTCGAACCTGTCGCCCATGAACCCCATGATCCTGGTGGTCGAGGACGACCGGCGCATCGCCGCGCTGGTCGTCAAGAATCTCGAGGCGGCGGGTTACTCGTGCACGATCGCGGGTGACGGCGACACCGCCCTCGCCGAATTCGCGCGGCTCGAGCCGGCGCTCATCGTGCTCGACATCGGGCTGCCCGGTCTCGGCGGCCTCGAGGTGACGCGCCGTCTGCGCCGTAGCAGCGACGTGCCGATCCTGATGCTCACGTCGAGATCGGGCGAGAGCGACAAGGTGCTCGGGCTCGAAGTCGGCGCGGACGACTACCTCACGAAACCGTTCGGAACTTCCGAACTGATCGCGCGCGTGCGCGCTCTGCTGCGCCGTACCACGCCGGCCTCGCGCGAACGCGCGCTCGTGTTCGGCACGCTGCGCATCGATCCCGCGCGGCGCGACGCCGAGCGCGACGGCGAGCGCGTGATCCTCACCACGCTCGAATTCGATCTGCTCTACTTCCTCGCCTCGCGGCCCGGCCACGTGTTCACGCGCGAAGCGCTGATGACGCAGGTGTGGGGCGACGATCGCATTGTCGGCGACCGCTCGATCGACAACATCGTGAGCCGCCTGCGCAAGAAGCTCGAAGTCGATCCCGATGCGCCGCGCTGGCTGCAGACCGTGTGGGGCGCGGGCTACCGCTTCGCCGACACGTGAGCGCGTCATGAAGGTGCGCACACGCAGCCTGTTCTGGACGTTCGCCTCCGTGTTTCTGGTGGTGGTGGTGGTGGCGACCGTGCTGCAGGTGATCGTGAGCGTCGCGGTCCTGCGACCGCTCGCGACGCGCGGGGCGCGCGAGCAGGCCGAAGCCACGATCGATCGCGTCTCGCGCGACATCGCGGAGCTGCCGGATCAGGCGGTGGTGCCCGACGTGATCGAGGTGCTGCACGCAAACGCCACGCGCGAGCGCGGCGAGCTGCTCGTGTTCTGCGCGCGCAATGGACGCGTGCTGCACGATCGCCGCGTGGCACCCGAAGCGCATCGCGGTGTGGTCGCGGTGCTCGCGGCGGCGGGGCTCGCGGATTCGGCGGCGGATGCGCGCATGCGTCCCCTGGGCGGTCCGGACGGACCGCCCGGCGCGGGAGGTGGTCCGCCACCGTTCGGAGGTCCGCTCGGAGATGGACCTGGCGGTGGCCGGCCCCCGGGCGATCTCGGTGATGAGCCACCGCCGTGGTCTGCGGACGGACCGCCGCTCGCGTTCGAGGAACCGCCAGCCCCGGCATCTTCGGATTCCGCCGTCGACGGTCGGCAACTACTCGCATTCGATGGACCACCTCCAGCCGCAGATACGCGTGGCCCCCAACTGCCCGCCGAGAGGTTCGAACTGCTCGCACATCAAGCCGTGGTCCGTGGCGGACGCGCACTCGGAGAGCTCGCGGTGGTCGGCCCTGCGTCGGGCGCGAATCTGTGGTCGCTTCCCGAATCGCGCGGCGTGTTGCTGATCCTGCCGTTCGCGGTGATCGTCTCGGGTGGTGCGGGGCTGTTCCTGGTGCGCCTGCTCGCGCGGCGGCTGAACGCGCTCGAGCGCGTCACCGACCGCATCACCGGTGGTGTTCTTCCCACCGCGGACGACGATCGCGGGCGCGACGAGATCGAGCGGCTCGAAGATCGCTTCAATCGCATGGCCGATCGTGTGGTCGCGGCACGCACGGGACTCGAGGAAACCGATCGCCAGCGCCGCCGGCTGCTGGCCGACATCTCGCACGAGCTGGCGACGCCGCTCACTTCGATCCGCGGCTACGTCGAGACGCTGCTCGATCCCGGCGTGACGACGACCGTCGAAGAGCGCAAAGGCTATCTCGAGGACGTGCTCGCGGAATCCAAGCGGCTCGAAGCGATGATCAACGAGCTGTTTGACCTCGCGCGGCTCGAGGCGGGTGCGACCCCGCTCCAGCGAGTGCGCCTCGATTGGGCCGAGTTGTGCCGCAATACTGCGCGAAGATTGGAGCCGCGGTTTCGCGCGGCGGGACTCACGCTCGCGTGGATGGGTGAGCCGGAGCCGGTGTGGCTGCATGCCGATGGGCGGCGTCTCGAAGAAGTCGCCGAGAATCTGCTCGCGAACGCGATCCGCTACGTGCCTTCCGGCGGCACCGTGACTCTGTCGATGGAGCGCGCGACGACGACCTCGGGCAAGCGACTGCGATTCACCGTGGCCGACGACGGCCCCGGCATTCCCGAGGCCGATCTGCCGCACGTGTTCGAGCGCTTCTATCGCGCGGAGTCGGTGCGCGCAACCGGCGGCACCGGCCTCGGCCTCGCGATCGTGAACGAGATCGTGCGCCAGCACGGCGGTGAAGTGCGCGCCCAGCGCCGCGATCCGCGCGGGGCGGAGTTCGTGGTGGAGTTGCCGGCGGACGAGGACGTGTAGGCTGTCGTTCCAGTGCACGGAGGACGCCCATGCGAACCGCACCCGTTTCGTCACATCGCTTCGGGCCTTCGTCCCAATCTCCGCTGCGGATACTGGCTGAGGTGATTTCATGCCTGTCTTGATCGACACTCTCTCAGAGACAGCGACCGGCTCCGCCGGGGCGAAATCCGCTACCGCCATTCCGCCGACCTCACCGCTGGGCATTCGCCTGCGGCCCGCCCTGCTGGTGCTGGCCGTCGCGCTCGCCGCCACGGCCATCGAATCGACCTTCGGCGCCTTGCCCATGCCCGGCGAGACGCGCGGCATGGACTGGCTGGACGCATTTCTCGGCACCCTCCCCACCTGGCTGGTGGCGGCGGCCATGACGCCGTTCATCTTCGCGTTCGCGCGGCGGTTTCCATTCCGCAGCGCGCGGTGGTGGGAGCCCGTGCTGGTCCACTTGGCGGGGGCGGCGGTGTTCACGATGGTCCACCTGGCGATCTCGGTGGCGCTCACCATCTTCATCTCCGGCCGGCCGGTGCCGTGGTCCCGAGCCGTGGTGAACATGTTGCGCCTCTACTCGCTGGCGGAAGTGCTGATCTACGCCACGGTGGTGGGCGCATGGACCGCACTGCAATTCCATCGTGAAGCGCTCGCACGTGAGCGGGACGCCTCCCAGCTGCGACAACGCCTGGTCGAGGCGCGGCTCGACGCGTTGCGCCTGCAGCTTCAGCCGCACTTTCTCTTCAACACCCTGCAGGCGATCAGCGTGATGGCGCGCGCGCAGGACACCGAGACTCTGGTGCGGACCGTGGCGAACCTCGGCGATCTCCTGCGCGCCGTACTCGACGAACGTCTCGGTCAGGAGGTGACGCTCGATGAGGAACTCGGACTCCTGCGCAAGTATCTCGACATCCAGCACGTGCGTTTTCACGACCGCCTGACGGTGACGTGGGGCATTGGAGACGATTGCCGTGTGGCGCGCGTGCCGTCGCTGATCCTGCAGCCGCTGGTGGAAAACGCGATGATGCACGGGCTCGATGTGCGGCCCGGTCCGGGTGAGATTCGCATCGGGGCCGAGCGTGACGGCCTTCTCCTGCGGATGTGGGTGGAGGACAGCGGACCTGGCCTGGCTCCGCAGGGCGCGCGACGGCGCGCGGGGGTGGGGCTGGCCAACACGCGAGCGCGCCTGGAACACCGTTACGGCGAGCGCATGCGATTCCTGGCGCACAACGCCGAGCAGGGTGGCGCGCGTTTCGTGATCGAGATTCCTTACGAGACGGTGGCTGCGGACATCGCGACATGAAGATCCTGCGAACCTTGATCGTCGATGACGAGCCTCTGGCGCGCGACGGCCTGCGCAACTCGCTTGCCGCACTGCCGGGCTTCGAACTGGTGGGCGAGGCGCGCGACGGCCCCGAGGCGGTCGAGTCGATCGTCGGCCTGCGACCGGATCTGCTGTTGCTCGACGTGCAGATGCCGGGCTTTGATGGATTCGAGGTGGTGGCGCGCATCCGCGATCGTCACTTGCCGGCGATCGTGTTCGTGTCGGCGTACGATCGCTACGCTCTGCGTGCGTTCGATGTTCATGCCGTCGACTATCTGCTCAAGCCTTACGCCGACGAACGATTCGCCGAAGCCCTCACTCGCGCGCGGCGGAATCTCGAGCAGCCCGATCCCGATCAGGCGGCGCGATTGCTCGCGCTCATCGCGGCGGTGGTGCCGAGTGTCGGCGTGTCGTATGTCGATCGCTTCACCGTGCGCGAGCATCATGGCTGGCGGCTGGTGCGGGTCGAGGACGTGCATTGGTTCGAGTCGGCCGGCAATTACGTCGAGATCCACACCGCCTCGGGCATGCACCTGCTGCGCATGACCATGTCCGAACTCGAGCGCACGTTGGACCCCCGGCGCTTCGCGCGCATTCATCGCACCTCGATGGTTCAGGTGGACCACGTGAGTGAGATCCGTCCCGACGAAGGCGAGGGCTACATTGTCGTTCTCCATTCCGGCAAAGAATTGCCGATGAGCCGGCGCTTCCGCGATCGCCTGCTGGCCTGAATTCAATCCACCGGCCCCGCTGCGAGCCGTTTCGTCACGCGGACGGTCATCTCCGTCCCTTTTCCGCTGACTTGTCGTCTCTTTTATCGGAAACTAGCTCTCGATGACGCCGCCGCCGGGGCCGGAACGTCTCACCCATGTCGCTCTCATCTGGATCGCGGAGACTCCCATGCTCGAACGTCACGCTCTGCGGGTCGCGTTGCTGCTCGCCGTGCTCGCGCCAGCACCCGTCGGCGCACAGTCCTTCACCCGGGTCACTTCCGGGAATCCCTTCACCACCGCGATCGTGCCCGCGTCGTCCCAGTACACGGGTTGCGCGTGGGCGGACTACGACGCCGATGGCGATCCGGATTTCTACATCGTCCAGCAGGGGCTCTACCGCAACAACGGCGCCGGCAGCTTCACGCTGCTTGCCGCCATCCCTCCGGATCACGCCAACGCGATCGGGTGTTCGTGGTCGGATCCCGACAACGATGGTGATCTCGACCTGTTCGTCTCGGGCGGCCCGCCCGGGGGCTCGGTGTTCTACCGCAACGACGGAGCGGACGCGTTCACGGCGATCGCGACCGGCGTGATGGGCGATGTGGCCGGCAACCAGGGCTGGGGATGCGCGTGGGGTGATTACGATCTCGACGGCAAGGCCGATCTCGTGATCAGTGCAGCGTTCGGTTTCGTGGGGATCACGACTTCGAACCACGTCCTGCACAATCTCGGGTCGCTCGAATTCGAGCGCGTGGACACTTCGTCGGTGAGTTCCGTCACCGGTCCGTTCACCACGCCCAGTTGGAACGACGTGGACGACGATGGCGATCCGGACCTGTTCATTGCCAGCGGCCCGGCCGACGGCTCGACCGCGCCCGACTTCCTTTTCGAAAACCGCCGGTCCGCTCCGGGCGAGACGTTCTTCCGCCGTATTACCGAGGGCGTGCTCGCCACCGACGCGCACGACGGCCAGCTCTACAACTGGGTGGACATCGACTCCGACGGCGATCTCGATGTCTACGTCACCAACTACGGCGGACCCTCGGGCGGATTCGCCAACGACCTGTACCGGAACGACGGTGGCACGTTCTTGAAGCTGAACGCCGCTGCCGCCGGGCCGATCGTGACCCAATTGGGCCACTCACTCGCTTCGGTCTGGTCGGACTTCGACAACGACGGCGATCAGGATTGCCTGGTGACCAACGACGGGCCCGAGCTCTCCCAGTACTACACGAACAACGGCGCCGGCCTGTTCACGAACGTGACCGCCACCGCGCTGCGTCTGGCCGGACCTCACTATGGTGCCGCTGCCGCGGACTACGATGGCGACGGTGACATGGACGTCTACATGCATGGCACCACTTCGACTCACGCACTGCTGCGCAACAACAGCAATCCCGCATCCCTCAATGGCTGGCTCGACGTGCGCTGTGTGGGCACCGTGTCGAACCGCGCGGCACTCGGTGCGCGCGTGTGGGTGCGCGCCACGATCGGCGGCGTGTCGAAGGTCCTGGTGCAGCAGGTCTCGGCACAGAACAGCTTCGGCGGGCACAACGCATTCACCCTGCACTTCGGTCTCGGCAACGCAGCGATCGTCGACAGCGTGATCGTGAGATTCCCGAATGGCGGCCGGCAAATCCTCACGGGTGTCGCGATCCGGCAGTCCATCACCGTGACCGAAGAGATCCCGGTGGCGGTGCCGCCTGCGAGCGGGTCGAGTGAAGACGGCTCTTCGATCCAGTGGCTGGGAGGCAATCCGGCCCGCGCAAATCTGCGGCTCGCCGTCACGCTGCCACATGGCGGAGACGCGCGACTGAGTGTGATCGATGCCGGCGGCCGCGTGGTGCTGCGACACGAATCCCGCGGCCTTGCTGCCGGGCGTCATGCGATCGACCTCGGTTCCAGTGCGGGTCTGCGCCCCGGGATCTACTGGGCGCGCATGGATCACGGCGGTGTGTCGCGCAGTGCGCGCGTGGTGGTTCTGCGGTAGGGCGTGGTGATGGAGTTTCCCGGTGGCCAGGGGTAGATTGGCGCTCGAGGTTCACGTTGTGGCCGTCAGCGCCTGTCACCCCTGAGCTCCACCGAAAGGAGCCTCCATGAAATATCTCGTCGCATTCATCGCCGCCGCGGCGTTCACCGTCACGGCCCTACCGTCCGCCGCCGAAGTGAAGACCCGCGAGGTCGAATACCAGCAGGACAGCACCGCGCTTCAAGGTTTCATGGCGTGGGACGACGCCGTGAAGACGAAGCGTCCCGGCGTGCTCGTCGTTCACGAGTGGTGGGGGCACAACGCGTATGCGCGCCAGCGGGCCGAGCAGCTCGCGAAGGCGGGCTACGTCGCGTTCGCGCTCGACATGTACGGCAAGGGCAAGGTCACGACGCATCCCGCGGACGCGCAGGCGTTCGTGGCCGACGCGACGAAGGATGTGGCGGTCGTCACGGCGAGGTTTCAGGCGGCGCTCGATCAGCTGAAGCAGGATCCGCACGTGAATCCCGACAAGATCGCGGCGATCGGTTATTGCTTCGGCGGCGCGATCGCGCTCGCCATGGCGCGTTCGGGTGCCGATCTCGATGCGGTCGCGACGTTCCATGGCGCGCTGGCCACTGAGCACCCGGCAGAGAAGGGCAAGGTGCGCGCGCGGTTGCTGGTCATGACCGGGCTCGCGGATTCATTCGTTTCGCCCGAGCAGGTCGCGGCGTTCGATGCCGAAATGAAGGCCGCTGGTGCCAACTACCGGATCATCCGCTATCCCGGAGCCAGGCACAGCTTCACGAATCCCGACGCCGCGAGCTACGGCATGGAGGCGCTGGCTTACAACGCGAACGCCGACAAACAGTCGTGGGCGGCGATGCTCAAGATGTTCAAGCAGGCGTTGAAGTAGCTAGTTCAAGCTCGCCATCAACTGCTTCAACGCCGTCATGTGCCGCTCGATCGTCGCGCGGTCGCGCGCGGTGGGCAGGCCCTCGAGGTACTGCTCGAGGCAGGTGAGTGCGGCCGAGTAGCGTCCGAGCCGGTACAGCAGCAGTCCGCGGTCGCGCACTTCCTCGATGTCGTCGGGCTGGAGCACGAGCAGCTTGTCGACCGCGGTCAGTGCCAGGTCGTCGCTGCCGGCGCGCAGGTAGGCGCCCTTCAAGTTCGTCAGCAGGCGCGTGAGCATCGCGCGCTTGCCGACCGAGACCAGCAGCTGCGGCTCGAACTCGAGCTTGCCGTTGGTCGCTTCGAGCAGCATCTGCTTGCAGTCGCGCTCGTCCACGGACATGCCGCGGCGGAACGGGTCCAACAGCAGATCCGCCTCCTCGCCGGTGAGCCGCACGAGGAAGTGTCCGGGGAAGCCCACACCTTCGAACGGGATGCCGATGCGCCATCCGAGTTCGAGCATGACGATGCCGAGCGTGAGCGGAACTCCGCGGCGGCGCTTCAGCACTTCGTGGAACAGGGAGTTGCTCGGGCTATAGTAGTCGAGGCGGTCGCCGCGAAATCCCAGCTCCTCGAACACGAACGCGCGCAGTCGCGCGAGTTTCTGCAAGTTGTTCCAGCCGGGCTCGAGCCGGCCGCGCAGTTCGGCAGCCCACGAATCGAGCTGATGCATTTCACCGTCGACATCCACGTTGGGGTCGGACTCAGCGGCGACCAGGAGTGCGGCGCGCGCGAGATCGATCGCGGGCTCGGGCTGTTGCACGAGCCGGACGAAGTCGGAACGATGATCGGAGTCGGACATTGAGTCGATCCCCTGCACCCACTTCGATTGCCGCCCCCGATGGGGTCGCGGCGTTGCAGCGGCGGTTGCTCGGCTGGTATCGGCGAAACCGCAGGGACCTTCCATGGCGCAATACCCGGGACCCGTATCGCATCTGGGTGTCTGAGGTGATGCTGCAACAGACTCAGGTCGCGACGGCGCTGCCATTCTATCAGAGCTTCATCGAGCGCTTTCCGACCGTCGGGCATCTCGCCGCCGCTCCCGAGGCGGAGGTGCTCGAGGCGTGGTCGGGGCTCGGCTACTACCGGCGCGCCCGCCATCTTCACGAGGCCGCGCGCACCGTGGTGCGCGAACACGACGGAACGGTCCCCGGTGATGAAGCCGGCTTCGGAACCCTGCCCGGCGTCGGCCGCTACACGCGCGGCGCGGTGCTCTCCATCGCTTTCGGCACCGCACTCCCGGTGCTTGATGGAAACGTCGCCCGCGTGTTCGCGCGCTGGTTCGCCAAACCGTGGTCGGTGCGCGATCCGCGCGGCGCACGCGCGTTGTGGGAGCTGGCGGCGATGCTGGTGCCGCGCCGCAACGCTGGCGACTGGAATCAGGCGCTGATGGAGTTGGGAGCCACGGTGTGCACGCCGCGCCGGCCGCACTGCGAAGCGTGCCCGATGCGCGCGAGTTGTGCCGCGTACGCGCAGGGCACGGTGGAGCGCTATCCGCCGGTCGCGAAGCGCGCCGCGACCGTTGTGGTGAGGCGCGCGGTCGTGATGTGCGAGAAGGACGGCCGCTGGCTGCTCGCGCGGCGAGCGGGGCGGTTGCTCGATGGCATGTGGGAGCCGCCCGGCGTCGAGCTTGGCTCCGTGCCCGCACGCGCGGCTCTGCGCGCGCAGCTTCGAATACTCGGCGTCAGGTGCACGCTGTCGCCGACCGCCCATCGCGTGAAACATCGCATCACGCACCATGCGATCGAGGTCGAAGTGTGGCGCGGCACGGTCTCGTCGCCGCCGGAGTTGGGTCCGGCTTTGCGCTGGGTGGATGCGCATGCGCACGATGTTCCGCTCACCGGGCTCACGCGCCGGCTGGTACGGCTGCTCGGCGACGGGCACCGGCGCGCGGGGTAGCGTAGACTGCGCGCCCTATGACCCCGGACTCCGGTGTGGCGGCCCCGGGCCGCGTGGTGGTGACGGACGGCGAATTCAAGCACACGCTGGGCATCGTGCGCGCGCTCGCCGCGAGCGGGCACGAAGTGCACGTGATCGCGCAGTCGTCGCGCGCGCCCTCGGTGCACTCGAAGTTCGTGCGCGCATGGCACGCGTCTCCGGCACCGTCCGCCCCGGCGTATGACGCGCGTCTGATCGAGCTCGCCACCGCGCTCGCGCCGGTGAGCGTGGTCGCGGTCGGCAACGGCTCGGTCGCCGCCGCCGATCGCCTGCGCGAGCGATGGCCTGCCGGCGTCCGCTGTGCGCTTCCGCCGCGTGAGGCGTTCGCGATTGCCAACGACAAGACGCGCACCGGCGAGATCGCGCGCTCCTCCGGTGTGCGCACGCCGCACGAGCGCGTGGTCGCCGACGAAGCCGCCGCGCGGGCGGCGCTTGCGGAGTTCGGCGCGCCGCTCGTGCTCAAGTCGGCGCGCGAAGAGGGACGCAAGGTCGTACGCTACGTACGAACGACCGCCGAGCTTGCCGAGGCGTTCCAAGACGTCCGCACTCGCTCATCGGCGGGCGTGCTCGCGCAGGAGTACATTGCGGGCGACGGCTGGGGATTCTCGGCGCTCTACTGGAACGGCCGGCGCGTGCGGCACTTCATGCACCGCCGCGTGCGCGAGTGGCCGCCGAGCGGCGGTGCCAGCGCATGTGCCGAGAGCGTGCCCGAGTTTCCCGAGCTGGAGCGGGCGGGGACGAAACTGCTGGATGCGCTCCAGTGGCATGGCGTGGCGATGGTCGAGTTCAAGGGGGGTGCGAAGGGAGGCGTGACCGCGCGTAATGGAGACTGGCGGGGAGCCGCCCTGACACCCGCACCGCTCGTGCTCATGGAGATCAACGCGAAGTTCTGGGGCTCGCACGATGCGGCACTGGCCGCGGGCGTGAACTTTCCCGCCGACCTGGTCGCGCTGCTCGAAGGCCACTCGCTTGCACCACAGACGCCGTATCCCGCGCGGCGGATTTCGTGGCCGCTCGGCGGCGATCTGTGGCATGGGTTGTACCGGCCGAGCGCATTGATTCCGGTGTTGCGCGATGCGCTGTCGCCCGCGGTCGCGCACACGTGGCGCGCGGACGATCTCGGTCCGACCTGGCGCGAGTTGCTGCAATGGGCGCGTTCGGCGCCCGGCGCGTGGCGCGAATTCACGAGCACGCGCCAATGACCTGGACGTTCGTTCAGCACGCGCACACGCGTCATTCGTTCGACTCGCTCGCCGACCCCGCCGCACTCGTGCGACGCGCACAGCAGGCTGGCGTTCATGCGCTCGCGGTCACTGATCACGACACGTGGGCCGGCGCGATCGATGCGCGGGCCGCCGCCGTCGCGAGCCGCAGCACGGTGCGTGTGATCGTTTCGAGCGAAGTGCGCACCGATTGCGGCGACCTGATCGGAATGTTCCTCACCGCCGACGTGCTCGAGCGCGATCCAGTCGCGTTCTGCGACGCGGTGCATGCTCAGGGCGGGCTCGTGCTGCTGCCGCATCCTTACAAGTGGCACCGCCTCGAAGACGGCATGCTCGCGCGGATCGATCTGGTCGAGATCCACAATGCGCGCTGCAGCGCTGACGAGAACGCGCGCGCGCTGCAGTTGGCGCACGAGCGCGGATTACCCGCGTTGGTCGGACCCGACGCGCATCGCGTGGGCGAACTGTTGCTCGCGCGCAATGTGTTCGAAGGCGAAGCCCCGGCCGACGACGCCGGGCTCAAGCACGCGCTGCTGCACGCGCCGCGGCGGTTCCATCTCGAGGTGCCTTCGATCTGGAACGAGTGGCTGAGCCAGGCGGTGAAATTCTCGCGCCGGCCTAGTATCTCGCTCGGCATCGGCCTCGCTCGTGGCGCCGCGCGACGCATCCTCATGCCCTCGGAATATCGCTAGTGGTCCGGCACGAAGCACCTGCCACGATAGCGCAGGTGCGCCATCCCGTGCTGTCCGAGCCGCTGCCTCCGGGTGTTTCGGTCTCGCCGCTCCACCACGGCCGCCCGCTGCGCGTGCTGCACGGCGTCTACGAACTCGCGGGACAGGGCATGATGCTCGCGCGCGCCCTGCGCGAGGCGGGCTGTGACGCGCGCGCGCTGTCGTATCAGGTGGCGTGGGACGCGCGGGTCAGCGACATCGTGGTCGATCTCGATCGCCATGCGACCACGTTCGGCAAAGGCGTGGCGATGAGCACGGCGTTCGCGAAATGGGCAGGCGCGTTCGACGTGTTCCACTTCCACTTCGGAACCTCGTTCCTTCCGCGCCGGATCGACATTCCTCTGTTGAAGGCGATGGGAAAGAAGATCGTGTTCCACTTCCACGGGTGTGAGGTTCGCAATCGTGCGCACATGCTCGCGACCCACCGTCTCGCGACGTGCACCGAGTGCGATCCGTTCTGCCGCCCGCCGCATCAGGCGCGTATCCTCGCCGATCAGCAGGCGCACGCCGATCTCACGTTCTACTCGACGCTCGATCTCGCCGATTCGGTGCCCAACGCGAAGAACCTGCCGCTCGCGATCGAGGCCGGACGCTGGGAAGCCGCATCGCGCGCGCACCCGCTTCCGGACCCCGATCGCCGCGACGGCGTCCGCAGTCCGGTCGTGATCGCGCACGCGCCGACCAACCAGCTCATCAAGGGCACGCCGCACGTGATCGCGGCCATCGAGCGCCTGAAGGCCGAGTTCCCGCGCGTCGAGCTGCGCATGATCGAACGTCAGCCGTGGGCCGAGATGCCCGCGTTCCTCGCGGGCTGCGACATCCTCGTCGATCAGCTGATGATGGGCTGGTACGGATTGCTCTCGATCGAAGGCATGGCGGAGGGTAAGGCGGTCGTCACGTATCTGCGCGACGAGTTCGCGGTGCTGCGTCCCGAACTGCCGGTCGTGAGCGCCGAACCGCTCACACTCTACGACGTGCTGCGCGATCTGATCCGCGATCCCGCCCGGCGTGCGGCGCTCGGCGCACGCGGGCCGGCATACGTGCGGCGCTATCACGACACCGGCGTGGTCGGTCCGCAGTTGCTGGCGGAATACCGCAGCATCCCGGGCCTCGAGGAATCGCCCGCATGAGCGTGTGCTTCGTGTTCGACCCGCTCGCTTGGGATCACCCGCTCGCGCGCTGGACGGTCGAGACACTCGCCGGCGTAT
The DNA here is from genome assembly GCA_031364845.1 of Candidatus Eiseniibacteriota bacterium. Lineage (GTDB taxonomy): Bacteria > Eisenbacteria > RBG-16-71-46 > RBG-16-71-46 > RBG-16-71-46 > JANLWX01. The sequence goes on from JANLWX010000070.1 coordinate 23,253, forward strand.
TGGAAGTGCGCTGGCGCTCGGTGCATCTCGGCGAGCGCGTGGCGGACGACGAAGCGCCGGTGTTCGTTGGACCGATCGACGCGGCGCCCGCCGAAGCCGCAGCCGTGATCGGCTTCGAGCTGTGGCCGCGATGGGATCCGGACCAGCTCATGCTCGCGGAGATCGCGGGGGTGAGGCTGCCGTGCCCGCGCGGGGTGCTGTCGCGTCCGGCGGTCGTCGTTTCGGCAAACGATTCCGATGCCGCCCCACGCGTCTTTCCCGTCGAGTGGCTGCGCGCGATCGGGTTCATGCTGGCGCGCGAGGAGGAGTTCCTCAACGACCGGCGCGACCAGTGGCAGTGCTTCAAGGGCACCTACTCGCGCCTCCACGAGCTCGGAGTTCTCGATCAGCCGCTCGTCAATCAGTGCGCGCGCCAACTCGAACGCCGCATAGAGTCGTGGCACTCCGCGCGCGGTCGCGCTCCGGAGCGCAACGAGCGCTGGAAGAACGGCGCGCGGTTCGCCGTGGCGCTCACGCACGATGTCGACGACGTCGCGCTCTACTCGCTGCGTGGAGCACTGCGGCTGATCGGTCGCGCGCGGCATCCAGCCTCGTACGCGGTGCGCGGCGGGCTCACCGCGGTCGCGCGTGCACTGGGCCGCGGCGGGCAACGGGATCCGTACGACCAGTTCGATCGCTGGGTCACCGAAGAAGAGCGTCACGGCTTCCGATCGTCGTTCTACTTCGTGCCGCCCGATCCGTCTGAGGCTCACGAATACGATCCGACCTACGGCTTCGGCGACCCGGTGATGTTCGAGGGCCGCCGCACCAACGTGAAGAGCATGATGCGCCGCATGTCGCAACGCGGATTCGATGTCGGACTCCACGGCAGCTACCTGAGCCATCGCGATGGCGACGAGTTGGCGCGCCAGAAGCGTTCGATCGAAGCCTGCACCGGCCATCCGGTCGCGGGCAATCGCCAGCACTTCCTGCGATTCGACATTCGCGAAACCTGGACGGCGCAGGAGCGCGCGGGCTTCGGTTACGACACCACGCTCGGCTACAACGAGGAAGTCGGATTCCGCGCGGGGATCGCCGCGCCGTTCCGTCCGTGGGATCCGGAGCGCCGCGCCGCGCGAGCATTGATCGAAGTGCCGCTCTCCGTGATGGACGGCGCGCTGTTCCGCAGTCTCGAACTCGACGCGCCGCGCGCGATCGCGCGCGTGCGCGAGCATCTCGAGCACGTCGAGCAGGTCGGCGGGCTCGCGGTGCTGCTGTGGCATCCGAACGCGGCGGCCGAAGAACTGCATCCGGGCTGGTGGGCGTGCTATGCCGCCACACTCGAGTGGCTCGCGGCACGCGGCGCGTGGGTGACGGGCGCGGCCGGGATCGCTGCGTGGTGGACGGAGCGCGAAGTGCGCCAGCGCGGGAGCGCGCGATGACGCGTGGCGTCACGCGGACCGCGTCCGCCCGCCCCCGATCGCGGCCCTTCGTCCTTCATCGCTCCTTCACACGCACCGCGTAGCTTCCGTCGCGACGTGTTCCGCGATCATCGACCGACTCCCAGGAGGATCTCCGTGATGCGACGCTTCATCCATGCCGCGCTGCTGGTGGCGGTTGCCACCTTGTTGTTCCCGGCGACTCGCGCGAGTGCCGCCGGCATCGAGTATCCGGCCACGGCTCCCGGCGGACACGCTCGCGACTACTTCGCTGCGTTCAACTCCGGCGAGCCGGCGATGCGCGCGTTCTGGGCCGCGCACGGTTCCAAGGAGGCGCTGGCGCGGCGTCCCGTGGAACTGCGCCTCGATGTGTGGCAGCAGATGCGTGACGAACATGGCGCGATCACGCCGCTGAGCGTGAAAGTGAGCCGCGCGGATTTCATCGAGGTCGTCGCGCGTACCGAGCGCAGCGGCAACCTCCTGATCGGGTTCATGTGCGAGCCGGAAGCCCCTCATGGGCTCGTCGCGCTGCGTGTGGAACCGGCCGACGCGGATCCCAACGCGGGTGCGGCACCGCCGGTTCGCAGAGAACCCGAAGTCGCCGACAACGCTCCGCCGCCCACGGACGAGCAGATCGTCGTGGCACTTGCGGCTGAACTCGACTCGCTGGCGAAGTCCGGAGCGTTCTCGGGGGCCGTCGTGCTCGACAAGGGCGGCAAGACGCTGTTCGAGCACGCCTACGGCATGGCTTCGCGCAAGGCAAAGATCCCGAACCGGCTCGACACACGCTTCAATCTCGCCTCGATCAACAAGATCTTCACCCACCTGGCAATCATGCAGTTGGCGCAGCAGGGCAAGCTCGGCCTCGATCACACGATCGACCGCTACCTGAAAGACTATCCGGCTGCGAGTGCGAAGAAGATCACGATCCAGATGTTGCTCGACCACAAGGCGGGCGTTCCCGACGTCTTCAGCCACGCGGACATCCAGGAGCGCGCCTCCACTCTGCGAACGGTCGCCGACTGGTACGCGATGGTGCGCGACCTTCCGCTGCGCTTCGAGCCGGGCACGAAGCAGGCGTATTCGAACGGCGGCTTCGTTCTGCTCGGCGCGATCATCGAGAAGGCGTCGGGCGAGGACTACTACGAGTACGTGCGCGCTCACATTTATGGGCCCGCGGGCATGACGAGCACCGACCACTACGCGGCGGAAGAGATCGGTGAGGGCTTCGCGACCGGTTACATGGGCCGTGGCCGCGCATCGGGTGACACGACCGGCGGCGACGGACGCCGCCCAAATGACGAACATCGGCTCGGACGCGGCAGCCCCGCGGGCGGCGGATACTCGACGGTCGGCGACCTCGTGCGCTTCGCGCACGCCGTGCGCGCGGGCAAGTTCTTTCCCCCGGGTAAGGCGCCGGCAATGTTCGGCGAGAAGTTTGGACTCGGGATCGCCGGCGGATCGGAGGGCGTGAACGGTCTGTTCGTTGCTGCGGGTCCCTACACGTTCGTCGTGCTCGCGAATCTCGATCCTCCGGCCGCCGAGCGGTTCGGCGAAACGACGGGCCGGATGCTGCGGCGCGCGTCGGGTTCGGGATCGAAGCGCGCGCCGGTCAAGGTCGGGGGGAACTGAGCGAAGCCGCCGTCCGCACGGCCGTCGGGGCGCCGTTCGGTCGCGTGGCGCGCGATCGACGCGGCGGAGAGCGTGCGGGGCGCTCGAATGGAAAGCGCTGGACCTGGCATCGCGTTGAGCGCAGACTCGACGTGCGCCTCGCAGTCGATGCATTCCCAGTGACGATCTGGAGATTGGTCCCATGTCCCGCGGCCGCCAGCATCATCTCGCATTTATGACCGCCGTGAGTCTGGCGTGGATGCTCGTCACCGCTCCCGCGCGCGCTGCGAACTGCGCGAACGACACGACGGGGATGATCCCGCTCACCGATCTCGGCCCCGGTCTCTATCAAGGCTTTCCGGGCGGCCTCTATGGGAATGGCGGCAATACGCGCCCGCCGGCCCACGATGCGGCGGGAATCGCGATCGCGAATGCGATCCAACCGCTCGATACACTCGGTCACCCCGATCCGAACGGGCGTATCGTTCTGATCTCGATCGGCATGAGCAACGCGACGCAGGAGTTCTCCACGTTCGTCCCGCTCGCCACCGCCGATCCCTTGAAGAATCCCCGGGTGCTCGTGATCGACTGCGCTCAGGGCGGGCAGTCCGCCGACCGCACCAACACGCCCACGGCCGCTTACTGGGATTTCGTGAGCGCGCGACTGAGTTCGCTCGGCTCGTCAGCGGCGCAGGTGCAGGCGGTGTGGATCAAACAGGCGAACGCGGGCCCGACCGGCGGATTCCCCGCAGCGACCCTTGCTTTGCAGAACAACCTCGGCGCGATCGTGCGCATCATTCACGATCTGTTTCCCAACGTCAGGCTCGCGTATCTTACGAGCCGCATCTACGCGGGCTATGCGACGGGCACGCTCAACCCGGAGCCCTACGCGTACGAATCCGGTTTCGCGGTGAAGTGGCTGATCGATTCGCAGATTGCCGGCGAAGACAGTCTCAATTGGGATCCGGGCTCAGGTCTTGTGGAGGCGCCGTGGCTGTCGTGGGGTCCGTATATGTGGGCGGACGGTCTCTATCCGCGCGACGACGGACTCACCTGGGCGTGCAATGAATTCGCCGCCGACGGCACCCATCCCGCCACGCCTGCTCGCGCGAAAGTCGCCAACAGTCTGCTGGCATTCTTTCAGAACGATGCCACGGCCGAGCCCTGGTATGTGAATCAGGGCAACGTCTCGGTTCCGCTGGAGTCCGGTGAGACCTTCGCGCTGAGTGTCGCTCCCAATCCGGTCCGCTCCGAAGTGACGGTGACATTCACTGCGGTCGCCGGCGAGTCGTGGCGCGCCGAGCTGGTGGATCTCGCGGGGCGTCGCGTGTCCGATCCACGCCACGGTGTCGGTTCGGGTACGAAGCACACGCTTCGCTGGAACGTGCTCGATGACCGCGCAGCGCAGCGTCCGGGCCTCTACTGGGTACGCGTCACGAGCGGCGGGCGGCAGGCATCACGGCGGATCGCGCTGGTTCATTGAAGCAGGCGATTGGAGGCATGCACCTGAACGCGCGAATCAGCGTTCGGGTGTCCCCGAGTCCCACCACTTGGACAGGTTGCCCTCGGCGCGGCGTGGCTCGTCCTGATAATGCGAGATGTCGTTGAACAGCATGAGTCGCGCGCGCACCGGATCCTTGAAGTCGACCACGTTGAGGCAGGCGGGCGACTGGTCGAGCCGGTCGCGGTAGCCGCGCGCATCGAACCCGAGCAGGCTCGAGAGGATCAATCGCAGCGTCGCCTTGTGGGAGACGACCAGCACGTTCTGGCCAGCGTGCGCCACCACGATGTCGCGGATCACGGGCAACGCGCGCGCGAGCACGCTCACTCCGGATTCGCCGCCGACCGGCGCGAAGGTGAACGGATCCTCTTCCCATGACAGGTACTCGTCGCCGAACTGCGCTTCGACCTCCGCGCGCGTGAGTCCTTCCCAGCGTCCGTGGCTGATCTCGCGCAGGCCGTCACGAAGGATCGGCTGGAGACGATGCGGCGCGCACAGGATCGTTACGGTCTCGAGCGCGCGGCTAAGCGGGCTGGTGTAGACGGCGCACAGGTCGTCGTCTGCAAGCCGGCGCGCGAGCAGATCTGCCTGGCGGCGGCCTTCGTCGGAGAGATCGACGCCCGCCGCACCCGAGAAGCGATTCTCGGCGGTGCGCGGCGTGGCGCCGTGACGAACGAAGTAGAGGCGTGTCGTCAGGCGGGCTCCGTCTCAGGAGGTTGGCGTCAGGATATGGCCGGGTGTCGCGCCCCGTCGGCGATTGACGTACGCCGCGTGCAGTCGGACCCGATGCGCGAGCAGTGCCGGCGTCCCGTGCGCCCACAGGCGCCGGGCAACTCTCCACAACTGTGGTCCGAAAGCGATCGTGAGAGCAAGGATACCGAGCCCCAACAGAAGTGCTCCGAACAGCCGGTTCAGGATCGACCCCCATCGTGCTTCAGCGAGTGCGAACATCAGCACCGCATCGGCACACCAGGCGGTCGCGAGGGCGAGGAACAACGTCGTGCGTATCATGACGACGCTCATATCAAGAATCAGTCCAACCCGCGTCGAAGGCTGAACTCGCTGCGGGACAACAAAGCTGGAAACGGACAAGCCTCTGCGATGTGCCGGAAGTGTAATTTCTGCGCTGCCCAAGGCTTTGCAGGGTAGTTCCGACATCGACGTTCAGCGCAGAGGTGACAGATACAACGGCATCGCGATGGCGTCGGTCAGGGTCTCTCGAGGATTCGCATGACCATCTCAATGTCGACGGGTTTGGTCACGTGCGTGTCGAAACCGGCTGAGAGCGCCTGAAGGCGATGGCTCTCAAGCCCGTGTCCGGTCATCGCGATGAGCAGGATCGAACTTCCGAGTGCCGCGCGCGCGCGCCGAGCGACTTCGTAGCCGTCCATGCCGGTCAGGCCGATATCGATGATCGCGACCTCGGGTTTGTCGGCGAGGATGATCGCCAGTCCAGTGATCCCGTCATGCGCTTCCTTCACGTGGTGGCCCATGTGTTCGAGAACCTCCCGCAGACCCTCGCGCACGTCGTCGTTGTCCTCGACGAGCACGATCCGGCGCGTGCCCGCGTTTTCCGGCGCAACTTCGAATTGCGCCGCGGCCGAATCGTTGCGGGTCCCCGAGAGTGGAGGCAGCCCGGCGAATTCGGCGCCGCGCCCGATACCATCCAAGTACGTGGACAGCTCCCCCACCGATTTGCGCGCTGCTCCGGTGTTGGCGTTTTGTGCCTCCGCCTCGAGGTTGGCGCCGATGTCAGTGATGGCCTGGAACCCGAAGCTGGCCCCGGCGCCCTTCATGTCATGACCCAGGCGCTCCACGGTGCCAAAGTCATTGCGATCCAGGGCGTCCAGCAGGGTGGTGACATCCTGCCTCCGGTTATGGAGAAACGTTGGGACTCTTGCCGCCAAATTGGGAAACGCACGGATCAGGATGGAGTCTTTCTGGATGCCTTCCGGATCAGAGGAGGGCGCAACGACAGCGGAATGCTCCCTGATCGCGTGCAGCAGCACTTCTTGCTTGATGGGTTTCGTCAAGAAAGCCGTGCAGCCTGCCGCCATGCACTTTTCTCGATCTCCCTTCAGGGCTGAGGCCGTCAGTGCGATGATCGGAGTCGGCGACAGGTTGTTGGCCCGTTCCCACGCTCGGATGGTTCGCGTCGCGGTCAGGCCATCCATGACCGGCATCTGCCGGTCCATCAGGACAAGGTCGTAGTCTCCGGATTCAAACATGTCACAGGCAATCGCCCCGGTCTCCGCAATGTCCACTCGGTAGGGAGTGTCCTCCAGATACGCCACCGTGATCGTCCGGTTATCGGGAGAGTCCTCCGCCAACAGGATGCGCAGCGCGCGCAGCGGTAGTTCGGGACGCGTGCCGGCCGGTACCGCGGCCCGCAGGGTGGCCCCGGCCCAGATCTCGAACGGCACGGCGAAATAAAACACACTGCCCTTGTCGATTTCGCTTTCGACCCAGATGCGCCCACCCATCAACTCCACCAGGCGCTTGGAAATCGTGAGCCCCAACCCGGAGCCCCCGAATCTGCGAGTGGTGGATGAGTCGGCCTGCGTGAATCGTTCAAACACCCGGCTCAATTTTTCGCCCGGAATGCCGACGCCGGTGTCCGAGACCGTGAAGCGCAAGGCGGAGGGGACGGAGGGGTCTCCATCTTGCGTAACTCGCAGGGACACTTGGCCGAGTTCTGTGAACTTGATCGCGTTGCCGACCAAATTGAGCAGCACCTGCCGCAAGCGTGTCGGATCGCCGACCAGGTCCGTAGGCACGTTCGAGGCGATCTCGCAAACCAGGGTCAGCCCCTTTTCATGGGCCCGTACAGCCACCATCTCTGTCACCTTCTCAAGCAAGTCGTTCAACGAAAATCCGGTCCGTTCCAGATCAAGCTGCGAGGCCTCAACCTTGGAAAGATCGAGGATGTCGTTGATGAGGTTCAGCAAGTTGTCCCCGGCGCGCCGAAAGATCTGCACGTATTTGTCCTGGACCGGCGAGAGGGGGGTCTTCGCAAGCAGGTCGGCGATTCCCATGAGCGCATTCATCGGTGTTCGAATTTCATGGCTCATGCTCGCCAGGAAATCCGATTTGGTCCGGCTCGCGCTCTCGGCCACGGCCTTGGCCTGCTTCAGCTCCGCCTCCACCTGCTTGCGCTCCGTCACGTCGCGCGCCGCGGCGAAAACGCCTTGCAGCGTGCGGCCCCGGTCGTAAAACGTGGTTGCGTTGTAGGACACGACTGTCTTCTTCCCGTCGCGGGCGCAGGCGGTCAGTTCGTAGTCGGTGACCTTCTTTTCGCTCAACACGAGCTTGATCCCCGCTTCCGCCCGATCCGGATCGGTGAAGTAGTCCTTGAACCACGCGCCAATCAACTCGTCGCGCGTGCAACCGGTGAGCGCCTCCATCTGCTTGTTGACATCGGTAATGATGCCGGAGGGGTCGGTGGTCATCAGCGCGTCGATGTTTGATTCGATCAGTGAGCGCGTATAGAACTGTTGGTCGCGCAGGCGCTGGTCGAGTTTCCTTTGTTCGGCCTCGACCAGTTTGCGCGCGGTGTTGTCGGTGCCGATCAACAGGTACCCAATGATCGCGTCCTGCGCGTCGCGCAGCGCTGTGACCGACACCACCGCCGGAAACCGGCTTCCATCCTTGCGGAAGTAGGTCAGCTCGTAGATGTCCTCGATACCGCGCGACGCCTTGAACACCAGCGCTTCGAAGCCCGGGGTAATCGGGGTCCCGAGCTCGACGCTTAGCGCTTTGGCACGCGCGATGACTTCCTGCGGATCGGAAATGTCAGCCGGCGTGATCTTGTTCATCACCTCGGCGGCCGTGTAGCCCAGCATCCGCTCAGCGCCGACATTGAAGATCTGGATCACGCCCTTGGCGTCGGTGGCGATGCACGAGAAGTTGGCGCTGTTGAAGATCGCGCTCTGCAGCGCTCCTGCCTTGAGCAGCGCCTCCTCTGCCCGCTTACGCGCGGTGTTGTCGGTACCAATCAGCAGATAACCGATGATGGTGTCCTGCGCGTCGCGCAGCGCTGTGACCGACACCACCGCCGGAAACCGGCTTCCATCCTTGCGGAAGTAGGTCAGCTCGTAGATGTCCTCGATCCCGCGCGAGGCCTTGAACACCAGCGCCTCGAAGCCCGGGGTGATCGGGGTCCCGAGCTCGACGCTCAGCGCCTTGGCACGCGCGACCACTTCCTGCGGATCGGAAATGTCAGCCGGCGTGATCTTGTTCATCACCTCGGCGGCCGTGTAGCCCAGCATCCGCTCGGCGCCGACGTTGAAAATCTGGATCACACCCTTGGCATCGGTGGCAATACTCGAGAAGTTGGCGCTGTTGAAAATCGCGCGCTGCAGGGCACCCGCCTTGAGCAAAGCCGCTTCCGCATGCTTGCGCACCGTGTTGTCGGTGCCGATCAGCAGGTAGCCGATGATGGCGTCCTGCGCGTCGCGCAGCGCCGTGACGGACACCACCGCCGGGAACCGGCTCCCGTCCTTGCGGATATAGGTCAGCTCGTAGATGTCCT
>JANLWX010000100.1:0-21823 GCA_031364845.1 Candidatus Eiseniibacteriota bacterium
CGCGACTTCCTGTCGCGCTCCGCTCCCCCGACTCTGTCGGCAGCCATCCCTGGCTGCCTCTGTCGCGGGAGCGTCGCTGCGCGGTCGCCGCTCGCGCCGACAGCTCCGCGGGGCTGCGCAGCTCGGATACCGCCCGCTCCGACAGCTCCGCGGGGCGGGGCAAGCCGGTTGCCGTACGTTCCGCGCGGCGGGGCACTAGCACCGCGTGGACCTCGTCGTTCTCTCCGAAGTGCGCTGGGGATACTTCCGGACTCGGAAGCAGTTCCTGCTGTCGCGGTTTCCACCTCATTGGAGAATTTTCTTCGCGCAGCCGCCTGCGTTCGGAGGCGACGACCCCTGGACTCCGCGCCGCGAGGGGAACGTCACGTACTTCACGGTTCCGTTTCTCAAGCCGGGGACGAAGCTGGGTGCTTACAACTGGCTGATCGAGCAGGGCGTGGGGCGGGGTGCAGTCGAATGGGCGGCCGAACGGCAGCTACGGACCGCTCTCAAACGGCTCGGCGTCGAGCCCGATCCGACGCTGCTGGTCTCGAATATCTACGCGGCCCGCTGCCTTTCGCGGCTTCCTTGGAAGCGTGTATTCTACGATTTCAATGACAGTCCGTTTCAGTTCTCGACGTCGCCTGCTTGGGCGGGGGAGTACTGGCAGCGCACGCGCGAGAAGGTCGATCTGTTCTTCGTCGTTTCCGAGTACTACCGGCGGCAACTGAGCGGGGAGACCGATCGGCGGCTGGTCGTGATCGGGAACGGGGTGGAGTTCGATCGGTTCGCCGAGCCTCGTCCTGTGCCTGAAGACCTTCGTGATCTGCCGCGGCCGCTCATCGGTTATGTCGGGTTGCTTTCACACTTTCTGGATTTCAAAGCGCTCGAAGCGTTGCGTGCCGCGCGTCGCGGGGGAACTCTGGTGCTGATCGGGCCTAAGAGTCCTGCCACCGATGCTGCGGTCGCTGAGTTCGCTTCGCGCGAAGGGGTGCGGGTTCTGGGTTCGAGACCCTATGAAGAGGTTCCGGCGTATATGCAGGCACTTGATCTCGGCGTGATTCCGTTCCGCGCAGACGACCCGCACGTGCAGGGCATCAACCCGAACAAGGTCTACCAGTACCTGGCGGCAGGAGTGCCGGTCGTGACGACGCCGATTCTCGATCTCGCGGCATCGCCTCCGGCATTGAGCTTCGCCACGGATGCGGAAGCGTTCGCGCGCGCGGCGAACGAGACGCTCGATGCGGCGCGCGACCGCGAGGCGTGCCGTGCGATCGCGCGCGGGCACGACTGGTCGGCGCTCGCGCAGCGCATGGTGCAGGTCATCGAGGAACCTCTCGCCGCCTGAAATCGCGGCTTCCCTTTCCCCTGGAATCCACCATGACCGAGCGCAAGACCGTGAAGGCCGTTCCCAGGAAGAGTCCGGCGGCGCGCCCTTTGGGCTTCACGCTGACCACCCGATGGGCGGCCGCGATCTTCGCGCTGCTCGTGGTGCTGTTCTTCCATCAGGTCGTGATCGGCGGCAAGACGTTCGTCTCGCCCGACACGACGGCACCCGCCGGCTTCGTGCGCATGGGCGAGCAGACGCTCTACAAGGACCACGAGTATCCGCTGTGGAATCCTTACGTGTTCCTCGGCATGCCGTCGTTTGCGAGCGGCGCCTACAACCCGCTGATCTATCCGCCCGACTGGCCGGTCGCGATCGTCCAGAAGGTGATGCCGTTCCTGCCTGATCTCACGTGGATGCTCATCTACTACTTCCTCGGCGGGCTGTTCATGTTCCTGCTCGCCCGCGAGTGGGGCGCGCGACCCGAAGGCGCGCTGCTGGGCGCGGTGTCGTTCGTGTTCGCTCCGAACCTGATCGCGGTCGGCTCGCACGGCCACGGCAGCCAGCTCGTGAACTCTGCCTACCTGCCGCTCATGATGTGGCTCGTCACGAGATGGATGCGGCGCGGCCGATTGTCGGACTTGGGATGGCTGGCACTGGCGGGCGGATTTCAGCTCCTGCGCGGGCACGTGCAGATCTGCTTCTACACGTGGATGGGCGTGGGACTGTACGCCGTCGCGGCGTTGATCGCGGAAGGCCGCGCGCGCGGGGATCATGGCGGTGCCGCCGTGCCGACGCCGTTGTCCGCGCGACTTATCCGCTTCGCCTGCGTCGGTGCTGCCGCAGCACTCGCGTTCGGAGTCGCCGGGTTCTACAACCTTCCGCTGCGCGACTACGCGCAGTACTCGATCCGCGGCGGCAGCGATGCCGCGGGCGGCGTGGGCATGGACTACGCCACCGCCTGGTCGCTCGCGCCGTACGAGCTGCCCTCGATCGTGGTGCCGGGCTGGACGGGATTCGGCGGGGCCACGTACTGGGGCGGCATGCCGTTCACCGACTACCCCAATGCGTTCGTCGGCATGGTCACCGTGGCACTCGCCGCGTGCGCGGTGTTCGCGGCCGGCTGGCAGCGCGGGTTCGCGCTCGCGCTCGCGGCGTTCGCGGTGATGATCTCGTTCGGACACTTCTTTCCGCTCTACGGGGCCCTCTACGACCATCTGCCGCTGTTCAAGAAGTTCCGGATTCCGGTGATGATCGTGCTCCTGTTCCAGCTCGCGGCGGCGGCCGGACTCGCGTGGGGTTGGAGTGCCGTGCTCGATCGCGCGGGTGCGAAGACCGAGCGGCGCGTACTCCCGCAGAAGCTGCTGGTCGGACTCGCGGTCGCGTTGTGCGTGGCGCTGCTCGCGGGCGTGCTCGCGCAAGACATGTGGCGCGACGGCTACATCGCGGGCGCGGTCGGCCATCGCAGCGCTCAGGGCTACACGCCGGAACTCGGCGCGGAAGCGTACCGCGGCTACGTGGGCGACCTGGGGCGCGCGTGCGCCTACGGCCTGCTCGCGCTGGGTGCCGCGTGGATGGTGTTGCGCTCGCAAATCGCGCCGATGCTGGCGACCGTATTCGTGCTCGGGCTGCTGATGATCGAACTGTGGCCGGTGAGCGGGAAGCTCATGGTGCCGGTGATCGGCGAGCGGGTCGAGCGTAGTCTGGACCAGGGCCGTGACGACGTGGTCGAGTTCCTCGAGAAGGCGGGACCTCCCGGAACCTTCCGCATCCTTCCGATCGACGAGTTTCAGAACAACCGCTTCGCGGGATTCGGAATCGCCTCGGTCGGCGGCTATCACGCGGCGAAGCCGCGCCGAATCCAGGACTTCATCGAGGCCGAGCTGATCTCGAATCTCGGCTGGATGCGCCTGCTGAACGTGAAGTATCTCGTCACGCGCCAGAAGTTCGATCCGAACGCCACACCCTTCCTGCGCCTCGTGCACGAGGGCTCATCGAACGTCTACGAGAACCTGCTCGCGCTGCCGCGCGCCACGCTGCTCGGCGAGTACCGCGTGGTGCAGCCGGCGAAAGCGATCCTCGATTCGGTGAAGAACGGTTCGAGCGAGAGCGACCGCATCACGTTTCTCGAGCAGGATCCGAAGCTCACGCTCGGTCCGGTCGCCGGGGGTGCGGCGGTCGTGAGTTCCTACCGCCTCAACAGCGTGGTGGTCGACGTCGACACGCCGGGCCCGGCACTGCTCCGGCTCGCCGACGCGTGGTATCCGGATTGGACCGCCCGCGTCGACGACAAAATCGTTCCGATGTACGCGGCCGACTACCTGCTGCGCGCGGTGCCGGTCCCCGCGGGCAAGCATCGTGTCGAGTTCCGTTTCGAGTCGAAGTCGGTCGCCACCGGCCTCATGGTGTCGATCGCGAGCCTGGCGATCGCGCTCGTGCTGCTCGGGACCGGCATCGTCACGGGCCGCCGCCGCGACCGCCGCGATGCGGCCGCATCCCATGCCGCGCCGCCCGCCGCCGCCGCGGGTCCCGTGTGACGCGCGCGACCGGGGCCTTTCGTGGATAAGCTCGTCATCGTTCCCACGTACAACGAACGCGACAACATCGAGCCGCTGCTCACCCGGCTGCTCGCGCTGCCGTTCGATCTGCACGTGCTGATCGTGGACGACGGCTCACCCGATGGGACCGCGGCCGTGGTGCGCGAGTGGAAGCAGAACATTCCGCGCATCCACCTGATCGAGCGCGCCGGCAAGATGGGCCTCGGCTCGGCGTATCGCGAAGGCTTCCGCTACGCGCTCGACCACGGCGCGGAGTTCATCTTCGAGATGGACGCCGACTTCTCGCACGACCCCGACAGCATCGGGGAGTTCATCGCGCACGCGCAGAACGCGGACGTGGTGCTGGGCTCGCGCTACCTCAAGGGCGTGACGGTCGTGAACTGGCCGATCCAGCGGCTGATCCTGTCGTACCTCGCGAACCGCTACACGCGGCTCGTGACGGGGCTGCCGGTCAACGACGCCACCGGCGGGTTCAAGTGTTTCCGCCGCCGCGCGCTCGAGGCGATCCGGCTCGACAAGGTCAAGTCCGACGGCTACTCGTTCCAGATCGAGATGTCGTTCAAGTGCTGGAAGAAGGGCTTCCGCATCGTGGAGATTCCGATCGTGTTCGTGGACCGCCGCGCCGGCGTGTCCAAGATGAACAACAAGATCGTGTGGGAGGCCGCGTGGATGGTGTGGCGGCTGCGGCTGCTCTCCATTTTCGGGCAGCTCGAATAGTGCCGCGCCGAGCCCCGGCACCCGATTCCGCGGGAGCATCGCAACGGCCTGCGGGGTATCATTCCCCGATGCATCGGCACCGGATCCCCCGCCTTCCCGCCGCCATCGCACTCGCGGCGGCCACAGCACTCCTGTTCGCTCCTGCCCCGGCGCGCGCGACCGGTCCGTGGACGACGTTCCTGCGCGCCTACACGTTCACCGACGCGCTCGTGGACTCCGCATCGCTGTGGACCTCGACGCTCGAAGCCGGCCTGCTGCGCTACGACCGCGAGGCGCAGACGTTCGAATCGATCGTTCGCGAACCGGGCGGCCTCGCCGGCAATGCCGTGCTGTCGCTCGCGCTCGACCGTTCGCGGCGCCTGTGGGCCGGCACCCGTGGCCAGGGGCTCAGCTATCTCTCGGCCGACCGCACGCGCTGGAATCTGCTCAACGAGTTCGACGGCCTCCCGTCGGACACGGTGAACGTGATCGTTCCGGATGGCGACACGTTGTGGATCGGCACCACGACCGGGCTCGCGCTGTGGGACGGTGACGAAATCCTCGGCACGCTGCCCGACGGCGTCAATCCTTCGCCGTTCGCGAGCAACAACATCACCGGCGTGGTCGTGATGGGCGACTCGTTGTTCGTCGCGACGCGCGGCGGCGTCTATCTGAGCCGCGTGAGCCAGAGCTTCAACGACTGGACCGCGCTCGCGACCGGTCTGCCGACGCTGCGCATCGACCAGCTCGTCTCCGACGGCCGCGACGTGTTCGCATTTTCGAGCGACCCCGAGTGGGGCGTGCCGTATCGCCTCGCGGGATCTGCATGGGTGCGGCAGGGCGGCCTCGGCGGCGTGCGATCGATCGACGCCGATCGCGGCACGATCTTCGTGATGACCGGCGCCGGGATCTTCCGCTGGAACGGTTCGGCCTATGTCGCGATCGCCGGCGCGCCGTTCTCGCGATTGGCCCGCGATGGCTGGATCGAGCCCGCGGTCGCAGCGGACGGACTGATCCATGGCGTCAATCGCGACGGGTTCTACGAACAAACGCCGGGTGGCGCGCCGTGGACACTCCGCCGCCCGCCGCAGCCTCCGGGAAACAACATCATCAACCTCGCGATCGAAGGTCCGCGCGTCTACGTCAACACGTTCGCGGAAGGCGTCGGACGTTACGACGGAGAGGCGTGGAAGGTGTGGGCTCCAGTTCCCTGCCGCCTTCCCAATTGCGATCCCGACACGACGTTCCTCAACTCGGCATTCTCGTTCGCGCTGCTCGTCGACAAGCGCGGGACCAAGTGGTTCAGCACCTGGGGTGCCACCGACAAGCCCGAGGCGCCCGGCGCCATCGAGCGCATGCGGGACGACTCAGACCCTCCGCAGTTCGACCGCGTCCAGACGTGGGGCGACGGATTCGTTCCCGTACGCCACACGTTCGGGGTGGCCTCGACGCTCGACTCCAGCGGCGGTCACTGGTTCGGGATGGACAGCGCCGAGCGCGAGAACTCGGCATTCTCTCCGATCGGGATCGACTACTACGATTCGAACGGCGTGTTCGTGCGCAACATCGGCACGTCCCAGTCGACCCTCAGAACCGGCCGCATCCTGGCGCTCACCACGGACCGATTGGGCACGGTGTGGGTCGGGACCACCGGCCAGGGCATCCAGCGTGTGATCTGGGACGGTACGCTCAGCAGCGCGCCGCTGTTCCTCACCGTGAACCCCGACGATCGCGACGACGTGCGCGGAATCGTGGCGGCCGGCGACACCGTGTGGGCCCAGAGCACCAACAACGTCCGCGCGTACCGCCGCTCGACCGCGGGTTTCATCGACGACTTCCCGGTGCCGGCCGGTCCTTCCGATCTCGCGGGGAATCCACTCGAAGTCGCGCGCGACGGAACCATCTGGGCCGGCACCGTGAACGGGATCCGTGTTTACCGGCGCGACGGTTCGACGCTCGCCGACTTCACCGCGGCCAACTCGCCGCTCGCGAGCGACGAAGTACGCGCGATCCGCTCCGACCGCGCGACCGGCGTGATGTGGATCGGCACCGCGGCCGGCCTCCATCGTTACGATCCCGGCTACGTGACGCCGGCGCCGCCCGCGGTCGAGAAGTTGCAGGCGCGCGTCTATCCCAACCCGGCGCGGCTCACGGCACTCGGCATCGACCTGCGCATCCTCGGCAACACTACCGGCTACCGCGGCGCGATCTACGATCTCACGGGACGCAAAGTGCACGCGTTCGCGGGTGCGGCCAACGCCGCACTGGTGTGGAACGGCCGCGATCGCAGCGGACGCCTGGTCCAGCCCGGCGTCTACTTCCTGCACGTCGAAGCCGGCGGCCGCTCGGCGGTGCTGCGCATCGCGCTGCTCCATTGACGGGCCGCACCGCGCGTCTCGCTTCCGCGTGAGTGTGTCGTTCCGCATCCTCGACGACGCGCCTCCGGCGTGGGATGCGCTTGTCCACGACGATCCGGGCGCCACGCCGGCTCACCGGCCTGAGCTGTGGCGCCTGCTCGCGGACGCGGTGCCCGGAGGGCGCGTCGCGTTCATCGCGGCCGAGGATCGCGGTACGTTGATCGGCGGAAGCGGGATCGTCATCGAGCGCCGGGCGGGATTCCGCTGGCTGCACGCGCAACCGTGGCTGCTGTCGGGCGCTCCGCTCGCGGCGGAGGCACGGCACACCGACGTCGATCACGCGGTCGCATCCGGCTTTCACGCGTTGATGGAACGCATCGGTCCGGTGGGAGGCGAGTGGGCGTGTTATCGCCCGCACGGGCCCGAAGTCGAGGCCGCGGCACTCGAGCGGATTCCGGGTACCACGTCGCGGATCGAGACCGCCGTGGTGGATCTCGCGGGCGGGCTCGACGGCGCGCGCGCGCGGCTGGGCAAACGTCTGCGCCAGTACCTGCGCAACGAGTCGCGTCCGCTCGAATTCAAAGACGAGCCCGCCGCCGTCGAAGACGTCTACGTGCTCCATGCGCGGCAGGCGCGCGGATGGCGCGGCTACTCGCCGCTGCCGCTCGATCTGTCGCGGCGGCTGCTCACCTGCGAGGCGGGATCCGAGCCGCTCGCGCATCTGTTCACGTTGCGCGAACATGGCCGGCTGCTCGCGGCGACCTTGTTCCTCGATCACCGGCGCGAGTTGTTCGCGTGGTGGAGCGGCATCAGCGCTCGCGCGCGCGGGAATCACGTGTTTCCGCTGCTGCTGTGGAAGGCCGTAGAGTGGGCCGCGGAGCGTGGCCGTGTGCGCGTGAACCTCGGAGGCAGCGCGGGTCGCGCTTCGTTGATCGCGTTCAAGGAGGCGCTCGGCGCCGAGGATCGCGCCTTCCCGGTGCGGTGGCTGTCCGCGCAGCATGCCTCGCCGGCCGGCCGCGCGATCGCGGCACTCCAGGCGTGGCGCCGCCGCGCGCGGCCGCGCGGCCTCACGGAGTGAGACCGGACGTCGGGTAACAGGGAGGTGCCATGAAGATCGCGACCCTCGGCAACGCCGCGGTCATTCATACCCGCCGCTGGGTCGAGTGTTTTCGCGCGCGCGGCCATGACGTGCGCGTGTGGTCGCTCGAGCCCGCGGCCGCGGACTTCACCGCCGAAGCGCTGCCGCGCGCTCCGCTGCCGGGGTTCCTGCGCTACGGCCTCGCGACCCCGGCGCTCGTGCGGGCGCTCGCCGAGTTCCGGCCCGACGTGGTCGATGCGCACTTCGTTCCCAATTACGGCGTGATGGCGGCGCTGTCGGGCTTCCACCCGTTCTCGATCACCGCGTGGGGCTCGGATCTGCTGATCGACGCGCCGCGCGACGTGCTGCAGCGGGTCCGCGCGCGCTTCGTGCTCGCGCGCGCCGATCTGGTGCTCGCCGACAGCAACAACCTCGCGGCCGCGGCACTCGAGCACGGCGCCGATCCCGCGCGGGTCCACGCGATTCCGTGGGGCGTGGAGATCGAGCGCTTCCAGTCGCTGCCGCCGCGCGAGCCGGGACTGATGTTCGGCGCGCGCATGCACGAGCCGGTCTACGACATCCCCGCGCTGATCCGGGGCGCGCAACCGGTGCTCGCACGCCATCCGCGCGCGCGGCTGGTCCTCGCGGGCGACGGCAGCCTGCGTGGGGAGCACGAGCGGCTCGCGCGGGAACTGCTGCCACCGGATCGCGTGAGCTTCGTCGGCCTGCTGAGGCCGCACGAACTCGCCTCGTGGCTCGGGCGCGCCGACATCTATCTCTCGTCCTCGTTGTCCGATTCGACGTCGGTGACGCTGCTCGAAGCGATGGCGGCGGGAGCGGTGCCGGTGGTGAGCGACATCGACGGCAACCGCGAATGGCTGGCAGACGGCGATGGCGCGCGGCTGTTCACGCCGGGGGATGCCGCCGGCGTGACGCGCGCGATCGAGCAGGTGCTCGGCGACACGGCATGGGCGGCCGCCGCGCGCGCGCGCAATCGCTCGGTGATCGAGGCGCGCGGCGTGTGGAGCACGAACATGGGACGCATCGAATCGCTGTTCGAAGCGCTGGCGCAGCGGAAGCGCTCATGGTGAGGTATCGATCCTTCGCCCGGCGATCGCGGGAGATCACGTGACGTCGCGTGATCCGAATGCCCCAAGCGGTACGCGCGCGCCGGGCGCCACCGCAGGACGCCGGCTGCTGATCCTCAGTTACTTCTTTCCGCCCCACTCGGGCGGCGGGATCCATCGCGTGCTGGGCTTCACGCGATACCTTCCGGATCATGGCTGGGACTGCACCGTCGTGTGTGCAGGCGAGGCCGACTACTGGTCACAGGATCCGAGCCTCGTGGCGCGCGTCGATCCGCGCACCGAAGTCGTGCGCGTGGCAGGTGGGAGCGCGCCCGCCGCCTGGCTGCGAATGCGCCGCGCCGGATCCGGTGAGCGCTCGCAGGAGACGTTCGGATTGCTGCGGAAGCTCGCCGACTGGTGGTTGATCCCCGATCCCTACGTCGGCTGGTCCGGCCGCGGCCGTGCCGTGGCGGCCCGTCTGCTCGAGCGCGGGGGATTCGACGCGGTGCTGTCGACTTCGCCACCGGACAGCGTGCATCTCGCGGCCGCCGCGTTGAAGCGTCGTTTTGGACTGCCGTGGGTCGCCGACTTCCGCGATCCCTGGATGGGACTACATCAGCGCACGCCACCCACGCCGTGGCACGCGCGGCGCCAGGCGTCGCTCGAGCAGCGTGTGCTCACGCACGCCGACCTCGTGGTGACTGCGTCTCGCGCCCACGCGGATATGATCGACGCGCGCGCGAACGGGCGGGCGCGCCGCGTCGTGCACGTTCCCAACGGATTCGAACCGCACGATCCTTCGACCGGCGACCGTGCCGATCCCGATCACTTCGTGATCGCCTTCACGGGCACTCTGTTCCGCATGCCGGGGGCCGAGACGTTCCTCGAAGCACTGCACGAATTGCTCGCTCACGATCCCGCGGCGCGCCGGCGCGTGCGCGTGAAATTCGCCGGGCCGTACGAGACCGGTTACGCTGACCGTTCGATCGCGCTGGGGCTCACGCCGGGAATCGTCGAGTTCCTCGGTCCGATCACGCACGCCGAGACCCGCGCGCTTCAGCGCCGGGCCGACCTGCTCGTGTTGTGGAAGATGGAACGCATGGAGGCCACGGTGCCCGGCAAGCTCTACGAGTACTTCGACTCCGCCCGCCCGATCCTGGCGCTGCTGCCGGAACGCGACGACGCGGCCGCACTGCTCGCAGCCGCCGGCGGTGAGCGCGTGGAGCCCGGCGATCGCGACGGTCTGTTCGCGGCACTCGCACGCCACTACGCGCAGTGGAAGGAACGCGGGCGTGCCGCCGATCAAAGGCCCGCGTGGCTCGCCGATCACACGCGCGAGCGGCTCGCCGGACGGCTCGCGGTCGAACTCGATGCGCTCGTGAACGCGTCGTCGCCTTCGCATCGCGGAGGCTCCCGATGACTCCGACCATGCGGGCGCAGAATCCGATGGTGCGCATCGAGCGCCTCGGACTCGCGATCGGACTCATCATGGCGACGCTGCTGATGTGGCCGCTGCGCTCGCACGTCACCGACGACACGTTCGTCCATCTGCAGTACGCGCGGCATCTCGCCCAGGGCAGCGGTCCCGTGTTCAACAGCGGCGAGCACGTCTACGGCTGCACCAGTCCGCTGTGGACTTCGCTGCTCGCCGATGCGATCGCGCTCGGATGGGACGGACTGATCGTGGCACGCGTGATCGGTTTCATCGCCACGCTCGCGACGATTCCGCTGTTCCTGCAGCTCATGCGGCGCACGGTGCGGCTCCCGGCGCTGCGCGGTTTCGCGACGATCGCGTGGGCGTGCAACGCGTGGATGCTGAGGTGGTCGATGTCGGGCATGGAGACTCCGCTCGCGGTGGCGCTCACGCTCGCGGGTTTCGTCGCGTTCACCGAAGGCCGTCAATGGGGGTCGCGCCCGGTGCGCACCGGTGCTCTGTGGTCGCTCGCGGCGATCACGCGCCCCGAGGCGGTGTTCCTGCTCGCGCTGTGGGGCATCACGATGCTGGTCGACACCAACAACCGCGTCCAGCTGCGGCGGCTCATGTACGGGCTGATCCCGCCGGTACTGATCTACGGCGCGTGGCTGCTGTTCGCGCGTTTCTCGTTCGGGTCGTTCTGGCCCCGCTCGATCGCGGCGCACGTCGAGCCCCCGCGGCTGAACGCGCTGCTCGATCATCTGCGGCTGATCTTCGAGACCGACGGCGTGTTCGTGCTGTTGCTCGTGGCTTCGCTCGCCTTCGGGGGACGCGCGGCATGGAATTCGACCGCGACCTCCGCGCAGCGGCTGTTGCCAATGTTGTGGATCGTCTCGCTGCCGATTCTGTTCGTGGCGCGCGGAGTGCCCGCCAGTTCGCGATACGTCGTCGTGATGCTGCCGGTGCTCGCGTGGCTCGCGTGGCAGACGGCCGACCGCTGGTGGCTCGGTGACGAGCCCGATTCGCGGCCGCGCCGCGTCCAGGCGCGCGTGTTGGGATTCGCGGTGATGGCGATCGTCGTGATGCTCAATCTCGGGATCTACCGTCAGATCGTGCATCCGCGCGTGCTCCGCTCGAGCAGCCTCCTGCGCGCGAGCCTGGTGGAGTGGGGCGACTGGTTCGGGCGGCACTCGCCGCCGAACGCGTCGATCGCATCGAAGGAAGTGGGGGCGCTCGCGTATCACAGCCAGCGCCGCGTGCACGATCTCACCGGCTTCGTCTCGCCCGAGCTCGAACCGTACATGCGCGCCGGCGGCGATCCGGTCGCGTCGTTCGCATTCGCGAAAGTCGCGCGCCCGATGTTCCTGGTCGACCGCTCGACGCGCGCGTTCGATCTCATGGAGCGCAGTCCGTACGGCGCCGCACTCACGCCGCTCGGTCGCGCGCCGGCGTACATCAGCCGTTCGCGGAATGATTCGGTCTACACGTTCTACAAGATCGACTGGAGCGTGTACGACACGCTCCGCACGCGCGCGGGAACGCCATGAATCATACGCTCGAAGCGAAGTGCACGTCCGTGCACGCCACATCATTGCGATTATTCGCGCCGCGAACGCGCTTTTGTTTTGACACGCACACACTCCAAATCTATTGTGCGGCTCGGTGGGGAAAAGTGGTAGATCGTGGTGATCGGTGGATGTTCGTGGACCCTCGTGGTGGAAAGATCAGCGCATGGCTTCGTTTCTCGGCACCGACCGCTACGCGATCGATCACAAGGGCCGCATCGCGATTCCCGCGTCGCTGCGACGCGGCGAGGGTCGCAAGAAGCCGATCACGTCGTTCGTGCTCGCGCTGGGTCTCGACGGATGTCTCGCGCTCTACCCGCCCGAGGAGTGGGCGCGGGTCGAGGAGCGGCTGCGGCGAATCCCGATGGGCACGCGCAACGGCCGCGCTTTTCAGCGCGCCTTTCTCCATCACGCGGTGAAGGTGTCGGTGGACGCGCAAGGACGCATCACCATTCCACCGGCGCTGATGGGCCGTGCAGGCCTCGGCAAGGAAGCCGTCCTGCACGGACAGATTTCCAAGATCGAAATCTGGAATCCGGAACGGCTGGAAGCCGAGTTGGAGAGCGGCCAGCAGAATCTGGAAGAACTCGCAGCCGAAGTGCTCAGGGAAGACTAGTACCGATGTCGCTCGTGGAATTCGACGGCGCCCGCCTCGCACTCGCGATCAATCTGGAACTCAGCCACGGACGGCACGGTGCCGCCGCTCGCGTCGAGTTGCTGGAGCGCGCAGGTCGCCGAGTGGCGCGGGTCGATCTCAGTGGATGGGTCGAGGAGGTCGCGATGGGCCGTTTCGAGCGCACCGTGCTGGATCTGGCGGGACGCGGGGTGGAGGGACTGATCCTCGACTGCTCGCGGCTGCGCCATGTCGACCATCGCTGCATGCCGAGGCTCACGGTCGCCATGGCTCCGTTCGCGCTGCGGCGCGAAGGACTCGCGGTGCTGGGACTATCGCCCGGGCTGCGCGAGCGCTACCAGAGATCCGAAAGTGCCGCCCGCGCCGACCGCGCGGCCAAGAGCCCGGCCGCGGTGCCGGCGGCGGGCGAGCATGAGTGGTCGTCATGAACCGGTGCTGCTCGCGGAAACGCTCGCATTCCTTCGCAACGGTCCCGGTCTCTATCTCGACGCCACGGTCGGGGACGGCGGCCATGCCGAAGCGGTGCTGGACAGCGATGCCGGTGTGCGCCTGCTGGCGGCCGACCGCGATCCGGGCTCGCTCGACGCGTCACGCGTGCGGCTCGCCCGCTTCGGAGCGCGTGTGAGCTTCGCGCACGCGACGTTCCGCGAGCTGCCCGAGGCGCACCGCGCCATGGGCGGCGAGTTGTTCACCGGCGCGCTGCTCGATCTCGGCCTTTCGTCGCGGCAGATCGACGATCCCGCGCGCGGCATCAGCTTCGCCGCGGACGGACCGCTCGACATGCGCATGGATCCGACGCGCGGGATGTCCGCCTCCGAGCGGCTCGCGCGCACCGATGAGGAGGACCTGGCGGACGTGCTCCGCACACTCGGCGACGTCGGTCCCGCGCGGCGGCTCGCGCGCGCGATTACCGAGGCGGCGCGCGAGGGCCGGCTCTCGAGCACGCGCGAACTCGCCGCGCTCGTCGATCGTGCGTGGGGGAGTCATCCGCGCAATCGCGCGCGCGTGTTCCAGGCGCTGCGCATGTGGATGAACGAGGAGCGCGAGGATCTGGAAGCGGTTCTCGAGTGGCTGCCCGCCGCGATGCGCGCGGGCGGAGTGGTGGTGACGCTGGCGTATCACTCCGGAGAAGACCGTTGCATCAAGCATGCGTTGCGCGGCCGTCCGCAGACGGTCTCGCGTCGCCTGCCCGAACCGCATCGCGTGGCGTCCCCCTGGGACGAGCTCACGCGCCGGGTGGTGGTTCCATCGATCGACGAAGTACGCGCGAACCCGCGTGCCCGCAGCGCGCGATTGCGGTCGTTCCGCAGGAGGGTTTCATGAAGGATTCCGTACGGGGCCGTGCGCCGTTCTGGCGTGCCCAGGAAGCGCGCGTCGTTCGTCCCGAGTTGTGGGCGATGGCGGTCGTGGTCGTCGGCATGCTGCTCGTCGAAGTGTGGCAGTCCTCGCGCATGACCGAGACGTGTCTCGCGCTCGATCAGGCGCGTCATGCGCTCACGCAGGAGCGGTCGCGAATCGAATACATCCGCGCGAGTCTCGATCGCGGCTGGAACCGCTCGGAGCTCGAGCCGATCGCCGCGCGGATCGGACTCGCGCCGATCGAGGGTGCCCAGCAGATCGAGTTGCCGGCCGGCTATCTCGCGGCGGCCGTGACGAGATCGGAGACGGGCACGCCCGCGTTGGCGTGGCTCGATCGTGTGTCCACGGCGCTCGTCCCGGAGGCAACCGCTCGCAGCCGCTAGCACGCGTGTTCCGGGATGGAACGCTCGGGCGGCTCGAACGGAAATATCCATATGGAGTGATGACCGGCCGTACCACCGCACCGCGCACGTCGGGCCGGCGGTTGGCGTGAACCGCCGTTCCACGGAGGGAGCTTGGCCCACAGGGAGACGCGCAGGAGTCGGGTGCTGGTGGTTGCGGCCGGTCTGTTGTTCGGATTCGCCATGCTGTGGCTGCGCATCGGCTGGCTCCAGATCGGGCAGCACGCGCACTACGCCGAGCGCGCGGAGCGCAATCAGGAGCAGCGCGTGCTCGTGCGCCCGGTGCGCGGACAGCTGCTCGACCGCTACGGCGAGCCGCTCGCGCACGACCTCGTCACCTACTCCGTGTCCGCCGCGCCGCGCGAGATGGCGAACCCGCGCGCCACCGCAGCCGACCTCGCGAAGACGCTCGGCATCACCCCGAAGAAGCTCGAGCGCGAGTTCACGCGCCGGCCGCGCTTCCTGTGGGTCGCGCGCCGGGTGGATCCGAATCGCGGCCTCGAGATCTCGTCGTGGAAGCGCCGCGGTGTCTACGTGAGCGCCGAAACGCAACGGGAGTATCTGCTCGGCGACGCGGCGTGCGAGATCCTCGGACGCACGAACGTCGATCACGTCGGCATCGACGGGCTCGAACTCCAGCTCGATGACGATCTGCGCGGACAGCCTGGCTGGGCGACCCTGTTCCGCGACGGCCGCGGCCGCTCGCATGCGCTGCCCGGAGGACTGCGCCGCAGTCCCGAGAACGGACGCAGCGTCGTGCTCACGATCGACGCCGAGCTCCAGTCGATCGCCGAGATGCATCTGTCGCGCGCCGTCGACACGCTCGACGCGGTGCGCGCGTTCGCGCTGTTCCTGGATCCGCGCACGGGCGAGGTGCTGGCGTCGGTGAACATCCCGCACCTGCCGCCGGGAAAGGCGCGCAACTGGAACTTCACCGACCAGTTCGAACCGGGATCGACGTTCAAAGTGGTGGCGGCCGGTGCGGCGCTCGAAGAAGGGATCGCGCGTCCCGATCAGGTATTCCAGGCCTCGGCCGACGGCCAGCTGCTGCTCGCGCCGGGGGCGGTGTTCCACGACGTGCACAAGCAGGCGTCGTACACGTTTCGCGACGCGATCCGCTGGTCGAGCAACATCGTGATGGGCAAACTCGGAATCATGCTCGGAGCCGAGCGGCTCTATCGTTACTGCACCACGCTCGGCTTCGGCGGGATCACCGGCATCGGTTTCCCCGGAGAAGCCGGAGGCAAACTGCGCAGCCCGGCGCAGTGGTCGCTGCGGTCGTGCCCGACCATCGCGATCGGCCACGAGCTGTCGGTGACGCCGATCCAGCTCGCGCTCGCCTACGGAGCGATCGCCAACGGCGGCATTCTGATGGAGCCGATGCTGGTGCGTGAAGTGCGCGAGCCCGACGGAACCGTGACGCGCACGCACACGCCGCGCGCGGCGCAGCGCGTGTTCAGCGCGCGGACGACCGAGTTGTTGCGCTCGATGCTGACGGCCGTCGTCGACAGCGGCACTGCGAAGGCCGCGCGTGTTCCGGGCACGCCGATCGCGGGCAAGACCGGAACCGCTCAGAAGTACGACGCCGCGGTCGGCACCTACGGTGCGCGCAAGTACATCTCGTCGTTCGTCGGCTTCGCGCCGGCGGACAACCCGACGCTGGTCGGCGTGGTCGTGATCGACGAGCCGCGCGGCAAGAAGTATTACGGAGGCGAAGTCGCGGCCCCCGTGTTCCGCGAAATCGTGTACGACCTGCGGCGGCTGTCGCGCCGTGAATTCCGCGGCGCCTTCGCCGCCGTCGCGCTGCGGCCGCCGGCTCCCGCCGCTGTCGTGGTGCCCGATCTGCATCTGCTGCCCCCCGACGCTGCGCGCCGGCGGCTCGCCGAGTCGCGGCTCAGCGTTCGCTTCGCCGGCGAAGGGACTCGCGTGATCGCGCAGCAGCCGGTCGCGGGCTCCGCGAGCGAGCGCGGTGGTGCGGTCACGTTGTGGCTGTCGGCGCCGGCCGACTCGGCGAGCCTCGTGCTGCCGGACCTCACGGGCCTCTCGGTGCGCGACGCGCTGCGCCGGCTCGCGCGGCTTTCGGTGCATGCGCGCGTCGAGGGCAGCGGCCTCGTGGTGCGCCAGGTACCTCCGGCCGGAACGCCGCTGCCGCTGCGCAGCGAGTGCCGCCTGTGGTTCAAGCCGGGAGCGGCCGCGCCGCCGGCACCGGCGATCGGACCTGCGACCGCGGCCGCGGCAGCCGGCGGGCGCATCGCCATCGCGAACTTCACACGATGACGCTCCGCACGGTGCTCGAGGAGATGGAGGCGGTCGCGGTTCGCGGAGATGCCGGTGTCGAGATCGCGGGGCTCGCGTACGATTCTCGCCGCGTGCGGCGCGGCGATCTGTTCTTCGCGCTCGGCGGCGTCCATGCCGACGGTCGCGCATTCGTGCGCCAGGCGCTCGATGCGGGTGCCGCCGCGGCGGTCGTCGCCGCCGGAAGCGACATCGAGTCTGCCACCGCGACGCTCGTCGAAGTCGACGAGCCGCGCCGCGCGCTCGCACAGGCCGCGCTCCGGTACTGGGAGCATCCTTCGCGCGAACTCGCCGTGGTAGGGGTGACCGGCACCAACGGCAAGACCACGACCACCTATCTCGTGCACGCGATCCTCACGCATGCCGCGATTCCCGCGGCGCTTGCGGGAACCACCGGCGTGCGTTTCGGCGGTGAACATCGGCCGTCGGCGTTCACGACCCCCGAAGCGCCCGAACTCCAGAGCCTGCTGCGAGACATGGTGCGGCATGGCGTGCGCGCGGGGGCGTTCGAACTCAGCAGTCACGCGCTCGTTCAGCGGCGCTGCTTCGGCATCGATCCCGACGTCGCCGTGTTCACCAACCTGAGCCATGATCACCTCGACTACCACGGGACGCTCGAAAAGTACCTCGACGCCAAGCTGATGCTGTTCGACCGGCGCAACGATCCCGCACCCACGAAGCGCGCGACCGCGGTGATCAACGCCGACGACCCGGTGTTCCCGGCGGTGAGCGATGCCGCACGCGCCGGCGGGCTCGCGATCACGACCTACGGCGCCGCCGCAGGCGCGGGCCTC
Organism: Candidatus Eiseniibacteriota bacterium; assembly: GCA_031364845.1. Lineage (GTDB taxonomy): Bacteria > Eisenbacteria > RBG-16-71-46 > RBG-16-71-46 > RBG-16-71-46 > JANLWX01. Next base: position 17,525 of record JANLWX010000100.1, read on the forward strand.
GCGATCGAGTCGGTGACGCCACGTCCGAACGGGCTCGGCTTCACGTTGCGCGAAGGGGATCGGGCGCGCGAGATCGTGCTGCCGCTGCTCGGGCGCTACAACGCATGGAACGCCGCCGCCGCCTACGGTGCGGCGCGTGCGCTCGGTATTGCCGGAGACGTGGCCGCCGCGGGTCTGACGAACGCCGCGGGCGTGCCCGGACGGCTCGAGCGGGTCGATGCGGGCCAGGCGTTCGCCGTGATCGTCGACTACGCGCACACGCCCGATGCGCTCGCGCGCGCGCTCGAGGCGGTGCGCGAACACTTCGCTCGTCGCGTGCTGCTGGTGTTCGGCTGCGGCGGCGACCGTGACCGTTCGAAGCGTCCGCTGATGGGCCGGATCGCGGCCGAGCGTGCCGATCTCGCGTGGATCACGAACGACAATCCGCGCACCGAAGATCCGGCGGCGATCGCCGCCGGGATCGCGGCTGGCGATGCGGCCGGACGTCTGCGCGTCGAGCTCGATCGCGACGCCGCGATCGCTGCTGCCGTTGCGGCCGCGCAGTCCGGCGACGTGGTGTTGATCGCGGGCAAGGGGCACGAGACCACGCAGACGATCGGCGACCGGGTGATGCCGTTCGACGACCGCGAGGTCGCGCGCGCGCACCTGATGCGGAGGCCACGGTGATGGCGAAGGAATCCGCAATGGGCGCCACACTCACACTCGACGATGCGGCGCAGTGGGCCGCGGCCACGGTGTCCGGCAGTTCCGAATCCCGGACGACTGCCATCCACGGCGCCTCGATCGATTCGCGCGCGATCGCGCCGGGCGAGCTGTTCGTTCCGCTCGCGGGATCGCAGGTGGACGGCCATCGGTTTATCGCGCAGGCGTTCGCTCGCGGCGCGGCCGCGTCGCTGTGCGCGCGCGACCGCCTCGGCGAATTCGCCGGGCGCGAGCCGGGTCCGCTGCTGGTGGTGGACGACGTCACGATTGCTCTGCAGGCGATCGCCCGCGGATGGCGCGCGCGCTGGACCGGAGATCTGATCGGGGTCACCGGCAGCGCGGGGAAGACGACGACCAAGGATCTCGTGGCCGCGGTGCTCGCGACGCGCGGGCCGACGCATCGTACGTCCGGCAATCTCAACAACCACTGGGGCGTGCCGCTCACGCTCATGGGACTGGTCCCCGAGCATCGCGCGGCGGTGGTCGAGATGGGCATGAATCACGCGGGTGAGATCGCGGCACTCGCCGCACTCGCGGCGCCGAACGCGGCCGTGATCACCAACGTCGGCAGCGCGCATCTCGAAAACCTAGGCACGATCGAAGCAATCGCGCGCGAGAAGGCGTCGCTCGCTCACGCGCTGCCGCGCCACGGGGTGGCATTCGCAGGGGCCGATTCGCCCGTATTGCTCGATGCGCTGGCCGGGACGCCGTGCCGCATCGTGACCTACGGCTTCGCCTCGGTCTCCGATGTGTGGCCGCGCGACTACGAAAGCCTCGGGCCTTTGGGCAGCCGCTTCGAGGTCGAAGGCTTTCCGCCGGTGACGCTCGCGCTGGTCGGCCGCCATCAGGTGATGAACGCCCTCGCCGCCCTCGCGGTCGCGCGCGAGTTCGACTGCGATCCCGCCGCCGCGGTCACCGCACTCGCGTCGGTGGCTCCCGGCAGCGGACGCATGGAGGTGCGCACGGTGCGCGGAGCGACGCTGCTCGTCGACTGTTACAACGCGAACCCCGAGTCGACGCGCGCCGCGCTCGAGACGCTGTTCGCGTGGCCCGGGGCCGAACGCCGCATCGCGGTGCTCGGCGACATGCTCGAGCTGGGCCCGCGTTCGGGCGAACTGCACCGGGCGACCGGAGCCGCTATCCGCGGCGCGGAGTCGTGGAGCGTCGGAACGTTCGCATCCGACTACGCGGCGGGCGCCGAGAGCGCCGGAATCGAACACCGCACGTTCGCGACCAAGCCCGATCTCTCGCGCGAATTGTATGCGCGGCTCGCGCCGGGCGTCGTCGTGCTGCTCAAGGGATCACGGGGTGCCGCACTCGAGGACATCCTCGCCGAGTTCGCGCGGCTCGAACGTTCGGAGACGGAGCACTGATGTTCTACGAATGGATCTATCCGCTGCACGAGTTGCCCGGGCTCTCGGCGTTGAACGTGTTCCGTTACATCACGTTCCGTTCCGCGTACGCCGCGATCACCGCGTTGCTGCTGTGCTATGTGCTCGGCCCGCCGATGATCGAGTGGCTGCGCCGTGTGAATCTCGGCCAGAAGATCCGCGCCGAGGGGCCGCAGAGCCATCTCGCCAAGGCGGGCACGCCGACCATGGGCGGAATCCTGATCGTGATCGCGATCGTGGTGCCGACGCTGTTGTGGGGCAACCTGCATTCGCGCCCGTTGTGGCTCGCGGTGCTCGCGACGGTGTGGCTCGGAGCGCTCGGATTCCTCGACGACTATCTGCGCGTGGTGAAGGGCTATCCCAAGGGACTGCTCGGACGCTACAAGCTGGTCGGGCAGGTGATCCTCGGTGCGATCGTCGGCATCGTGCTCGTGATGTGGCCCGAGCCGGGACTGCCGGCGACCACCACCCACGTCCCGTTCCTCAAATTCCGGCTGTGGGATCTCGGCTGGCTGTTCGTTCCGTTCGTGATCCTCGTCATTACCGGCACGTCCAATGCGGTCAACCTCACCGACGGCCTCGACGGCCTCGCCGCGGGTCTGATGGCGATCGCCGCACTCACGTTCGCCGGCCTGTGCTATCTGAGCGGCCACATCCGCTTCAGCGAGTACCTCAACATCAGCCATCTCGCCTACGGCGGCGAGTTGACCGTGTTTTGCTCGGCGGTGCTCGGGGCCGCACTCGGGTTCCTCTGGTACAACTGCCATCCCGCCGACGTGTTCATGGGCGACACCGGCTCGCTCGCGCTCGGCGGCGCGCTCGGAACCGTCGCGGTGCTGATCAAGCGCGAGTTCTGGCTGGTGCTGATCTGCGGCCTGTTCGTCGCCGAGGCGCTGTCGGTCATGATCCAGGTCGCGTCGTTCCGCATGTTCGGCCGGCGCGTGTTCCGCATGTCGCCCCTTCACCACCACTTCGAACTCGGCGGCTGGGCGGAGTCGCGCGTGGTGCTGCGCTTCTACATCATCGCGGCACTGCTCGCGCTGTTCTCGCTCTCGACGCTCAAGCTCCAGTGACGATCGACCTGCGCCATCCGCTCCCGGGCACGCGCCCGCTGGTCGTCGGCGCGGGCCGCTCCGGCATCTCCGCCGCGCGCCTGCTGCGCCGCCACGGTCTCGACGTGCGGGTGTGCGACGCGCGCCCCGCGGCCGAAGCAGCCGAGGCGGCGCGTGCGCTCGAGGCGATCGGCGCCGACGTGCGCCTCGGACGCGACGACGCGGCGATGCTCGAAGGGCGCGACGTCGTGATCTGGAGTCCGGGTGTGGCGATCTCGCACCCGCTGTACGCGGCCGCGGTGGCGGGAAAGATCCCGGTGCTGTCGGAACTCGAACTCGGCTATCTCGCTTCGCATGCGCCACTCGTGTGCATCACCGGCACCAACGGCAAGAGCACCACCACCGATCTGACGGGTGCGCTGATCCGTGCCGCGGGACGCGAGGTCGAGGTGTGCGGCAACATCGGTCGCGCGGTGTGCGATGTCGCCGAGAAGATCGGACCCTCGGGTCTGCTGGTGGTCGAGGTCTCGTCGTTCCAGCTCGAGACCGTCGACCGGCTCAAGCCGTTCATCGCCGCGTGGCTCAACCTTACGCCCGACCACCTCGACCGCCACGGCGACCTCGCCACCTACGGAGCGGCGAAGCAGCGGCTGTTCGAGCGCCAGGACGAGAACGACTGGGCGGTGTGGAACGCCGATGATCCCGAAGTCACGCGCCTGCGCACCGGCGAGGCCGAGCCGCTCGAGTTCTCGAGCCGCCACGCGGTGGGGGCAGGCGCCTTCGTCGATCGCTCAGAGATCGTGCTCGAGTGGCGCGGTGGGCACGAGCGCCTGATGCCTGCGCGCGATGTGCGCCTGCGCGGCCCGCACAATCTGATGAACGTGCTCGCCGCACTTTCGGTCACGCTGCCACTCGAGATCGCGCCACCCACGTTGCGCGCGGTGCTCGCGGAATACGGCGGCCTCGAACACCGGCTCGAGCCGGTCGCGGTCGTGGGCGGGGTGCAGTTCGTCAACGATTCCAAGGCGACCAACACCGCTTCGCTCGAGGTCGCGCTCGCGAGCTTCGAGCGCCCCGTGGTGCTGATCGCCGGCGGGCGCGACAAGGGCCAGGACTTCGGCACGCTGCGCGCGTCCGTGCAGCGCGCGGTCAAG
>JANLWX010000135.1:0-2090 GCA_031364845.1 Candidatus Eiseniibacteriota bacterium
GCCATCGGCGAGGTGTTGACGCCGAAAATCATCGAGACGGTCGGCTCGTCCACGGCGACCGGCGGAATCGCCTTGCGATGCTCGGGGTCGGCGATGGTTTCGCCAATCGTGATGTCGTCGATGCCGGCGAGGCAGACGATGTCGCCGGCCGCGGCTTCCTCGATTTCGACGCGCTTCAGTCCTTCAAAGGAGAACAGCTTGGTGACGCGGGTCTCCTTGTACATGCCGTCGAGTTTGCAGATCACCACGGGGTCGTTGAGGCGGACGCGGCCGTTGGAGATGCGGCCGATCGCAATGCGTCCGAGATAGTCGCTCGAGTCGAGGTTCGACACCAGCATTTGCAGCGGCGCGTTGACGTCGCCGCGCGGCGGCGGCACGTTCTCGATGATCGCGTTGAAGAGCGGCCGCAGGTCTTCCCCGGGCACGTCGAGGCTGGTGCTGGCGGTGCCGGCGCGGCCGCTGGTGAAGAGCACGGGAAACTCAATCTGCTCTTCGGTCGCATCCAGATCGATGAAGAGATCGTAGACCTCGTTGAGCACTTCTTTGGCGCGCGCATCGGCGCGATCGATCTTGTTGATCACGACGATCGGCGGCAGGCCGCGTTCGAAGGCTTTACGCAACACGAAGCGGGTTTGCGGGAGCGGCCCTTCGGCGGCATCAACCAGCAGCACCACGCCGTCCGCCATCGACAGCACGCGCTCCACTTCCCCACCGAAGTCAGCGTGGCCCGGGGTGTCCATGATGTTGATCAGCGTCTCGCCGTAATGCACCGCGGTGTTCTTGGCCAGGATGGTGATGCCGCGCTCGCGCTCCAGCTCGTTGCTGTCCATCGCCCGTTCGGTGATGCGCTCGTTGGCGCGGAAGACGCCGCCCTGGCGAAACATCGCGTCGACCAGCGTGGTCTTGCCGTGATCGACATGCGCAATGATGGCGACGTTGCGGCGAAGCTGGTTGGCTACTGGTGCGGACCTCAACGTAGAAAGCATCTCTCCAGTATACAGGGTTCCTCACGGAGGTTCCTCACGGAGGTTCCTCACGGAGGTTCCTCACGGGGGTTCTCGAAGCGTATTATCTGTTTATGCCTCTGTATGAATACCGTTGCCGCGGGTGCGACCATCATTTCGAGCTGCTGGTGCGCGAGTCGACGCGTTATGAGTGCCCGAAGTGCGCCAGCGGTGAGCTCGACAAGCAGTTGTCGGTGTTTGCGGTCAGCGCGCCCGCCCCAAGCGGCGGCATGACGATGAACGCGGGGCCGTCGGCGTGTGGCGCGTGCGGTGATCCGCGCGGCCCGGGTAGCTGCCGCAGCAACTGAGCGCAACGTGAAACGATTCCTGCGCCGGGTCGCCTACACGGTCACGGCGCTCGTGCTGATCGGGATGGCTGCGCTGTTTTACGTCAAGGGCCGTGGAGTGAGCGCGCGTCCAGAACCATCCTGGGTCGAAACGCGGACCGCGCTGTTTCTGCGCAGCTGGCTGATCCCCTCGCAGTACAAGGGACTCCATAATCCTGTCTCCGCCACGGCCGAAGCCATTACAGCGGGCCGTGAGCATTTCGCGGACCACTGCTCGAGCTGTCATGCCAACGATGGCAGTGGCAACAGCGAGATGGGCCGCAACTTCTATCCGAAGGCGCCGGACATGCGTCTGCCGCGGACGCAGAAACTCAGCGACGGCGAGCTGTTCTACATCATCGAAAACGGCGTGCGCCTGACCGGCATGCCGGGGTGGAGCACGGGTACGCCCGAGGGTGAGCGATCGACGTGGCACCTGGTGCACTTCATCCGGCACCTGCCGTCGCTGACGCCTGAAGAGCTGAAGGACATGGAACGGCTCAATCCCCGCTCCGGCGCGGAGATCGAAGAAGCCAGGAGCATCGAAGACTTCCTCAGCGGCGCTGATAAAGCCCCGGCGCCCGACCCGCACGCTGGCCATAAACCTCCGCAGTAATCCACTTTCGTAACGAACCGTCGTCAGGAACCGTCGTCAGGAACCTTCGTCAGGAACCTTCGTCGGAACCTCCGTGAGGAACCTCCGTGAGGAACCTCCGTGAGAAACCTCCGTGAGGAACCTGTGTTAACATACCCCCTGGGG
>JANLWX010000158.1:0-8009 GCA_031364845.1 Candidatus Eiseniibacteriota bacterium
CCCGGCATCGGAGGCGCATTCGTTCCGGGGTGGCTTTGCCACCGTGTGCGACGGGATCCACATGGTCGAACTCGAGGAAGTGCCGCTCGGGACAACGTTGGCGGCTTCGCCGTCGCCGCGTACTTCGTCTTCTCGAGCTTGGCGATGAGGGTATCGAGCGCGCGTTCGAGGACGTCTGCCACGTCGCCCGATGGCGACGTGTGTGAGAGCAAAGCCTGCGCATGGCGCAGTTTGTCGTGCATCTCCTGGCTCATGGTCAAATGAAGCGCGTAGCGCTTCGGCGCGAGCGGCTCCACTATCGCCCGCGCGGCGCGTGGCTCAACTGTCCGCACGGACAGTCGCTCTTCGGTCCGCAGGACCGAAGGGTCTTCGGCCGTCGGCAGCCCGAGCCCAGCGACGGACGCACAAACGGTACTCGCGTCTGGCCCAACCGACAGCCGTTCTTCGGTCCTTCGGACCGAAGATGCGACTGTCCGTGCGGACAGTTGCACCTGAGTTTCACCAACGCTGACCGCAGAGGCGGCAGCAGGTTCCGCCGCGACGACCCGCGCCCTCGGCAACGCCCGCACTGTCGTCGCCACGTCCTCCTTCGGGTATCGCTCCGCCAGGATCTTCTCAATCTCCCGACAACTCTTGTGCGTCACCGCCGCGAGGAGTTCGTCCACGTTCCGCCGCGTCATATGCGCCTTCAAGAGGAACAGTCCGCTCAAGTGCACGCGGCCTTCCGCGAGCGCGTCATAGATCGCAGGAAACCGCCGCGCCATGCGCGCGACGCGAATGCGTTTGTACGCCGCCTGCTCGGAGAAGTGCAGCACGTGCACGCAGTAGGAGAACATCGAAGGATGTGCCGCCGGCACGAAAAGTCTGCGGCTGTCGACTTCACCAATATGAGCGACGACATCAGCGGTATGCGTGCAGCCTCGAGCAACGAGCGTCGCGAGATCCTGCACCAGAACCTGATGGGTGAGATGGGAAAGCATGTACCTGTTCATGATCCCTCCGCGCATGACGACGATGCATCCAGTCGCGGGGGCGATGAACACGCATTGATTCTATCTCACACGTTTTCGACGCTCGGAGATCAACGCAGTCTGCATCGCAGCATGCGCGGCGGAAATTCGCGTGATCGAGAGGAGTGGGAGCGAGGGCGCGCGATCTATACGCATTGCGAGCCAACCGGGCGGGCGGTTGCGGAGTTTCGGAGAATGCGCGCGCGGAGCCGTCAAGAGGGAAGTACGGGAAACATCAGACGAAGAAGTTCAGAGTGGTCCGCTGTCGGCAGGCGCTGACACTCCGGAGACTCACCCGCCGCCTTAGGGGCAAGTGTTCTCGCCTAATCCCGGACGCGCAGCCGCTACGAAGCTCTTCGCAACTTCTCCGGCTCGGCCGCCGCTCTGCGCCTTCTCTTCGGTTTCGCCGCCTCGGCGTTGCCCTCGTGCGTCGCGTCGATCCCGCAGTGCGGACAGAAGCCCCACTCCGGATTCAGGCGCTTGTGGCAGCTTCCGCAGTGCTCACCCACGAACTCCCCGCAGGACGGGCAGTACTCGAAGTCATGTCCGAGCACGCTGCTGCACGACGGACACACCTTGCCGGCCTGCTGCGCGATGTAGATCACGCGGCCGACTTCATCGAGCGTGGTCGTGCCCGCGAGTACTTTGCGCAGGCCGTCTTCGCCGATCGACTTCATACCGGCTTCCATGGCGGCCTGTCGGATCACGTGGTCGGGTGCGCTCTGGAGCGCCAGCCCGCGCACGCGGTCGTCGATTTCGAGCACTTCGAAGATGCCGGTGCGTCCCATGTAGCCGGTGTTGTTGCACGCCGGACATCCGCGTCCGCGGCGCAGCGTGACCACGCCTTCGGGGCGCGAGCCCCAACTGAAGCGGTTTAGCGTCGCGGCGTCGGCTTCATAGGAGTCGACGCACTTGGGACAGGTCGTCCGCACGAGCCGCATGTTGACCACGCCGATCAGCGCGGACGCGACCATGAACGGTTCGAGGCCGAGGTCGAGCAGACGCGTGACGGCACTCGCGGCGTCGTTGGTGTGAACGGTCGACAGCACGAGATGGCCGGTGACCGACGCCCGGAACGCGATCTGTGCGGTCTCCTTGTCACGGATCTCGCCGATCATGATGACGTCGGGGTCCTGCCGCAGGATCGCGCGCAGCGCGCCGGCGAACGTCTTCTTCGCCTTTTCGTCCACGTGCACCTGATTGATGCCGGGCACCTGGCGCTCGACCGGGTCTTCGACCGTCACGATGTTCTTGGTGACGTGCTGCAGGTGTCGCAGCGCGGCATAGAGCAGCGTCGACTTGCCGGAGCCGGTCGGACCGGTGACGAGGATGATGCCCTGCGGACGCTCGAAGTAGCGCTTCACCTTCTCCAGTTCTTCCGAATAGAAACCGAGATCGTCGAGACCGGCCAAGTTGTTGCGCGTATCGATCACGCGCATCACGACCTTTTCGCCGCTGGTGATCGGCAGCGTCGAGACGCGCATGTCGACGCGGCGTCCGCTGAGCTCCAGCCGCAGCCGGCCGTCCTGAGGTGCGCGCTTCTCGGCGATGTCGAGATTCGAGAGCACCTTGATGCGCGAGACGAGTGCGCTCTGCGTCCACTTGGGCAGCCGGTGCATTTCCTGGAGGAGTCCGTCCACGCGCACGCGCACGATGACGTCCTTGTCCTGGGGCTCGATATGGATGTCGCTCGAGCGCATCTCGACGGCCTGCTGAAGCAGCCAGTTCGTGAGGCGCACGATCGGCCGGCCTTCGGCTTCCTTGCGCATGGCATCGATCGACTCGGGCGCATCGCTGTCGGCCTGGAGCGTGCTGAGGCGAACCTCGTCGTCGTTGGGAACGAGATTGCGCATCATGTCGTTCATCGACGTATCGATGTGGTAGTAGCGCTCGATCGCTTCGTTGATCTGAGCCGTGCTCGCCAGCACCGGGCGGATGAACATGCCGCAGTGGAAACGCAGGTCTTCGAGCGCCGCGACATTGAGAGGATCGGACATCGCGACGACCAGCGTCGAGCGTCCTTCGATCTCGACCGGGAGCGCGTTGTACTTCTTCGCGACCTCTTCCTTGACGCGCGCGAGCGCCTGCTCTTCGACCATGGTGACCGTGAGATCGATGAGCGGCAGGCCGAGCTGGCGCTGCAGCACCTTGAGCACGGCGTCTTCGGACACGAGCTTCATCGAGATCAGCGTCGCGCCGAGGAGTTGTCCGGTGCGGCGGTGTTCGGCGATCGCGCGGTCGAGGTCCGCCGAGGTGATGAGCTGGGCCTCGATCAGCATTTCGCCGAGCCGCTTGTGGTCTTTGGCCATGAGATCCCCGGGGCGTGAGTGAATGAGCGGGTACAGCCGGGGTATCGGCCGCGCGGCGGGAAGGATTCACCCGTTTTGAACGGGACGTTCTGGCCGGGGGTGGATGCCCATGCTAGGGTCGAACCTCATGACCTCCACCACCGGACACCTTCCGCCGGCCTTGCCGGCCGAGTCGATTGCGCTCCGCGCCATTACGGCGCTCGGCGGGGTCGGCAGCGACGGCTTCGAGGCTGCCACCCACATGGACGACCTGCTGCGCGCGGTCATCCGGCACTGCCAGAAGCTGACCTCCGCGGAGAGCGTTAGGGTGTGGCTGTCGCGCCGCGGCGGACGGCGCCTGGTCGCGCGTGAGTTTCTCGCGTCGGGCGAGTCGGTCGAGCAACGCCTCGAACGCGGGGAAGGGCTTGCCGGCTGGACGATCGCTCACGGCGAGCCGTTGCGTTTGAACGCCGGCGGTCCGCGGCCGGCGACGCGCGGGACGCTGCCGGAGTTCCGCAGCGCGCTCGTGGTTCCGCTGTTCCGTCGCGGCGAGGCGTTCGGTGCGATCGAATGCCTCGACGCCAAGGAGGGTGACTTTTCCGACGCCGATCTCGAGAACCTCGTGGTCGCGGCCGAGCACATCGCTTTCGCGCTCGATCACGCGCTGCTCTACGACGCGGCCGAGCGACGTTCACTCGAGAAGGAAGTGCTGCTCGAAGTCAGCCGCACGCTGTCGGCGTCACTCGACTTCGACGAGTTGATCGAGACGATCTTTCGCTCGTTGCTGCAGGTCGTGGACTTCGACGCGGCTGCGATCTATCTCGTGAATCGCACGACGCTGGCGCTCGAACTCCAGAGTCAGGTCGGATATCCGGACGGTTCGGACGATGCATTCCAGCTGCAGGTCGGGCAGGGCATCGTCGGCTGGGTGGCGAAGACGGGCGAGGCGGTGATCGTGCCCGACGTGAAGCGTGATCCGCGCTATGTCGCGGCGCGCATCGAAACCCGCAGCGAACTCGCCGCGCCGCTCGTGGTCGAGGGGCATCCGATCGGCGTGTTCAACCTCGAGAGCGATCTCGACGACGCCTACCACGAGGGCCATCTCGAGATCGTTCTCGCGTTCGCTGCCCAGGCGGCGGTCGCGGTGCAGCGGGCGCGCCTGACGCGCGACCTGTTCGAGCGGCGCCATCTCGAGAAGGAACTCGCGATCGCGCGCGACATCCAGTTGTCGTTCCTCCCGAAGCGCGCACCCGACGTGCCGCATTTCGACATCGCCGGCACCACACAGCCGCACGACGAAGTCGGCGGCGATTACTACGACTTCATTCCGGTCTCGGAGACGCGCCTCGGTCTCGCGATTGCCGACGTCTCGGGCAAAGGGATTCCGGCGGCGCTCATCATGGCGGGGTTCCGCATGAGCCTGCTCGCCGAGATCCGCAACGAGTTCGCGATCCGCGCGGTGATGCGCAAGGTGAACTCGCTCGTGTACGAGAGCACCGACGGCGGCAAGTTCGTCACCGCACTCTACGGCGTGCTCGACTACAAGAATCGCATGCTGATCTTCTCGAACGCCGGTCACAATCCGCCGATCCTGTGGCACCGCGACGGATCGATCGAGTACCTCACCGAAGGCGGAGTCGCGCTCGGTGTGCTTCCCGATGCGCGCTACGAGGAGCGCCCGATGGCGCTGCGCTCGGGCGATGTGCTGGTGATGTACACCGACGGCGTGTCGGAGGCGGAGTCGCCGTCGCTCGAGCAGTTCGGTACCCAGCGCATCGAGCGCTGCATTGCGCGGCTCGCGGATCGAAGCGCGCAGGAAGTGCTCGACGGCATCGTCGCTGAAGTCATCGAGTGGTCGGGCGAGCGCGGGCCTAACGACGACCTCACGCTGCTGGTGCTCAAGGCGACGATCGACTGACTCCGGCGAGCTTCGCGAGTCCCAGTACTTCCTTCGCGTGGCCGCGCTTGGCCGCCTTGCCCCACACCGCCGCGATCTCGCCGCGCGCGTCGATCAGCACCGTCGTTCGGCGAACCAGATCGAGATTCCACGGCCCCATGGCAATCGAGCGCACCGCGCCGAATGCGCGCGCTGCGGCGCCATCGCCATCGGAGAGGATCGCAAACGGAACTTCGAGCCGCGCCTTCCAATTGTGATTGGCTTCGGCGGTCTCGCGCGTGATGCACGCGATCGGAATACCGTGCTCTTCGAACTCGGAATGATGCGCGCGAAACTCGCGCACGTCGCGCACTCAGCCGGGGGTTCCGTTGCGGATGATGAAGAACAGAACCAGCGGCGCGCGGCCCACGTGCTGACGCAGGGGATAGGGGCGGCCCTCGGTGTCGGGCAAAGAGAGTTCGGGCGCCTGCTGGCCGACCAGATCTTCAGTGTCCATGAAGCGAACCTAGCCCAACCCCACAGGTCCGGCAACACCTTGGAGAACGAGCGGGAAGAGCACCGGAAAACACCATGACTTCATGTTTCACATGAGGCCCGCAAGGCTTGACCCTCATGAATGTTCCCGATACTGTGCCCGTTCGTTCATGCGGTCCGCGCTGCCTCGGGCAGGGCTATTCGCCCGGACATGCCGGGCTCGGGGGTAGAAGTGGAATTGCGCGCTGCGGCTGAACTCACTTCCTATGATTTCGACCGTGGCCGCGCGCGCACACGCGGGCATTCGGCGCACCGCGGAACGCAGGAGGGCGTGTGAAGGGCCGCATCCTCTCCGGCATGCGCCCGACCGGACGCATGCACCTCGGCAACTTCGTCGGGGCGCTCGAGAACTGGATCCGGCTCCAGGACAGCAGCTGGGAAAGCTATTGCATGGTGGCCGACTGGCACATGCTCACGACCGGCAACGAGGACACGAGCCGGCTACAGTCGGACATTCACGACATGGTGGTGGACTGGGTCGCCGCCGGCATCGATCCCGCGCGCAGCGTGATCTTCGTGCAGTCGGATGTGAAGGAGCACGCGGAGCTTCATCTGCTGTTCTCGATGCTGGTGAGCAAGGCGCGCCTCGAGCGCGTCCCCACGCTCAAGGAACAGATCCGCGATCTCCATCTCGATGAGCAGACGATCTCCTATGGCCACCTCGGATACTCGGTGTTGCAGGCGGCCGACATCCTGCTCTATCGGCCGACGCACGTGCCGGTCGGCGAGGACCAGGTTCCGCATGTCGAGCTGACGCGCGAGATTGCGCGTCGCTTCAACTTTCTCTACTGCAAGGATCGCGATCCGGTGTTTCCGGAGCCCGACGTGCAGCTCACCGCGTTCGCGCGGCTGCGGGGAGTGGACGGCAATCGCATGAGCAAGTCGGTCGGCAACACAATTTTGCTGACCGACTCGCCCGAGGACATCGCGGCGAAGGTCCGCAGCGCCTATACCGATCCCAAGAAGCTGCGGGCGAACGATCCGGGCCGGCCCGAAGCGGATCCCGAAGACGGGCATCCCGGCTGTGTCGTATGGGAGTATCATCGCAAGTTCAACGCGAACGAGGCCGAGGACATCGCGCGGCGCTGCCGTGCGGGGGAACTCGCCTGCGTTCCCGATAAAAAGCACCTGGCGCAGGTGATGTCGGACGCGCTGGCTCCGGTGCGCGCGCGGCGCGCCGTACTGCTCGAAGATCCGGACCGCGTGAACGACATTCTTTCGGATGGTGCGCGTCGTGCGCGCGCCGTTGCGGTCGAAACCATGGACGCCGTGCGGAGCGCCATGGGGCTCAAGTCTTCCGTGGCGCGGGTCGGATGAAAGACGACAAGCTTCGCGAGGAGCTGGAGGCGCTCGAAGCCGCGGCGGCGGTCGAAGACACCGAGGCCGAGCCGGTCGATGCGATGCTCGCCGAGGCGGCCGCGAACTCTCCGGGCGGCGTGCGCGCCGCGATGGCCGTGAACGGTTGGCCGGCCGAGACCGCGCCCGGCAGCCGGCCGGGGACGGTCTCGATCAAGCTCGAACGCTTCGAAGGTCCGCTCGACCTGCTGCTCCATCTGATCAAGCGCGACGAGATCGACATCTATGACATTCCGATCTCGCACATCACGCAGCAGTATCTCGCCTACATCGAACTGATCCGCGCGCTCGACCTCGACCTCGCCGGGGAATTCCTGGTGATGGCGGCGACCTTGATGCGGATCAAAGCCAAGATGCTGCTGCCGCTGCCGGCGGTGGGCGAGGAGGAAGAGGACGGCGATCCGCGCGAGGAGCTGGTGCAGCGGCTGATCGAGTATCGTCAGTTCAAGGAAGCCGCCAACACGCTCAAGCTTAAGGAAGCCGAGCGCCGGCTGATGTTCGAGCGCGGCATGATTTCGGGAGAGGACGAAGCCGGTCCGCTGCCGCTCGCGCCGGCGACGCTGTTCGATCTGCTGGACGCGCTCAACCGCGTCATGTCCCGCGTGCAGCAGGAAGTGCTCTATGAAGTGGAAGGCGAAGAGTTCGACATCGACGACAAGATCGCGATGATCGTCAACACGCTCACCGACCGGCGCAGCCTGTCGTTCACCGATCTGTTGATGCAGTGCCACGGCCGCTCCGAGATGATCGTGACGTTCATGGCGCTCCTGGAGATGATCAAGCAGGGACAGGCCCGCGTGATCCAGGCGGACCACTTTTCGGACATCACCATTCTGCCCCCGATCGAAGAAGAGGAGACCGTTGCCGATGCCTCCGACTCAACTGAACGCCGCGATTGAAGCGCTGCTGTTCTCGTCGGATCAG
>JANLWX010000187.1:0-10385 GCA_031364845.1 Candidatus Eiseniibacteriota bacterium
TTCAATCCCATCCGGCCGAGACCGACGATGCCGAGTTTCATTTCGCGCTCCTGTGGGTGCCTGCGGCGAACGAACATCATCCGCCGCGGAACTTAGCCCGACACTACTTGGAGCGCCAGCCGGGAGACGGTTACGCAACGAAGCGCAACGGCCACCCTCGCGAACGAAGGTGGCCGTCGGTGAAGCCCAGGTTTGCGGCTTCTAGCGGTACAGACTCTTGATGCTTCCCCACGTCGCCGTGCGCGTCGGGGTGGCGAGCGGACAGCCGGGGGGGCCATTCACGGGCGTTTGCCAGGTCGTGTAGCTGCGATTCGCCGGGTTCACGATGTCGGGATCGTTCTGCGCTTCCAGCGGCTGGAACAGCTGGATGTCGTTGAGCACGATGCACGCCGAGTTCGCACAGCCGGTGCACGAGCCCACGCCGGTCGTCTTCGCCCGCAGGAGACTGACCTTGTAGGCGTAGTACTCGGTGCTCGCATCGACGGGACCCTTCTGATCCACTGGAATCGCGGCCTGGATGCGCAGGCGCGCACGCGCCAGGGTTCCGAAGCCGACATCATACGCATAGCCGCCGGCACCCTGTCCCGCAAAGAAATCGACGCACATGAACGGACCGGCCGTGAAGTCGAAGCCGATCGAAATGCCCGTGGTCCCACGACACTGTCCGCTGCCGTGCTTCCACCAGTCGGGTAGGCTGGGCTGATCCGTGAAGATGTCGATCTGAGATGCGAGGCCCAGATACTCGTTGACTCCCGTGGGAGGAATAAACGAGGCGACGAGGACGTTGAGGCCTGAATTCGAATTGCAGGCGAACGTCGAATTCTGGGTCCCGTTCACTCCACAGTCGGTCCAGGAGAGGTTGATTCCGGCGGCGGACGCGATCGACGCCGTCAACATCAGCGCGGCCGCGAGGGTTGCAATGCGTGTCTTCACTGGGGGGACCTCCGGATTGAAAAGCGGGGGGAACTGAACACAAGGCGCGGCACGCGCGAAATAGTAGCACGGGCTTTTGCGAACGGACCCGCGCAATCGTTGACCGCACGCGTAATTCCCGGGTTGATGCGCGGGATGGCGGTCCGACGGACCTCGAGATCGGCCAAGGGCTCGGAATTTCTGCCCGACGTTTTGCGTCACCAAACAGCGGGGCCTGACCCGCAATGATCCGCGGATCGATTCGGACGTCTTACGCGACCCGGCGGCCGCCGCGGAATCCGATCGTGAGCAGATGGTCCTCGATTTTGCGCGACTCGCGGCGCGCAGCGTCCATCAACTCGTTCAGCCCATCGGTGCGATCCTCGTGCGCGAGCCGCTCGATCTCCATGAACACCGCGGCACATCCGATCGCGCCGATGGTCGCCGCCATCCCGCGCAGCCCGTGCGCTTCGTGTTCGAGCTTGCGCGAAGCGTGATTCAGGATCGCAAGGTCCATGCGATCGAGCCGCGGGTTGAGATCGTTCATGAAGGTGTTGAGCAGCGCTTCGCGAAGCGCGGGAATTCCCATGCTGGCGTCGTCGAGCCGTTTGACGTCGAGGACGCTCGGGTCGTTGCCGAGTGCGCCGAACACGCCGCGATCGGGAGCCTTCTCGAGAATGAAGCCCTCGCTCTCCCCGCTCCCGGCGGCCGGCTCGGCCGAGACGGGCGCAATCGCACTGCGCGACGGCGTGATCTCGATGTCCGAATCGGAAACCAGTTCGATGCCCGGATCTCCGGTTCCGTCGGAACCGGCCTGGACGGGCTGCTGTTCGCCTTTGACCAGCGACAGACGAGGTGGATTCTGCGGCCGCGAGGGCATCGCGAATTCATCCTCGGCGGCCAGCGACAGCGGACGGTCGGTTTCGTCGTCGCCCGCATCGAGCGTCGGCGCCAGCATCGGAACCCGGCGCACTCCGGATACCGGCTGCGGAACATGCGTCGGCTCGGGAGGCGGCACGATCATGGATGCGATCGAAGCTTTCACCTCGGCGGAGTCGTCCACGACCACGGCTGGCGCATCCTCGGCTGCCGGCGCCCCATCTCCCGCGCCGGTCGTCGCCGTGGAGCGGCGATCGTGGGCGGTCCAGCGCTCGACGACTTCGCACAGCTCCGCGAGATCCAGCGGCTTCGAAAGATAGTCGTCCATTCCGGCGGCCAGACAGCGCGCGCGATCGCCGGGCATGATCTTGCCCGTAACCGCGATCACCGGCGTGCGGTGTCCGCTCTGCTGCTCGCGGGCGCGGATCGACTGCACGACTTTGTAGCCGTCCACGTCGGGCAACGCGATGTCGAGCAGGATCAGGTCGGGACGCTGCAGATCGAACAACTCGAATGCGCGGGACGCGGTGCCGGCGCGTTCGGTCGTGTACCCGTGACGGCGCAGCGTCCAGTCGGTCACCAGCTGGTTCACCGGATCATCGTCGACCAGCAGGATGCGCACCCGGTTGCGGCGCGATTCGGCGATCGAGTGGCGGGTGACGAGCGAGGCCTGGGTCCCGGCCGGGACTTGCACCACTTCAGTGAGCGCATCGTAGAGCTCGGTCCACTCGATCGGCTTGATGAGGTACGCCGAGAAACCGAGGCCCTGCACGCGCGCCGCATCACCGCGCCGTCCGACGCTCGTGAGCAGCATGGTGCGTGTGTCCTTGAGCTCGGGGATCTGGTTCATCCGGCCGCCGAGCTGCTCGCCGTTCGTCCCCGGCAGTTCCATGTCGATGATCGCGACCTGGTAGGGGTCCTTGTCGGCGTGCGCGCAGCTCATGCGCTCCAGCGCTTCATCGGCGTTCGAGGCTTCGTCGGCGCGGCTGCCCCAGGCGCCCAGCATCTCGACCACCGCATGGCGCGCGGCGCGCGATCCGTCGACGACCATCACGCGCAACCCGCGCAGGCGCACGGTCGGCGTCTCGGACATCGAGGTGACTTCGGGCTGCTTCACGATCTTCATGCGGAACCACGGCGTCGTGCCGGTGGCGGAGTCGCTGTCGACGCCGATCTCGCCGTGCAACAGCGTCACGAGCTGGCGCGCGACCGCGAGGCCGAGGCCGTCGGCACCGTGCTTGCGCGCGATCGCGGCATCGCTGCGCACGAACGCCTCGAACATGTTGAGCATGTGGTCATCGGAAGCGCCGGCGCCGCTTCCGTTGACCCGGAACACGAGCGACACCTGTTCCTCGTTCTCATCGATGCGATCGATCGTCAGCTTCACGTCGCCGCCGTCGGTGCAGCGCATCGCCGTGCGCATCACGTTCAGCAGAATCTGCCGCAGGCGTCCGGCGTCGCCGCGCAGGCGCGAAGGGACTTCGTGATGCACCTGGCAGCTGAACGCGAGGTTGCGTTCGCGCGCGATCGGCATCAGCACGGCATGCACTTCGTTGACGGTCACGCGCAGATCGAAGTCGACTTCCTCGATCTCGAGCTTGCCGGCTTCGAGCCGCGAGAAGTCGAGCGAGTTGTTGATGAGCGCGAGCAGCGCGTGCGCCGAATGCCGGATGATCTCGACCCAGCTGCGCTGCTGCGCATCGAGCCCGGTGTCGAGCAGCAGATGGGACATGCCGATCACGCCGTTCATCGGCGTGCGGATCTCGTGGCTCAGCGTCGACAGGAATTCGGTCCACTCGGTGCCGCGGGCCTGGGCGGATTCGAGCAGGCGCTCGAGCGCCGCAATGCGATGTTCGAGCTCCGGGACGTTCGCATCGCCGCCGCCGGGCGTCGTCTCCGCGCGCAGGCGCGCGATCTCGGGCTGCAGTGCCTCGATCTCCGAACGCGCGATGTCCCGCTCGGCCTGCGCGGCAATCGCGCGGGAGTGGGCGAGTTTCGTTTCGGCGTGCGCGGCCTCGGCGTCGCGCACCGCCCGGGCGAGATCCTCCTCGAGGGCGGTGATGCGCTGCTCCACCTTGCTCTTCTTGAGCCCGGCGAGCTCCCGCGCGGTTGCTTCGAGCTGATCGCGCAACTCCTCGGCGATCGCGTTGGCGGCCGCCTCGTTCACCGCGCTCGTCTCGGCGCGCATGTCGGCGGCGGTGCGCTCTTTGAGCGCCGCGTCGCGCGCCTGCATCATCTCGGTGCGCGACTGGCTTTCGTCGGCGCGCGCCGCCGCGGCGGCGGCCAGCAGTTGTGAGGCCGCCAGACGCTCGTCCTGCGCCTTCTGCTTTACCGTTTCGACTTCGGCCTTCGCCTGGTGCACCTGCTGTTCGGTCGCTTCGATCTCTGACTGCGCCGCTGCGATGCGCGCGCGACTCTCATCCAGCTCGCGGCGCAGCGGCTCGATCGAATCCGCCGCTTCGCGCGCCTGCGCTCGCGACTGCTCGAGTGCAGCCGTCAGATCCGAAATGCGTGTCTCGAGCTCGAACACCCGGACATTCGCCTCGGCAACCGCCTGGGCGCGTATCTCGGACATTGCCCGCTCATCGATGCGATGCTCACGTTGCCCCAACCCATCCTCACCCGAAGCGACCGGCGCGCCTGTTGCCATCATCCCGCTCGCGCCAGACATTGAGGGGACGCCCTTGCCGTATGCCGGGTGGACTAGACCCGGAGCCGGACCAGACGCGCCGTGCGCTTCGCGCATCACACCCACGAACACGCGGTCGCCGTCGACGCGCTCGATCAGCCGCACGCGGGCCACCACGTTCATCTCGGATCCATCCTCGCGCACGAGCGTGACGCAACATTCGCGTGGCGCGGAATCATTGCTGCGTCTCATGCGCGCGAAGTCGCGCATCAGGCGGAAACGCTCGTGCGGAGCGATGATCTCGGTGCAGAAGTGGTCGAGCATGTCGCCGGGTTTCTGCGCGGCGAACGACTCGATCGCAGGACTCAGCCAGTTCCACCGCCCATCGAGGTCACAGCAGAAGATCGCGTCGGGTGACGCGTCGAGCAGCTCTCGCAGGCCGATCGGTGTCGGCGCGAACGTGGACTTGCTGCGGGCCTTGCTGGACTTCGACGAACGTCCGCTCATGGAAACCTCGCCAGGGACAATCGAGCATGCCGGCGCGGTGGCGCCATCTCGGGGTGCTATCGGCATTTGCCGCCCCCGGCTTGAGCACGGTAGCGGGCCGCGACGGCCGGCGGCGCCATCGGGGCGAAAGGCCCACCGTCATGGGCTCCGAGTGGGACCGGACCGCGCGCTGCGCCGCGTGAGCGCCGGCGGAAGCATGGCGCGCACCAGGTCGGCATCCGCCCGGCCCACGGCTCCCATCAGCACCAGCGTCACGACATAGACGAATACTCCCACGCATCCGCTGATCACCATCCCCGAAGCGCCTCCGGGCGAGACCGGAGCGAGTGCCGCCATCGCGAGCGCGGCGGCGATGCCGGCCGCAAGCGGCGCCCGGATCGCGCGCGCCAGTCCGGTCCCGGGCACCGTACGGCGGAACGTCGCGAACATCAGCGCGAAGCACACCAGTTCGCTCGCGACCGTGGCGGCGGCGGCGCCCAGAATCGACCAGCGCGGGATCAGGATCAGGTTGAGCGCGACGTTGAACGCCGCCGTGATCGCGACCGCGCGCGCGGTGTGGATCTGGCGGCGCTGGGCGGCGAGCAGGTGAAGCAGTGTATCGAGCATGAACGCCGCGGGCAGCGCCCACATGAGGATCGCGAGCGCGGGCGCGGCGTCCGCGTACGCGGGACCCAGCAGCACCTCGACGATGCGCCGCGATTCGACCGTGACCAGCACCGCGACGCCGACGGTGAAGATGAGCTGAACGCGGAACGACTTCCGGCACAGGACTCCGAGGGCTTCGGGCGGGCCGTCGGCGGAGCGCGCCATGATCGGAAACAGCACCGAGCGGTAAGCCGCGGACACCAGCACCAGCGCTTCGAAGAAGCGATAGACGCTGCCGTAGAGGCCGACCGCCGCCGGACCCTCAAGGACGTTCAACAACACCGAGTCCATGCGAAAGTAGATGGCGATGAACACGCCCGACAGCGCGAGCGGTGCTGATTCGCGCATCAATGCGAACGGCGAAGTGACCCACTCCGAGAAGGGTGCGGCAGCGTGTGAGCGCGGCGCACCGGTGGCCGTCGCGACGGTCGCCGCGAGTGCCACATCATCGCTCGCCTCGACCACGAGTGCCGCCGCGACCGCGTCGTCGCGCGACCCCTCGGTCTCGGGCAGCACCGCACGGGGCGCGGCCGCACCCGGATGCCACAGCGGCCACGACCACGCGAGTGCCGTCGCCAGATGCATGATCGAGCCCGCGAGATACGCGAGTGCCCCCGTCATCACCCCGGCGCCGAGTCCCAGCATGAGCACGCCGGCCGCAAGGGCCGTCATCCCCTGCGCGACGATCGAGAGCCCCGCCACGCCCGCGCGCCCCGATGCCTTGAGCAGACACTCGAACATCACGGCCGCCGAGTTGATCAGCATGCCCATCGTGAACACGCCGATCAGTCCGAGTGTGGCGAGCGGGGCACCCGTCAGGGCGGCGATCCCGGGAGCGACGATCAACGTCGCCGAGGCGAGCGCGAGCTTGGCGAGCAGCGCGGTGCGCAGCAACGCGGGCACCGCATGCGGCGCACGCGCCGCCTCGCGCGCGAACACCGTGCACACGCCGAGGTCAGCGATCACGCTGAACAGCAACGTGAAGGACAGTCCGAACATGTGACGTCCGAACTGCTCGACTCCAAGCCCGCGCGCGAGGACCAGATAGAGCGCGAAGTCGAGCGCCTTACCCGCGAACAGTCCGGTCAAAAGCCGCGCGGTTCCCCGCGCGACGGTGTGCGACGTGCTCGACGCGCCGTCCCCGCTCACGCGACGGGCTGGGGCGTGACGGCTTCGGTGGCGTGCGGAGTCTTCGCGGTGCCGGAGGCTTCGGGAACCGCGGGGTGTCTTGCGGGCGCAGGCGACGATGGCCCCGTCGCCTGCGGCGTCACGTCGGGAACCGCGCGCGTATTACCCGGAGGTTCGGGCGGCGAATCGATCGGAGGCTGGACGACCGCGATGGACGCCGGATGAAAGTGAGCCAGGCCGCGGCGCAGCATTCCCGTCGGGAAACTCTTCAAAGTATTGCGGGGCATGAGGGTGCTCTCGAAGGATGCAGGGAGATGGAACCGGGACACGCGAGGGACTGCAATGCCTGTGCCGGACAGCCGTGCCCGCCTGACGCGGCCAAGGCCGCGGTTGACTCCGGCGCAAACCGCGCTCCATGGTGATCGCATGAGCCTGCTCATGCCCCAGAATCGCAACGGCACCGTTCACTCGGTGACGCCGGTCAGCATTCACGGCGACCGCTACACCGATCTCGTGATTGCACTCGAGGACGCCGACGGCCCGCCGGTCGTGGGACGCGTGGGCGGCGACGAATGCCCGGAGGCTCTGGCCGCGGGCGAACGCGTGACCGTCCGCTTCATCATGGGTGTGATGGTCAAGGTGGTCCGCGCGCCGATCTGAGTGCCGCCGCGACTCCGCGTCATGTGCTCCCCGGGCTTCGCGGGACTCACGACGCCGCGGTTGTGCGCCGATACTCCTCGTCGAGCGCCGGTTCGCCGGCGATGGCCGCCCAGGAACGAGAATTCGGACGTCGACGACATCGTCCAGGCGATCATGACCGACCCGATGCTCGCGACCCGCATCATGACGCTCGCCAACTCCTCGGCCTACGCCGGCGGTCAGACGCTGCAGGGTCTCAAGCCTGCGCTGATGCGCATCGGATCGAAGGCCGTGCAGGACATGGTGTTCTCCGAGTCGATCCGCATGAAGATCTTCTCGGTCAAGTCCTACCGGAAGATTCTCGAGGAATCGTGGAAGCTCTCGCTCGGAACCGCGATCGCCTGCGAGGCGATCTCGAGAGCCACCGGGATCGAGCGCGAAGGCGCGTTCCTGATCGGACTGCTCCACGACACCGGCAAGCCGGTGCTCGTGAGCGCGATCTCGGAGTACGAGAAGCAGAACAAAGGTCTTCCGATCGGCGAGGACATCGTCGAGATCCTGATGTCCCAGCTCCACGAAGAAACCGGATCGTACGTCCTCAAGGACTGGGGCATGCCCGAGTCGGTCGTGACTGCGGCCGGCGGACATCACGTCTATCACGGTTCGCAGGCGACGCCCGCGCATCGGCTGGTCCATGCCGGCAATCTCATCTGCCAGCATCTGGGAATCGGCGACATCCAGAACGACGTCGACTTCACGGTCAAGCACGTGTTCGCGGAGCTGAACCTCGCCGAGTTCGAGAAGATCGAACCGATCCTCGAGGCGGTGAGCAGGGACGTCGGAGGCCTGTTGACCGGACTGGACAGCGCCGCCTAGGCGGGTCCGCCGTGGTGCTTCAGACTCAGGAGTTCTGCGCGTTCCTGCGCCGGCGTGCGCGCAGGAATTCCACGACGGCGGGCAGCAGCGAGATGAACACGATCCCGAGCACCACCAGCGAGAAGTGCTCCTTCACGATCGGAATGTTCGCGAAGAAGTAACCCGCCGGAGTGAGCAGCAGCACCCACAGCAACGCTCCCACCACGTTGAACGCCATGAAGCGCTTGTAGCTCATCGCTCCGATGCCGGCGACAAACGGTGCGAAGGTCCGCACGATCGGGACGAAGCGCGCGAGAATGATGGTCTTGCCGCCGTAGCGCTCGAAGAATTCGTGCGTCTGATCGATGTGCCGCTGCTGGATCAGCCGTGGAAACCGGCGCACCAGGCGTTGTCCCGCGAGGTTGCCGATCCAGTAGTTCACCGTGTCGCCGAGAATCGCGGCCACCAGCATCACGAACATCGCGAGGAACAGGTTGAGACGTCCGTTCACCGCGATCGCCCCGGCCGCGAACAACAACGAGTCGCCCGGCAGGAACGGCGTCACGACGAGTCCGGTTTCGCAGAACACCACCACGAACAGAATGACATAGACCCAGGTGCCGTACTCGGTCACGAGGCCGTCGAGGTACGTGTTGAGGTGCAGAGCGATGTCGATCAGGTGTTCCATCGGGGTCAGTCTCTCTCGGGTGAGTGCGGCCGTGATCGGGCAATGACCGCGGGCAGAGCGGTGAGGGTCAGGGCGAAAGGCGAGGCAGAATCACCGACGGCCCCATGCCCGTCAAGCGTTCGCGATTCGAGGCGAACGACGACGACGAACCCCGCGAACGACTCCTCCTGCATCGGCACGTGCGCGGCGCTTGGATGAATGGAATCTTCGCGTGATAATGTGCGGTGCTCGCTGTGAGCGCCTGCCGTAGAGACTGGAAGTGCGCGCCCGTTCTATCGTTCCGACCCTCGCGAGGCCTTCTCCCAGATGGTGTTCTGCACGCAGTGCGCGCACGCGATCCCCGAAGGAAGCCGCTTCTGCCCGGCGTGCGGGGCCGCCGTCGCCACGACTCCCGCGATCGACGCCACCGCCGCCATCACGCAAACCACCCCCGCGCGGACGGAAACCGCCCGCTCCTCCGCATCCGGCGGATCGAGTGCGGTGCACGGGCGATTCGAACCGGGCACGAGGATCGGCAACCGGTACCGCGTCGTCGCGCTGCTCGGGCGCGGCGGCATGGGCGAGGTCTACCGCGCGGACGATCTCGAACTCGGCCAATCGGTCGCGCTCAAGTTCCTGCCGCGCGCGGTGGCCGGCAATCCGGCCGACCTCGAGCGGTTCCGGGGCGAAGTGCGCGTGGCGCGGCAGATCGCCCATCCGAACGTGTGCCGCGTGTACGACATCGGCGAAGCCGACGGGCACGTCTTCCTTTCGATGGAATATATCGACGGCGAGGATCTGGCGTCGGTGCTGCGAAGGATGGGACGCCCCTCGACCGACAAGGCGCTCGAGCTCGCGCGCCAGATCTGCCTCGGCCTCGCGGCGGCGCACGAGGCCGGCATGCTGCATCGCGACTTGAAGCCGGCCAACATCATGGTCGATGGGCGCGGCCGCGCGCGCATCACCGACTTCGGGCTCGCGGGGCTCGCCGATGAGCTGTCGCGCGACGACGCGGTCGCGGGCACACCCGCCTACATGGCTCCGGAGCAGCTCAGCGGTGGCCGCGTATCGGTGCGCAGCGACATCTACGCGCTCGGCCTCGTGCTCTACGAAATCTTCACCGGCAAGCGCGTGTTCTCTGCTTCGAGCATCGCCGAGATCCGCCAGATGCATGACTCGGCGTCGGTGACCACGCCTTCGGAACTGGTGCGCGATCTCGATCCCGCAGTGGAACGCATGATCGTTCATTGCCTCGAGCGCGATCCGGAATTGCGTCCGCCCTCTGCTTACGCCGTGCTCGGCGCGCTGCCGGGCGGCGACCCGCTCGCGGCCGCGCTGGCGGCGGGCGAAACACCCTCGCCGGAGCTGGTCGCGAACGCCGGCGATCGCGGGAGCCTCTCTCCGGTGGTGGCGATGGCGTGCGTGGGGGCGGGACTGCTCGGCATCGCGATGTGGGCCGGCATCATCGGCCCCGATTTTCGGGTGCTGACCCAGCCCACGCAGGTGCTCTCGGTGCGCGCCACC
>JANLWX010000185.1:0-13294 GCA_031364845.1 Candidatus Eiseniibacteriota bacterium
GCCGGCTCCAGGGTCTTCTACCTCGACGAATCCGAGTACCTGGTGATCATTTCAGGCGCCCAATTGACGTACCTCATCGCCGATCGCTGGTCCGCCGATGCGCATGTCCGCCATGATTGGAACCGCCCAGGTCGGGGTCCCGGCGACCGCGAGCAGTGGGGCGTTGGATATGGCGGCAGCGTCGCCTACTACCTCGAAGACGCATGGCGACTTGGGTTGTCATGGGACGGCGGCAACCGCCACCAGGATGGACGCGACTTGAGCGATCAGCAGTTCTCGCTCGGTGTCATCTATCGGATCTCGGGCTCGCTCGACGTTTCCGGAGTCGTGGACCCGGTACGGATGATGCGCGCGACTCCGTAGCTGCCGCATCGCCCGGCGCGCATGCCAGCACGAAGGCCCGGAGCATCGATCGCTCCGGGCCTTCGTTTTTTCACCGGCGTGGCCGCGCCCTACTCATCAGGCCCCGCTGCGCATCAGCGAATTTCAAGCGGTCTTCGCGACGCTCAGCTCCACCGCGCGCTTCAAGATTCCGACCGCTTCGTCGATCTCGTCCGTCGTCACATCGAGCGGCGGACGGAAGCGCAGGCTGTGCGTGCCGCACGACAGGATGATCATGCCGAGTTCGTAGGCTTTGTCGGCGACGGTGTTGCGCAGCGTGCCATCGGCGAAGTCGATCGCGCACATGAGTCCGAGACCGCGCGCGTTCGACATCAGCTCGGGCCGCGCGGCTTGCAAGGCTTCCAGCTCTCGCTTCAAGTGCGCCCCCGACTCGGCCGCGCGCTCGACCAGCTTCTCCTCGTGCATGATCTCGAGATAACGGCCGCAGCGCACCATGTCGACCAGGTTCCCGCCCCACGTCGAGTTGATGCGGCTCGACGTGCGGAACACGTTCTCGGGCTCCTCGTCGAGCTTGGGTCCCCCGAGCATGCCGCACACCTGCGTCTTCTTGCCGAACGCGAGCAGATCGGGCTCGACATCCCAGTGCTGGTGCGACCACATCTTCCCGGTGAGTCCCATGCCGGTCTGGACTTCGTCGAAGATCAGGAGCGCATCGTTCTCGTGCGCCACATCGCGCAACGCGCGCAGGTACTCCGTACGGAAGTGGTTGTCGCCGCCCTCGGCCTGGATCGGCTCGATCAGGATCGCGGCGATATCGTCGCGACGCGAAAGGAATGCGGCCCGGATCTCGTCGAGCGATTCGCGCTCGGCGACCTGCACGCGCTCGATCTCGGCGGCATTCACCGGGAAGCGCAGCTTGGGATTCGACACACGCGGCCAATCGAACTTCGCGAAGTACTGATATTTCCGCGGATCGGCGGTGTTGGTCATCGACAGCGTGTAGCCCGAGCGGCCGTGAAAGGCTTCGCGGAAGTGCAGAATCTGATGGCCCTTCTCCACCCGCGCGCCTTTGCGGAAATTGCGGCGCACCTTCCAGTCCATTGCCGCCTTGAGCGCGTTCTCCACGCCCAGCGCCCCGCCCGCGACGAAGAACGCGTTCGGCAGATGCGCGGGCATCGCATGACGTCCGAAGGTGTCGACGAACTCGGCCATCTCGACGGTATAGATGTCGGAGTTCGCGGGATTCACGAGGGCCGCGCGCTGGAGCTTCGCGAGGAACGACGCGTCCTTCATCATCGGATGATTGAATCCGATCGGCATGGTCGCGAAGAACGAGAACATGTCGAGGTAATGCCGCCCGCCGCGCGCGTCGTACAGCCGGCGTCCGTGGCTCTTCTCCATGTCGAGGACGATGTCGTAGCCGTCGGCCAGCATGCGCTGGCCGAGGACCTCGTGCACCTGTGCCGGTGCGATCTGGTGCTGGGTCATGTCTCGTTCCCTTCGGTGGCCATGGAGATGTAGGTGTCTTCCTTGATCGTCGACAGCACCATCACGGTGCGAGTCTGGCGAACGCCGTCGAGCGCGTTGAGCCGGCGCAGCAGCAACTGCTGAAGCGCGCCCATATCGCTCACGCGAACCTTGAGCAGCAGCGAAAATTCTCCGGTGATGTGATGCGCTTCGAGCACTTCGTCGGTCTTCATGACCTGCTCGATGAACTGCGCCTCGAAGCGCGGGTGCTCGATGAAGACTTCGACGAACGCTGTCACCGTCATGCCCGCAGCAGGACCATCGACCACTGCGACGTAACGCTTGATCACGCCTGCGTGCTCGAGCTTCTTCAGCCGCTCGTTTACCGCGGCCGTCGAGAGCGCCACCCGGCGCGCGATCTCGGACTGGGCGAGATTCGCGTCGCGCTGGATGAGGCTGAGGATCTTGCGGTCCTTGGCGTCCAACTTCTGGGAAATGTTCGCTGATTCCTTCATGCGACCATGATAATTTCGGCAGATTGGTTTGGCAACTTTAATTTGTTCGGTTTCCTGAGATTTCGAGGAAGGCCGGGATCGCGGAAGGGCGAACGATCACTACGCCCCGGGCGCGTCACCGTCCGGCCCATCAGGTGTGCTACTGTGTCCGCCCTATGATCTTCGCCCTCGACCTCGAGGGGGTTCTCGCCCCCGAAATCTGGCCCATCCTCGGCACTCACTTCGAGTTACCGGAATTGTCCTTCACCACGAGGGACGTCGGTGACTTCGACGAGCTGATGCATCGCCGGGTGGCGGCCACTCGCTCGCGGAACATCAAGCTGCGTGATTTGCAGGCGGTTTCCCACGGTGTCGAGCCGTACCTGGGGGCGCGCGATTTCCTCGCGCGGCTGCGCACCATGGGCCAGGTCGTGATCATCTCCGACACGTTCCACGAGCTGTCCGAGCCGCTGATCGAGAAGCTCGGCGGCCACAGCCTGTTCGCGAATCAGTTCGAGCTGGATACGAGCGGCCTGCTGCGCGGATTCAAGCTGCGCATCCGCGGACAAAAGGAGCGCATCGTCTCCGGATTCAAGAGCGCGGGCTTCGTCGTCGCCGCGATGGGCGACAGCCTGAACGACCGCTCACTCCTGCGAAGCTGCGATCATCCGGTGCTCTACCGCCCGGTCGAAGCGTTGCGCGCAGACTTCCCCGACGCGCCGATGGCGGTGAACCTCGACGAGGCGCTGGTGTTCATGGTCGCCGCGTACGCGCGCGCACTGGAACGGGACGCACCGAGAGATTAGGGCCGTTTGAGCCGCGCGATCCCCTCCCGCGCCCTGACTTCCAGCTTCTCGATCCCCGCCGACCGATGCGGTATCGCCGCGATCGCCGCGAGCTGCTTTTCGTACGCGCGCACCGCTCCCGCCGTATCTCCCGCCGCGACGCACGCATCGGCGAGGCTGTCGTACACGTTGACCGAGCGCGGGAAGACCGCCGCGTTCTTCTCGAAGATCGCGATCGCGCCGCGTGCCTGGCCGTGCTTCATCATCGCGTAGCCGAGCCCGTTCAGCTGCTGCTCGGAGAAGTCGTAGTGATCGGGACGACTCGCGCGCAGCGAGTCGTAGAGCGCGAACGCTTCGGCCATCGCTCCGCGCATCAGGGGCTCCACCATCGCTTCCGCGATCGCCGGCTTGCCGGGTGGCGGGGCGGGCGGATCCACGCGCACTCCGGCTTTGATCCGCAAACGCACGGCACGCAGCTTGGCGAAGTCCGTTAGCGGATTCCCATCGAGCACCAGAAAGCTCGCCTCCGCCCCGTCCTCGAACGTTCCGATGCGGCGCTGTGGCGCGATCGCGTGAATCGTACCGCGCGTCAGCATGCGCAGGATCGCGGCGTCGTCGAGCACGCCCAGCGCGCGCACCCGATCCGCTTCGTCGAGCACGGTGAGCGTCGGATGATCGGTACCGAGCGCCAACGCGACTCCGGCGCGTGACAGCAACTCGAGGTTCACGCGATGGATCGCATCCACCGCCGGCCCTCGTTCCTGCGACTTGTGGCTCACGAGCGTCGTCACGATGGTCACGTGCTTGCTCGCCGCCTCGCGCGCATCGGCTTCGGTGATCGCTTCGAGTGGCAGGTGGTTGATCTCATCCACTCCGGCCGCGACCGCGGTGCGAAAGTCGGCGGCGGTGGTCACGTGACATGAGACGGTGAGCTTCGCCTGGTGCGCGCGCGACACGACGGCGCGCAGCATCGCGGGCGATAGGCCGAAGCGACCGTAAGCGTCTGGATTGCCCGCGCGCTCAGAATGTTTTTCGGAAGTCTCGAGATAAACCTTGATGAAGTCGGGCTTCGCCGCCATCACGCGCGGCCACTTGCGGGCGAGCATCGCGGCATCGTCGATCGGCACGTACGCATCGTCGCGCCACGCGGATTCCCCGCGCGCGGCTTCGTAGAGCTGCGTGGGATGGCCACCGGTCGAGGTCAGCCCACCGTTCGCGTACCACACGTCGACGGACTGGGCGCGATTCACGCGGCGGCGCACGCCCGCCACCTGCGAGGCGGGGTTGTTCGGATTCTTCGTATACAGAATCCCCGCCGTGATGAAACGCACGGCATCACGCTCGACTTCACCGCTGTCGCTGAACGCATGGCTGTGCGCATCGGCGTAAGGCGGCACCACGAACGCCCCCGCGAGATCGATCGTGTCTTCGACCGCACCCGCGTACTGAGTCCGCAGCTTGCCCTCGATGCTGTAGTACGCGCGCGGCACGAAGCGTTCGCCGTCGAACCACGATCCGTTGACGAAGAGCAGCGGGTGGGCGACGTCTCCATGCGCGAGGGCCGAAGTGGGCAGCAACAACGTGAACGCTGCGAGGCCCATCCAGGATGCGATCCTCATTGGAGCTTCCTTTCCAGACAGTTGTCTATATTCAGATCGTGACTTGCGGCCCGCGCACACGGCGCGGGGCACTCAGTGTGAATGTGCGTGATGGTGCGGATGATGGGCCGGCGAGTGGCGAGCACTCCCGCCGGTGACGTATGAACCGAACACGGCACTCGCCAGCGTCACGGCCAGTGCCAGCATCACCCACTGGGCCGGTGTCACGCCGCCTGCATGGCGGGTCGCCGGATTCATGAGCCGGCGGATGCGGCGTTCGAGCAGGCGGCCGTTGAAGCCGAGCGGTTCGAGCGCGAGTGCGGGCATCGGCGCCACGGCGCGCCCGGCGGTTTCGAGCAGCAGGCGGCAATAGCGCTCGGGCTCGGGGGCCGCGAGCATCGCGAGATCGTCGCACGCGTCCTCCTGCGCCGAACGCATGCGGGCGACGAGCACGCGGAAGACGGGATTCCACCACCACACCACCGAAAGCCACGACGCCAGCTCGACCCATCGCAGATCGCCGCGCTTCACGTGCGCCATTTCGTGCAGCAGCACGAGCTGCCGTGCGCGATCGTCGAGCGCGAGCCAGCCGCGATCGACGATCACGGTCGAATGCCGCAGCCCGATCACGAGCGGTGCTTCGATGTCGTCCGACATCCGCACCCGCGGCGTTGCGATGCCGAGCGCCTGCGCGGCGCGCTGCGCCTCCTCGAGCAGAAGCTCGGGCGATTCATCGGAGTGAACGAGACGCTGCGACCACGACCGGCGCGCGCGCACCAGTCGCACACCCTGGAACGCGGCGCCCGCGAGCCACGCCAAGAGCAGCGCGATCGCCACCACACCGGTTCCCTCCGCCGCGGGCGTGCTCATCGCCGGTAGCCACGGAACCCGAACCGGAATCGGACTCGGAAGCGCCGGCAGCGCGAACCGCACGAGACCGATCACGAGCACCCACGCGGCCCACGGCGCCGAGACGCGGCGCGCGGCGATCGACACCACGATCAATGCGAGACCGAAGCACGCGGACTGGACCGCGCTCTGCAGAACACCGGCGAACGCCGCCTGGATCGCGCCGTCGATCACGACCGCCCCTTGCGCGCGGTCGCGCGGCGGGCCTGCAGATCCGAAAGCAGTCCCTGCAGCCGGTCGATCTCCGCCGACGTCGGCGGTTTCGCTTCGAGCAGCGACGCGACGAACGCCATGCGATCCTCGCCGAACAGTCGCGCGACCACGCGGTCGAACACGCCGCGCAGTGCGCCCTCGGCGCGCGCGCTGGGCCGGTAGATGAAGGCCTTGCCGACCGGTGCGCGGCGCCGGGTCACGAGGCCTTTGGCTTCGAGCCGCGTGAGCAGCGTCGCCACGGATCCGTGAGCCATCGGCCGGTGCGAGGCGAGCGAAGCGCCGATCTCGGCAGCGGTCGCCTCACCCGCGGTGCGCAGGTGGGTCAGAACATCGAGTTCCGCCGCGGGAAGACGCGGGGCGCGGGCTTCGTTCGGGCGGCGTGGGGCGCGTGCGGGTGGCATGACGGAGAGAATATAGACAGATGTCGTGATGTCCAAAGCCGACGCACGAACGCGGCGCGTTACGCGCCAAGCGCAGAAGTCTTGGGTCAGCGAGTCAGGTCGGCACCTCCTGGGGCGCTCGTCCTCACTCCCCCGCGGCCACTCCTCGCGCCCAATCGAGTATCTCGTCGAAGTCAGAGAGATCGTGCAACGCCAGATCCGGCTCATGCGCCGCGAGCACCTCGCGTGGCACCGCCCCCGTGGCCACCGCGACCACGCGCGCACCCGCAGCACGCGCACACGCGATGTCGTGCTCGGTGTCGCCGACCACGATGCAGCGCGAAGGCGGCACGCCGTACGCCGCGCGCACGCGCTCGACCGCTACGCACGCGAGCGCGTTGCGATCCGGCGCTTCCTGCCCGAACGCGCCGAACGCGAAGCGGTGATCGATCTGGAAGTGCGCGAGTTTGATCAGCGCCATGCGCGTCATGTTGCCGGTCAATAGACCGCTCACCCACTGCGGTTCGTCCTCGATCGCGTCGAGGATCGCGGGCACGCCCGGCATGAGCAGCCCGCGACCAGGGCGCAGCAACCCACCCATGTGCGCGAACACGGCATCCCAGAATCGCGCTTCGTCGCCGTCGTCGAAGCGACGCCCGATCCGCGCCAGAATGTCGGCGAGGATCAGCGGCTCCGTGCGCCCGGCGAACGCAATGCCGGCAAGATCGTCGTCCACGCCGAGCCGTTCGCGCAGTGCGCCCGAGAACGCCTCGCGCGAGGCACCCTGGGTGAGCAGCAGCGTTCCGTCGATATCGAACAGCCATGCGAGGCGGGGTGTGACGCCGGTGGCGACGGGACGCGGTGTCGGCCAGAGCGGCGGATGAAGCGGCGGGGATGTCAGCGGGAGCCTCCGGAATCTGACGAAGCGCGCACATGTCGCGGGAAGCGGCCATGCTAGCATGAGCCCATGTGCGCTGCGGGCTGCGCTGCCGCCGATTCCGCCACGGCCATAGGGACGGCCCACCGAAACCTGATCATGACCGAGGAACCGATGACCGGAAGAGCGACCACTGTCGCCGTAATGTTGTTCGTCGCCACGAGCCTGGCCGCCGCGCTCCCGTCATATGCCGCACAGAAGTCCGCCACCGCGGTCGCGACCGGCGCGGCGAAGCCGGCAGACGCCTTGATGGCTGACAAGCTGCCCGATGCCGCGCGTCTCGTGGCGGAATCCGACACGATCGAGACCGGCGCCGACTTCAGCTGGAATGTGATGTTCGACATTCAGAACGCCACCGATTCGGGACTCTATCTCGACAGTCTGCGCTGCGAAGTCGACGATCTCGACGAAGGCGCCACCGATGCCCCGCGCCACCTCAGCATCGATCTCTCGCGGCTCGCCAAGCTCTCGCCGACCATCAGCGCCCAGAGCAACAACGGTATCCAGCATGCGGGTCCCGCGTACGCCGAGCACGCACGCCTTACGTATCACCTCTTCTGCCATCGCGCCGAAGGCAAGGCGTTCGAGCTGGTGTCCGTGGTGCACGCGGTTCCCGGTGCTTCAAAGGAATACGTCTCGCAGTTCATCGACGCAGGCGGGAAGAAGATCGAGTACGTGATCGTTCCGGCACTGGGCGGCGTCTTGAAGCCGCCGGGCGTGCTCATGGTGCACGGTGAAGGCAGCAACGCGCGCCGCATGCTCCGCAACGCGCGCATCGTCGCCTCGCGCGGATTCACCGTCGCGCTCGTGAGCATGCCGGGCTTCGGGTTGTCGACCGGTCCACTCGACCTCATGGGCCAGGCGAGCGTCACCGCGGCCTCCAAGGTGCTGGACGCGCTCGCCAAGTCCGAAGGTGTGGACGCGACGAAGCTCGCGGCATGGGGCATTTCGAGCGGCGCCACGGTGGTCGCGGAGTTGGCGACACGCCGCACCGATCTCAAGTCGATCGTGCTGCAGTCGGGCCTCTACGATCTGTGGGCGGTCTATCGCGGCACGGACTCGCCCGAATTGCGCGAGGCGATCGTGGCTCAGGCGGGTAAGGACAGCACGGCGTGGCGCGAGCGTTCGCCGCTGCTGCGGTCGGCGAAGATCGCGATGCCGGTGCTGGTCGTTCATGGCGAGAAGGACGCGCGCGTTCCCGCGGCACAGGCGCATGCGCTCGTCGCGGCTCTCGAGTCGCGCCGCGCCAAGGTCGAATCGAGCTTCATCGAGCGGGGCGCTCACGTGATCTCGCAAAACGAGGCCCTGCGCGTCAGCACGGAATTCCTGAAGCGCACCCTGGCGCTGTGAGGCTCGGCCCGGGCGGCCTCGGGTACCTGAATCCGCCGCGCCCGGTTGCGTTGTGCACGGTCGCCCGCGAAGTCGGGCGGAGTTCGCGGCCAAACCGTCCCATCGTGCGCGCCGCACTCCGCATTCAGGTTATTCGGATCCTGAGGTGGATTGTCGCCCCGGTAGCGGGTTAGACTCTTGGCGCACATGCGTCCATCCTGGTCGGGTTTTCTCGCGATTTCGCTGGCTGCCAGCGCGCTCGGTGCCATTTCCGGGAGTGCTGTGGCCGACCGTTCCGTGGCCATTTCGGTGGCGGTCGCCCCCGTACCGGCCACGCTGGCCTATGCGTCCGCCACGCCCACCGCCGACGCCACACTCACCGAAGCCCCGCCCCAACTGGTCGAAGTCACGCTGTCGGAGACCCTCGAGATCGGCGAGCTTTTGCGCCAGGGACTCGATGTCGTCGCGGTCCGCGGCAATTCGGCGACCGTGCTCGCGCGCCCTCAGGACGCCGCCATCTTCGAGCGCCTCGGCACAACGCCGCGTGTGATCGACGCCCATCCCGGTGCCACCGCTGCCGCGCGCGCCCATGCCGAACTCGCCGCGCGCCCCGCGCCCAAGTCGACCCGCGTGTGGAGCGCGGTCGGCCGTGACGGACGCTTCGGCATCAACGTGCTGCCGCCATTCGGCTCCGGTTCGATGGGCGGCTACTGGACCGCGGCCGAGATCAAGATGAAGCTCGACGAACTGGTTGCGAACGACACGCAGAACGTGGTCGCCGACAAGATCGACACCGTCGGATATTCGCGCGAAGGCCGGCCGATCTGGGGACTCAAGATCGCCAAGGCGGTCGGCGGCGCCGACACGCGTCCGGTCGTCTACTACAACGCGCTCACGCACTGCCGCGAGCCCGAAGGTATGCAGGCGTTGTTCTACTTCGTCTCGGATATTCTCGGAAAGTACGGGACCGATCCGCTCGCGACCTATCTGCTCGATCGCCGCGGCATCTATATCGTTCCGCTCGTCAATCCCGACGGCTACGCGGTCAACGAGGCGACCTACGCCGGCAATGGCGGAACCGCGTTCGGCTTCTGGCGCAAGAACACGCGCGACAACAACAACAACTCGGTGTTCGATTCAGCTAACGACGGCGTCGATCTCAATCGCAACTTCGGCTACCTGTGGGGATTGAACGACACCGGATCCAGCCCCAATCCGGCCTCCGAGACCTATCGTGGTCCGTCCGCATTCTCGGAACCCGAATCGCAAGTTCAACGCAATCTGGTCTCCGCGTTGCAGCCGGTGACCGGATTCTCGTTTCATTCGTTTGCGGACCTGTTGATCCATCCGTGGGGCTATACCACGACGCCGACCCCGCACGTGTCGGCGTTTGCGGAATGGAGCGATGCGATCACGCGCGACAACGCATACCTGTCCGGGTCGACGCCGGCGGTGCTCTACGAAGTGAACGGCGACTTCAACGACTGGGCCTATGGCGACACGATCGCCAAGCCGCGGGCGTTCACGTGGACGCCCGAAGTCGGTCACGACGACGACGGCTTCTGGCCGCCCCCGTCGCGCATCGTCCCGCTGGCGCAGGAGATGCTGCGTCCGTGCTACGTGCTCGCGGCGCTCGCGGGACCCTTCGTTCAGGACGATGGCTTCACGTTGCTCGAAGGCGCGATGAACATGGGACGCCTGACGAACGTGGTCGTCAATGCGCGCAACATGGGCGCCAAAGGAACGACTGGGACCGGCCTCACGTGAACGATGGTGGCGCTCGATGCGGGTGCCCACGTGCTCAACGGAACGGTGCTCTATCCGGTCGCCGCGTCACGACAGACCGTGGCCCCGCTCGGTGCGAGCGCGTTCCAGGTGTCGCTCGACGACAGCGTCACGCCGGGACGGCTCATGCGCTTCGAAGTGACCTTCTCGTCGTCCGACGGCTTCGGCCGCGACACGATCGTGGTGCCCGCCGGAACGCCGACGCTGCTGGCGGCCGACGGTGCCTCGAGCGGAACGACGGCGTGGTCGTTGTCTCCCAGCAACTCGTTCAGCGTGGTCACGAACGACGCCTCGCACCCGAACCGCTACTTCGGGCAGCGCGGGACGGCGGCGTACGGAATCAGTGCGAACGACCGCATGATCTTTCGCGCGCGACTCAATCTGAGCGCCGGCGTTCACGCGTATGCCTTCTACGAGTCGAAGTGGGAGTTCGAAGAGGACTACGACTCCGGCTCGATCGAGACCAGCACCGACAGCGTGAACTGGACGCCGATGCGCGCGACCGGGACCACGCCGGGCAGTGGCATCTCGGGCGGCACCCAGCCCGCGGGCCTTCCCTTCTACTCCGGCAATCGTCGCAACTGGGCGCCCGAGATCGCGGATCTGTCTTCGCGCGCGGGTCCAGGCCAGACCCGCGTGCATCTGCGCTTCCGCGGCCAGAGCGACTCCAACGCGAACTACGACGGCTTCGCGTTCGACTCGCTCCGCATCGTGATCTACGACCCGGCGGCTCAGCCGGCACCGCTCGCCGTGGAAAGCCTGGAGCTGCCGGCGACGTTGTCACTCGCGGCACCGGCGCCCAATCCGATGCGCGGCTTCGCGCGCTTCGACTTTGCGCTGCCACGCGCCGGAATGGTGCGGCTCGAGATCATCGACGTGACCGGTCGCCGCGTGCGCACGCTCGCCAACGGCACCTTCGCCGCGGGACGCTACGTGCACGGCTGGGACCGCCGCGACGATCGCGGAACGCTGGTGAAACCGGGCGTCTATCTCGCCCGGCTCGCGGACAGCCGCGGAACCGTGTCGCAGCGGATCGTCGTGTTCGAGTAGTCCGAGGCGAAGATTCTCGTGGAAACATCGAGCGCCCCGACCTTTCGGGGCGCTCGAACTGTTTCGGGTCGATGTTCGTTCCGACGCTACTTCTTCGGAATGAACGCCGCGTTCGGCTTGCCTTCCTCCCACGGCCGGTACTCGATCGCATAGCGAACGCGCTCGACGAGCGGCGGGTGCGAGTACAGGAACCACTTGAGCACAGCCGGCGGCTCCGGATTGGACTTGTTCTGCGATCCGAGCTTGATGAACGCGCGCGCCGCCGCGTCGTTCGAATGCGTGACCTCGAGCCCGAACGTATCCGACTGATGCTCGATGCTGCGCGAGTAGTAGTTGCTGAGCGGCTGTGCGACGAAACTCACCAGGGTGAGCGCCAGTCCGAACAGCGGGAGCGACGCTACGTCGTGCAGCTCGCGGAATCCCCAGCTCCCGCCGAACCGGCGCACGGCCCAGGTCATCATCAGGCCGCTCAGGAAGAAGAGCCCGAAGCTCAACACCGAGAAGAACCCGATCCCTTTCCAGATGTGGCCGAGCCGGTAGTGGCCCATCTCGTGCCCCATCACGAACAGAATCTCGTCGTGCTTCATACCCTTGAGTGTGGTGTCCCACAGCACGATGCGCTGCGAGGCGCCGAAGCCGGTCACGTAGGCGTTGAACTTCTTCGTCTGGGCGCTCTTGTCGACCTGGTACACGTTGCGCCCGGGGATGCCGGCCTTCGCCGCGAGACTGACGATCTGCTGCTTCAGCGTCTGATCCTCGAGCGGCGTGAACTTGTTGAACATCGGGTCGATCACGATCGGCTGGAGCAGCGTGAGGATCACGATCACCGGCACCGAGCCGATCGCGAGCGCCACCCACCACAGCCGGACCTTCTCGATCGCGAGGTATGCGAGCATGACGAGCGGAATCACTGCCGTCATGACGATGCCGATCCCGAGTCCTTTCAATTCGTCGCCAAACCACGCGCCGAAGGTTTGATTCGAGAGCTGATACTGATGCTCGAGCGCAAACCCCTGATACCACGAGAGCGGAAACGAGATGACGAAGCTCAGCAGGGTGTAGATCGTCAGATAGATGAGCATCCGCCCATAGCGACCGCGTGCCTTGAGGTGGGCGAAGTCACGAATCCGGGCTGAGAGCCCGGAGAACAGAAAGATGAGGGCGACGAGGATGCCGAAGCCCATCCCGACATAATTGAGCGTGACATTCTTGGTCCAGTATTCCTTCGCCTCGCCGGTGAAGTTCGCGCGCACTTCCGCGAGATAGTCCGCGGCGGAACGGCCGCCGCTGAGTTCCGTAGACGCCGCGAGTGAATCCGCGTCGGGATTGCCGAGGGTGATCTCGGAGATCACTGCGGGGGCCGCGGAGTCGGGACCCGGCGACGGGACCGGCGCCTGTGCGCGCGCTACGATCGGAATCACCAGCATCGCGAGACCCGTCGCGATGGCGATCAGGGTTCGGCACATCGAGGCTCGGGCACTCGAGTTCATCGTCGATCCCCCCATGTTGAGTCGTCACGTCGAACATCGTTCACTGCCGCGCGCAAAGTTAGTGGCGCGTTTGGAACCACGCAACTGCGAGACGTTTTTCAGTGCGATTAGAGCAAAAAAATGAGAGCGGATTGATGAACGAGTGGGGTAGATTGCGGCGTGCGAATCGTTGAGGTCAGGGAACCTCGGCGCGTAGCGCAAATCGACGGATCCCACCCGTCGTAGAGATCGGTCGTCATCGAAGGGTTCGCTGTCGGGATCCGAGGGTGGAGATCGATCCCCGGCGGTAGGTAGCCAGTCTGGTGCATACCACGGGCACTCAAGAATGGAAGACGCGGTCCCGAGACCGCGTCTTTCGTTTTTGCGCCGGGGAGGGCTGAAAGCATCGACTCGCTACTCCGGGGAGTCGTTCGAAGGCGGCGGGGCGAGCGGCAATCGTGTGGCGACACCCGCTTCGCGCGACATCCTGTCGCGCTCGCTCCCGCGCCATCGGTCGGCAGCCATCCCTGGCTGCC
>JANLWX010000188.1:0-5829 GCA_031364845.1 Candidatus Eiseniibacteriota bacterium
GGAAATGATCGCCCGCCAAGACAACTTTTCCGGAGCGCAACAGCGGCAGCCAACAGGCTGCTTCGGTGCTTTGGCCTGCCTCATCGATCACCGCCAGATCGAACTGCCGTTGGCCGAGAATCTCGCTGTCGAGACCGGTCAGCGTCGCGCACACAACGGTCGCTTGATTGAGGATCGACTCGACGGCCTGGGCCTCCATGCGTCGCGCGTCGGTCAAGAGAGCGCGAGCTTCCGTGCGCATTTGCTGCCGCGCGCCCGGCTCCGGTTTGGCGCGCGTGTATTTGCCGGCCTGGCGGAACAGCGCGAATGCCTGCTTCGCGAACTTGCGAGCCTGCCGGGTGTCGGGATGATTGAGCGCGAGGACGTCGAGCGTTCGCTCGCGCAGCGGGGCTAACACGCGGGCCGGATGGCCCAGGCGAACCAGCTTTTCGCCGTGGGCCAACAGTCGCTCCAGCAGATTATCGACGGCGATGTTGCTCGGTGCGCACGCGAGAACCTTTTGGCCCCTGCGAACCGCCTGGCGTATCAGTTCCACGACGGCAGTCGTCTTACCCGTGCCCGGTGGTCCGTGGATGATCGCGACATCTTTCGCCGCCAGCGCGTGCGCGATGGCGTCTTGTTGCGACGCATTCAATCCCGAATCGAGAACCGCGAGCGGTTCGACGGCGGCGAATTCCGGCGGCTTCTGCCCGAGTAGGATGTCGCGCAACTCCGCGAGCCGATCGCGCGACGTGGATCGAGCCCGATCGAGCGCGGCCGTTTGCCGCTGCCGGCTCGTTTGATCCGCGGAGATATGAAGGGTGTAGGAGCTGAACTGATCGGTCCCGTCCGGCGGTTCATCGAGGGCGATCGAGAGGGAATGCGTCTCGCGCTCGCAAACGATGCCGCGCCACGATTCGTTCGCCCCGTCCGGCGAAACGAGCACCGGCGTCCCCGGCTCCATCCGATTCCACGGCAGCCGCTGCGAGCGATTGCGTTTGGCGAACGTGAGAATCCAGCGGCCGCCGAGACCGGAGTCTTCGCCGGCGATCACTAAACCGGTTAGCGACTTCTCGCGCTTTTCTCCCGGCCCATCGGACTTGATGCGCTCGACTTCCGCATCCGCTTCGAGTTGGAGGCAATGGGCGAGCCTCGCGAAATGATCGTCCTCGCCAGCCGCGTTCGTTTCGGCGACCGCCCGCGCGTGCAGCCGACGCTCGTTCATGCTCGCGCCGTCGAGAGCCTTGACCAAACGCCCGAGCCATTGCGGCGGAACCTCAACGACCGCAAGTGCGCCGCGCAACTCAATGCGGCCCACGAGCGCGCCCGGGATGCCGCCCGCCTCGCACACGAAACGCAGAACATCGCCCCGACGAAGACGCGGCGCGAGCGGTTCGAGATGGAGATGCGCCATGCAAGCCGCCGTCGCGCGTCACGACAAATAGGCCTTTGTGTTGATCCCAATCGTCACATAGCGAGAAGTCTACGAGTTTGCCCCTCGATTTCTTGCTTGCAAGGGAACTAGGGCTTATGATATGAGTTGAAATTGCGAGACTCGAATTATCGGGAACGGCGATGCATCTAAAGTATGGGATCTTTGCAAGGTACATCGAACTTGGCAAGGACGACACGTACACGATGGTCGGCGGCGGATTTACCGGACTGAGTGTCCCTTCTTTGCCGTTCGTAATGCCGACTTTGGCGATTGTCGCGAGCATCGTCGCCGAATGGATGGTGGCGCGGCGCGGGCGCTTGATGATCTCGCGGATGCCTTCCGGCAGATTCAGCCGCGATGCCGCTTCATCGAACTGCCGCTCCGCGTTCGCGAGCGGATTCAATTCCTTCTGACTGTTCGTGCCTTCGACTTGCACAGGGCTCTCCGGAGCGGCCGCAGGGGAAATCCGTCACCTGCACGGCGGATTCGAGAATGTCTCCCCGTGAACGACGGGGTGTGGTGAACGAGCGGTCGCAGTATAGGGCGGCGCGAATGAGGCCTACAAGGGCCTGCGGTCGCTACGGAGCCCGCCTGTGGTCAGCGCCGCGCGGGAGCGGATGCGCGCCGGGCCACGAGCGGGAGACGGTCGTCGTAGAGCGCGAACACGAGCCCGAGCGAAATCTGCCTCGTTGGAACCGGATCGAAGTCCGCGGGCAAAGGGCCGCGGCGGACCGGCCTCGAAGCGGTGATCCGCATCGGTGCCAGGCCGTCGATCGTCTCGTCCTCGACGCGCTCGATGAACCATCGGGTCGAGTCGCGGCGGAACCCACGGTCGATCAGTTCCTGTGGCAGCAGGGCCGAGTCGCCGCGGACCACGAAGAAGCGCGTGGTGCCGTTGATCTCGTACGCCGGGTCCTCGAAACGCAGCAGCGTCTGGGCGGCGATCTCCTTGTGGAAGCGGGGGTCCTTGCCGCGCCGGCCGTCGGGCAGCGCCACCAGGTTGGGATCGAACACGAGAGAGATGCTGCTCGGAGGAGGATTCGCCGAGTTGCCGCGCACGAAGATGTTTGCCGCGATGTCGAGTTCTTCCTCGCGATTGAGGGCGCGGTCGCGGTACGCGTTGCCGGCGGTGTCGGTGGTCGCGAACTGGAACTGGTAGTCGTCGGTGAATAGTTCGCGATAGAGGTCGGGATCGCGGTGATTCCAGCACCACTCGTACAGTCTCAGCACGCCGACCGCGCTCGAGGGTTCGGGCGGCTGCTGCGAGATGCCGGTTCTGGTGGCGACACGCGGATCGAACGGATTGAAGCAGCCGGTGGCGAGGCATGCGAGCCCGATCGCCGCGACGATCGATCGCGACATGCGAAGGGCGCGCCGCTGAACGATCGCGGCCGGGATCGAATGTCCGAATGGCGTGCGTTTCATGCTCATGGCTCCAAGCGGCGCTGGCCCATCGAAACTTCCCCTTGTTCCAAACGCGCGTCGTTCTTCTCGCGGTCGTCCCACTTCGTGATGGCCCACCGGTCGGCGGAGACCTTGGAGAAGTGTAGCGTCGCGAACCCGCGCGCGATGTACTGGGTCTCGGCGCCCTGCTGGATCGCGAACACCTCGTACTCCTTGTGCAGGATCGCGAGTTCCGCTTCGTTGACGTCCTCGCCCTGCGTCTGGTCGCGTATCCAGCGGAAACTGTACTCCGAATTGAGCGGGACCGTCGAAAGCGTGACGAACTTCGAATAGAACGACTCCTCGCGGCTCAGATTCCATTCGTCCGGCACGACCACGCCCTGCTGCTCCATGCGGTTGACCGTCTGGGCGTCGAACACCGCTTCGAATCCATCCGCCAGCCCGCCGGTGTAGGCGGCGAGTCCGTTCGTGCGTCCTTTGTCCTGGATGCCCTTGGCGAGCGTCTCGAGCGTCTTCTCGGGCGTGCTGTAGTTCGGAATGATCACCGCCGACGCGCTCGGCGCTTCGGGATCGGCCGGTTTGAAGTAGTCGCAACCGCCACACCCGGCGAGCGCCAGCGCGAGCGCCAGCGACCGTCCCGTCATGTGCCACCGTCGAGATCCCCGACTCCGGCTCACAGGTTCCATGTCAGCTCCAGCCGGCCGTTCCAGTAGTCCTGCTCCGAGGCGGGGGAGGGTTGGGGCACGCCGCCCTGATAGCTGAGCGTGCGGTCGGCGCGGAAGGTGCGCCGCAGGTCGCCGCTCAATCGTCCCCGGGTCCCGATCGGAACGTTGAGGCTGCCGCCGCCCGAGAAGTTGAGCGAACGGCTGTCGCGCTGCGGAAGCTCGCCGGCGTCGGTGACGGTCAGCCGCTGGTTCGACGAATAGTCCGACTGCACGTTGAGCGAGAACAGCGCCGAGGGCGAGAACCCGACGCGCGCGCGCAACGTGTAGATGCGGCCTTCGTCGGCCTTGAGGAAGTATTCGTTGCCGTCCTCGAGCACGGTGTAGTTGCCGCTCGGCGTGAACTGGATGTCGTGGGTGATCTCGAGCGTCGTGCGCGGGGAGACGATCGCATTGAGCGTCGTGAGCGCCTTGTAACTCAGCGACAGCCGGTTGTTCACCGGCAGAAAGTTGTACGCGACGTAGTCGGCGCTCAGCTGATTGCGCTGGGTGGCGGTGAGGCCGCGGACCACCTGATACGTCCAGCGCCATTCGGAGCGATAGCTGCGCGTTTCGTTGTTCGCGCCGGTGCTGGCGCTCGGAATGTTCACGAACAGCGCGCGGATCGCCTCGACCGAGAGCCCGGTGCTCATCTTCTGCGAGCGGTTGTACTGGCCGTCGAGCTTGTACGACTGGCGGTATTGATCCCGATCGACCGGCGGGTTCGGGTACGCGCCGATGACGTAGTAGCGCGAGGAAGTGAGATTCACGCGCCCGTCGGCTTTGAACGTGAAGCGTGGCCCGAACGACCGCGTCAGCGTTGTCTGCACCGTGCGCGAGCCCGACTTGTCCCCATATCCGCCCGTCGCCGAGCGCTGGGGAAACTGGGTGTTGGAGTAACTGTTGTCGAACGAGGCGTCGGCGAACCAGTCCGCGATCCGGTAGCGGCCCTGGAGGTTGAAGCTCTGGTCCCCGCGCCGGTTGAGCGAACTCAGATTGGTCGCGCTGGCACTCGCGGAGCGGCCGAGGCGTTCGGTGATGTTGAGGTAGCGGTCGTTGTCCTTGCGCAGGCGGATCGTAGTCACGACCCGGTCGCTCTCGGTTCGCACCTGCTGGATGCGGGTACTGTCGAGCGGCGTTTCGACCCGCACGCGGCGCAACCCGTACGTGATGTTCACGCCGAACGGTCCGCTCGCGAGCACCGACAGCGTCCCATCCACCGAGTTCGAGACGTCGCGCGTGTTGAGCTGCAGAACGGCGGACGGCACCCGGGTGCGCGCGACGTTGCCGCTCGCGCGGCCCTGCACGTCGTGCACCAGCCAGTTGCCGCGCTGGTAGCGGGTCTTGGCCGCGAGGTCCGCCGACAGGCCGCGCTTGATCTGCGAGGTGTTGCGAACGTCGAGCAGTCCGGTGAAGAACGACAATTCGGAGGTGAGCGTGCGCATCGGCGCGTACTTCGTGCGCGCGGAAACCTGGTACTCGTTCTTGGTCTCGGCTTCGTTGTTGAAGTTGCCGGGGTTCTGGCTGTTGAAGCGTTCGAGGTTCGCCCGCGCGCCGACCGAAGCGTTGTCCGAGAACTTCCAGCCACCCTCGGTGACTGCCGAGCGCGTCTGGCGCAGGTTCAGTTGCCCGCCCGCCTTGAAGCGGTCGAGGCCGATGTTGGTGGTGTTGTGCAGGAACAGCGGGCCGCGGATGAAGTTCCAATCCGCGTAGTTGGACCAGTTGCTCGTCGTCTGCGCGATGTTGTAGCCGCTCGTGTAGGTCAGGTCGTTGCGTTGCTGGACGCGGCTCGAGAGTGGATTCGACTCTTCGCGGCGCATGATGGCGCCGACGCTGTCGACCGGCGCGCGCAGGCTGTCGGCGAGATGCGTGAGCCGCCCGATCGTGAGCCGATAGCGGATCGAAAGTGCGCGCAGCGAGTCGGGCACGATCCCGAGGCTGTCGGCGAGCGGGAACAAGCCGTCGAAGTGGAGGTCGAGCGTGTCGCGCAGGAGCGTGGTGTCGGCGAACGCGAAACGCCCGGATGGCGCGTGAGTGCCCGTTTGAGCGCCGCCGGGCGCGTGAACGAGCACGAGGCCAATCGCGAGCGGTGCGAGGAGTAGGAAGAGTCGGATGGGTCGGGTCATCAAGGTGGCGTCGCCG
Organism: Candidatus Eiseniibacteriota bacterium; assembly: GCA_031364845.1. GTDB lineage: Bacteria > Eisenbacteria > RBG-16-71-46 > RBG-16-71-46 > RBG-16-71-46 > JANLWX01. The sequence goes on from JANLWX010000188.1 coordinate 5,662, forward strand.
CACCGGGGTTCGGAGGCCGCAAAAGCCTAGCATCGGCCGCAAAAGGGGGTCAATGAACGCCGCATGTCGGCGCCGGTCCTGACGTACTACCCCGCGCTCGTGGAGCGTGCGCGTAAAAGTTGGGCCAATCCGCTTGCGAGGCTCAAGATCGAAGGTGTAGCGTCCGAT
>JANLWX010000196.1:0-27325 GCA_031364845.1 Candidatus Eiseniibacteriota bacterium
CTGGTCTTGTCACTGCTCGTCGTGAACACCGCACCCGCCGGCAGACCCGAAGCAATCAGCGAGGCGATGGTATCGCCGTCGGGATCGGCGGCCGTGACGGCGACGTTGAGCGCCGAGCCTTCCGAACCGCCGTGTGTGGCAGGTGCCGACACCACCGGCGGCCGGTCGCCTTCGGTGATCGTGATCACCGTCGCCGCACTTGCGCTCATGGCGTTCTCCGCTGTGAACGTCACCGTGTAGGGGCCCGGCCCATCACCCGAACCCGGCGTCCACTCGAGCGTGCCACCGGTGTTGGTTCCGTTCGGCGTGAAGGACGCGCCCGGCGGCAGGTTCAAGGCACTCAGCGACGTGATCGCGTTGCCGTCGGGATCGCTCGCCGAAACCGTGAAGCTCAATCTCGAACCCTCGATGCCGGTCCGGTTCGCCGGTGCCGTGACGGCCGGAGCACGATCGACGTTGGTCACCGAGATCGCGGTGCTGGTCGAACCGGCGAGTGCGTTGGTCGCGAGGAACGTCACCGTGAACGGGCCGGGTGCCGCCGAGAAACCAGGCGTCCAGGTAAACGTTCCGCTCGTATGCGAAGGATTGGCTGCAAACGTCGCACCCGCGGGCAGATTCGCCGCCGCCAGGCTGGTGATCGCGTTTCCATCCGGGTCGCTCGCGTTCACCGTGAACGACACCGGCGAGTTCTCCGCCACCGTCGTCGTGCCGGGCGCGGACACCACCGGTGACCGGTCGAGATTCGTCACCGCGATCGAAGTGCTCGCCGTGCCACTGAGCGCGTTGGTCGCCGTGAAGCCGACCGTAAAGGGACCCGGCGCATCGCCGAACGTCGGCGTCCAATTCAGAACACCCGCCGTGCGGTTCGCATTCGGGGTGAACACGGCGTTGTGACCGGCCGGCAGGCCGCTCAGATCCGCCGTCAGATTCGTGATCGGGTCGCCGTCGGGATCGGAGGCCACGATGTTCACGACCACCGCGGAGTTCTCGGTGGTCGTGAAGGCGGAGGCCACCGAAACCACCGGCGGAGCGGTGCTCGTCGAGACATAGGCCACGACGTTGTCGAGCAGGAACGTTTCACCCGCAGCCGTCGGAGTGTCGAGCACCTGCAGGTCGAGTTGATTGCCATTGCCCGCGGCAACGTGATCGACCGTCAGGTATTGCCACCCCGGAGACAGCGTCGTGGCGGGCGACAGGGTGATCGCTCCGACCAGTCCGCCGGAGGGACCATATTCCCGGATGCGCAGCTGAGTCTGACCGGTGCCTGACGCCGATCGCACCCACGCCGAATAACGGTAGCGCGCACCGGCGGTGGTGTTGGTCACGATACCGGGGGAATCGTTCGCGCCGAAGATCGCCGTCGAATTCGGGGCGGTGACCCGGGCCGCGAAGGAGCCCGACTGCCCACCCGCGACCCGCACGAGCGTGGCACCGGAGTAGCCGTTCCAACCACTCGTGTTCGACTCGAACGACGGATTGGACACCAGGTTCACGATCGCATCCACGATGGTGAGGGCGGTCGTGCTGGTCGCGTTGAGCGCATTGGTTGCGGTGAAGGTCACGGAATACGGGGCGCTGCGACCGTCGTTGGACGTCGGCGTCCACGTCAGGGTGCCACGCGTCTTCGACGGATTGGTCGTGAACACCGCGTTGTGGCCGGACGGAAATGCGGACAGATTGGCGGTCAGCGAATTGATGGCGTCGCCATCAGAATCGCTAACGGCGACTTCGACCGACACGGGCTGGTTCTCGCTGAGCGTCATGGTGGGCGGCGCTGAAATCCACGGCGCGCGGTCGACATTCTCGACCGTGATCGTGGCCGATGCGACACCATTCAACGTGTTGACCGCCGTGAACGTCACCGTGTACGAGCCGGGAGCGTCGCCGAACCCTGGGGTCCAATTGAAGACGCCTGACGTGCGGGATTCGTTCGTGATGAACATTGCCCCGGCCGGCAGTCCCGTCGCGACCAGTGAGGAGATCGGCTCGCCGTCCGGATCCGAGGCGAAGACCGAGAACGACAGCGCGGCGTTTTCCGCCACCGTCTGCGCTGACGGCGCCGTCACGACCGGCGGACGATCCGCGGTGATCGAGGTCACGGCCGTGGCGCTGAGCGCGTTCTCGGCAGCGAACGTCACCGTGTAGAGACCCACGGCGGAGTCCATGGTCGGCGTCCATGAGAAGGTTCCCGCGGTGCGCGAACTGTTCGGCGTGAACGTCGCGCCGGCCGGCATCCCGGAAGCCGAGAGCGATGCGATCGGTTCGTTGTCCGGCTCGACCACCGTCACCGTGAATGTCATCAGCGTGCCCACGTTGCCGGCGAGCACCGCGGGCGCGGTCACGAGCGGAGCGCGATCGACGTTTTTGACGGTCACCACCGTGCTCGAGGTGCCCGTAAGCCCATTGGTGGCGGAAAATACGATCGTGTACGGACCCGGAGCGGCCGAGTAACCCGGCGTCCATGAGAACGTGCCGGAGCGGTTCAGGCTGTCGGGGACGAACGTGGCGCCTGCCGGAAGCGCGCTCGCGACCAGTGCAACGATGGCCTCGTTGTCGGGATCGGAGGCGGTAACCCCGAAGGTCACCGGCTGGTTCTCCGTACACGACGCGGTCGCGGGCGCCACGACCACCGGGGTACGATCGCCCGTCAGGGTGGTGCTCGAGGAGTGCGTGAGCGCATTGGACGCCGTGAACGTGACCAGGTAGGGGCCCCTGCGAGCTTCGCCGGCGCGCGGCGTCCAGGTCAGCGTGCCGCCGCTGCGGGTTGCATTGGGCGTGAACACCGCATCGTTCACCGTCGGCAGACCGCTCAGATTGGCCGTGAGCGCGGTGATCGCGTCGCCATCCGGATCCACCGCCGTGATGCCGAGGGTGAGGAGCGTTCCGTCCGTGATCTCGAGTTTGACCGGCGCCACCACGACCGGGGCACGGTCCAGGTTGACCACGGCGATCGAAGTCACGGCGGAGCTCGAGAACGCGTTCGACGCCGTAAACGTGACCGAATAGGGACCGGGTGCGGCGCTGAAGTCCGGCGTCCACGAGAAGGTGCCGCTGCTGTGCGCCGGATTGGTCACGAACGTGGCACCCGCCGGCAGGCCTGCGGCGTCGAACGTCGCGATCGCGTCACCATCGGGATCGGATGCCGTCACCGTGAAGGAAAGCGGGCTGCCTTCGACGACGCTCTTGGAAGTCTGGGCGGAGATGACCGGCGCGCGACCGACCGTGATCACCGTCGTGCTCGAAGCCGAAAGCGCATTCACCGCATGGATCGTCACGGTGTAGGAGCCGCCGCTGAAGTCACCGGCACCGGGCGTCCACGTCAGGGTTCCGCGGGTGTTGTCCGCTGCGCGCGTGAACACGGCGTTGTGCCCCGCCGGCAGTCCCGAAAGTTCCGCCGAAAGAGTGGTGATCGGGTCGCCATCGGGATCGGACACCGTGACCGGCACCGACACTGGCCGGCCCTCGGCCGCCGCGACGGTCGCCGGCACTTCGATGATCGGAACACGATCGATCGTCCCGACATGGATCGCGGTGGTTGCGCTGCCGCTCGCAGAGTTCGCGGCCGAGAAGTTCACGATGAAGGTGTTGGGCGCATCATCGAAGCCCGGCGTCCAGGTGAGGGTTCCCGCGGTGTTCGTGGCGTTGGGCGTGAACACCGCGCCCGATCCCGGCGGCAGTCCTGCCAGGCTCGCGCCCAGTGCCAGAATCGTCTGACCGTCCGGGTCGGCTGCCGTGATCGTGAGGCTGAACGGCGTGCCTTCGAACGCGTTGACGTTCGCCGGCGCCGTCACGCTCGGTGCCCGGTCGAGGTTCGTCACGGTGATCGACGTGGTGGCGCTGCCACCCAGGAGATTTCCCGCGGTGAACGTCACATCGTACGGACCGCCGGCATCGCTGAACGACGGGGTCCATGAGAACGTGCCACTGGCGTTGCCGGAGTCAACGCTGAAGGTCGCCCCTGCCGGCATTCCGGCTGCGGTCAGGCTCGTGATCGCGTCGCCATCGGAATCGGCGGCGAGGACCACGAAGGTCAGCGGCGCATTCTCATTGATGGTCACCGCCGCGGGGGCGGTCACCACCGGCACGCGATTGACGTTGATCACGCTTATCAGCGTGGTGTCGCGACCGCTCAGCGCGTTCGTGGCGGTGAAGCGCACGGGATAAGGTCCGCCCGAGTCCGAGTAGGTCGGCGTCCAGATCAGCGTGCCCGAAGTCCGGGAAGAGTTGGTGGTGAAGGTGACGTTCGCACCGGGCGGCAGGCTCGACACGTCGGCATCGAGCGAAAGGATGTGATCGCCGCTGTCGGGATCGGCCGCCGAGACGAACACCACGATCGGCGCGTTCTCCGCTCCCGACTTGGTCACCGGCGAGGACACGACCGGCGCGCGGTCGGTGTTCGTCACCTGAACCCAGGTCGACGCGGTGGAGCCGAGCGCGTTCGCCGCGGTGAACGACACGAAGTAGGCGACCGGACGCGCATCGGTGAACGACGGGGTCCACGTCAGCGTGCCCGAAGTGCGGTCCGCATTGGGGACGAATATCGCGTTGTGACCCGCGGGCAGTCCCTGGAGATCCGCGGACAGGCTCGTGATCGCATCGCCGTCAGGATCGAAGGCGGTGACCTGCATCGTCACGACGGAACCTTCGGCCTGAACCGAAGGACCGGGCGCGGTCACGACCGGCGCGTGATCGGAGGCGCCATCGGGCGGAATGAATTCGTGCGCCCCGCGATCCGCGAACGTGATCGACCCGGTGCCGTTGTTGGAGGTCGACGGATCGTCCAGTCGAACGCTGCCCGCCGCGTCGTTCGCCGGCCATCCGCTGATCGCGCTGTTCGCATTGTCGATCGCGGGCGAACCCGGACGCAGGCGGAAGTCGCCGGCCGCGGGGTTCACGAACATCGGGTCGAGTTGGATTGAATGAACGTCGTTGCCGCTCGCTGCGGTGTAAGCGGCGATCGTCGCGTACTTCGCGCCTTCGATCCGGATCGGGCGCTGATCGTTCGGCTGCCAGAAGATGTTGTAGTCCGAGACGAAGCCCGAGTGGGACTCGACGTCCACCCACAGGTCGTATTCGTCGGAGGTGAGGCCGTTCTGCACCGAGATGCAGTTCATCACCGTGTTGCCCGGCGAGATGCCCTCGATCGAGAACCCGTCCTTGAAGTTTCCGTAAGCGATGTCGCCGAGATGGACGACGCCCGAGGTGCTCAGGTGGTCATAGCCATGATCGCCATTGTTGTAGGACATGTTCTGCAGCGAGAAGTTGTTGTCGGCGTCCTGGAAGTGGAGCCCCGTGTCCTGGTTGTCGTGCAGCCGGTTGCCCGCGATCGTCGTGTTCGTGGTCAGGGCCAGGTAGATGCCGTTCGCCGCGCGCTGATTGGGGCGCCAGTTGCCGAACGAATCGTTGCCGCGCACGAGGCATGAGGTCATCTGCGACAACTGGATCCCGTGATCGTTGGAGTACGACACGGTGTTCGCCTCGATGGTGACGTTCGAGGAGACGCTGCTCCCGATGCCGAACTTGTTCGCGTAGGAGATCACGTTGTTCGCGATCACGCAGAAGTTCGAACCCGACGACAGATAGATGCCACGATCCTCGGTGCGCATGATCGTGAAGCCGCGCACCTCGACGTAGGGCTTGGTCGAAAGACGAATGCCATACAGGCGCCGGCCGACGTCGATCTGCTGCGAACCGGGGTTCGGACCGCCCGCGTTCACATAGAGTCCGGCGCCGCTCACGTAGCGATACGAGTTCGCGGGCATCAGTGCGGGATCGGCGGTCGATGCCGCGAGGCGCGCGCCGTTCATGAACACTTGCAGCGGACTCCAGGTCACCGATGCCGCGAGGAACACGGTGCCGGACACGGGAGCCCATGAAGCCGGGTTCGAGCGATCGTCGGCGCCGTTGATCACGACTCCGCTACCGACCGCCTGCAGCACGAACGGCTCACCGGCAGCGCCGGCGCGCTGAACCGTCACCTGCTCGCGGTAGATCGCGGGCTTGACCCGCACCGTGTTGCCGGGGCCGCTGGCGGCGTTCACGGCCGCCGTGATGGTCAGGTACGGCAGCGCCTCGGTGCCCGGATTGGAGTTGGACGCGGCCGGATTCGCGGCATCGACGTACACCGTGATCGCGTGGGCGGTCACGGGCGCGACCAGCAGCGCCAGGGAAAGTAGCGCAGCACGGAACCCCGCCCCGCCGATTCGGCGGCTGCGAGCGAGGCGGGTACTGCGGATGTTCACCAGCACCAGACTTCCTTTCGGACCCGAGCGGGTCAGTATCAAAGACAACGTGCGGCCGGAACAACGGACTGCGATGCGAGAGGTTCTCAAGGGGTTACAAACGCAGGAAGCGTACCAATGAAGGCGCGGAGCACGATCCGTTGCGTCCTGCAGGGCGCGGTGCGCATCCTGCGGGAGTCGGATCGAGGGCTTTGTGGATTGAAGCCCGAGCCGTCGAGGATCAGAGGACTCGCACCCAACCGAAAGCAAGGCCGCCCATCGCGTTGCTTCGACAGGGCTCACCACCTCGAGCCCGGCGGCGCTTCCGTTTGCGGCTGCGGGAACCGCAATGGGGTGGAGTGCGTCGTGGGCCCACTTCCCCCATGAAGACCATGTGATGGGAATTCCCCCGCACCGGTTGGGTCGGGTGGCAGAGACGCCCGGCCTGGCACGGGTCTCTTTGAATCGATGCCGCCACCGCTGGAAGGACGATGCGAGCAGGCGGCATGAGCGGATCCCACTCTCGATTCGCACGGCCGGACATGGTCGTGCCGAATAGTGTCAGCAGAACCGTCACTCGGGTTGGGTCTTTGAGCCCAATTCCCACCGGGAGCGCATTCGCTCCGGCGAGTGCCCTCAGGCGCGCGAAGCGGTCCGGGCCGGGGGATCGTCCTCGTCGTCGGCGGAGACCGGCTCCGGCCGATCGACGGCAGGCGCATCCGAGGCCAGATACACGGCATGTTCGCCGATCTCGTCCTCGAGCTTGAAGACGAAGTAGTAGTAGGCCTGGAATGCGAGCATCACGAACAGGCCGATGCCGCTCGCATACAGATACCACCGGATCGCCGGCCAGCCGGTGAAGGACTCCGCCGCGTACGCGAGCCCGAGCGCCGGTACGGCCACGATGAACATCCGGAACCCCTTGAGCGGCCGCATCGCGCGCAGCATCAGCCGCAGGCCGCTCGCGGCTTCGTGGCGATGCGTATCCGGGCGCTTCCGCGTGCCCTTCATGTGCTTGAACATGATGTAGGCCGACAGGTGCTGATGCTCGTCGACCAGATTGCCGACCGCGACGATCACCCACGCCGCCATCCACGCGGCGAGCACGCGAGAGTCCATCCAGTCGTGCCACGCGGCGGCGAGGAAGATCAGCGGCTCGACCACCAGGTGGTGGAGCCGGTCGAGCATCAGGCCCTTGACCGACGACACGCGCCGGTAGCGCGCGATCTCGCCGTCGACCTTGTCGAGCAGGAACGAAAGATAGAGCACGAAGAACGCCGCGATGTTGGCGGCCGCCGAGTGCGGCACCAGCAGGGCCGCGCCGGCCACGCCGGCCAGCATCATCAGGCCGGTGACCTGATTGGGCGTGATCGAAGTGTGCAGCAGGACCCACGTCACGTAGATCGACAGCCGCCGGTGCACGAAGTACCACCCGGGGTCGGCTTCCTTGCCGGCCTGGCACATCGCGCGCAGTTGAGTGGGGCTTTCGATCGCCATCGTTTCGCCGCTCGCTAGTTCTTGAGGTTGCCGAGCGGCCGCAGGCGCACGGTCGGTTTCACCACGCGGTTGCGCTCGAGGCACTCCATCACGAGATCGATCGGCTCGGCCGAGCGCATCGGAACCTCCGAGCGCCGCACGATCTCCGCGTTCTTGCCGCGCGACATCTTGAGCCGCAGCACCGAACCCGCTTCCTCGCCGAGACGGTCGTGTTCGCGGAAGTGCTCGATCAGATTGCCGGCGCCGTGATCATAGGAGGACAGGCGCTGCTCGTCGCCTCCGTCGAGACCGATGCCGAGGTACGACGCCACATCATACGAGCCGGCCACGATCGCGGGGCCTCCCGGCGTGAGCCGGCAGGCGTTGTGGCGCGCCACCCATCCGTGGCGGCCGCCCCACGTCTCTTCGTTGATGCCGTTGTGCGGAATGTCGCACAGCAGCTCGGACTTCACGTTCGGTGAGATCGCCTCGTTCAAGCCGTCCATGATCGCGCGCACGGTGCCGAGCCGGTAGGCGTAGCCGAAGTTGAGCGCCATCGCGAGCGCGCGGCGGAACAGCTGCCCTTCCTCGGAGCGCACCGGGAACGGCGTCCAGCGGTTCTGGCGGAAGTGCATCGCCCACGCGCGGGCCGGGTTCGTGCGGCCGAAGCGCTGCACGAAGTGGAAGAACAGCTTCGACATGAAGAACATCGGGACGCGATGCGACTTGAGCTTGGTGCGGCGCGAATAGTGGTGGAGCAGCGTGCCCGAGAACGGTCCGGGTCCGAGGTGGTACATCACGACCACCTGTCCCTCGCGCAGTCCCCACGTGTTCGCGGAGGAATCGAGCACCTTGTCGACGACCTGCACTTCGAGGAAATGGTTGCCGCCGAAGTTGAGTCCCATCTCGGAGCGGCTGAAGCGCGTGGTGAGCAGGTGGATCGGAACCACCTCCTCCGCATCGACCTCGTCCGCGCCGCGCACGACGCCGCCGTTTTCCATGCGCCCGACGGTTTCCTCGGAGAAGCCGTAACGGCCGGTGAGGCCGTGGCCGCCTTCGACCAGCACGCGCCGCAGTTCGTCGGTCGTGATGCTGTAGCGGTTGCCGTCGAACGGATGCGCCGCGGAGTTCGCGTTGACCTTGGTGAAGAACGCCGTCAGCCGCTCGGCCGTGAGCCCCGACGCATCGATGTCGGTGACGACCACGCCCATGCCGTCGTTGACCGCGGCCGAGGTGAACTCGGGCACGATCACGTCGCGCGTGGTGACCGCGATGCTGGACGGAATCTCCATCATCTCCTTCTGGTGCACGTCCGGCAGCGCCAGGATCTCATCGACGTACGGGAGTTGCGCCATCTCGGCGAGCGAGCGGTCGATGAGCTCGTTGTTCTCGATCCCGAGCGACAGGGACTTAAGCTTCGAATTCGGTTCCACGATCCGTCCCGCCGGCGCCGAACGTGATCCGGTCCGATCCGAAACGTTGCCCAACACCGAAAGCCCCGAGTGCGACATCTGGAGTGGCTCCTCTGATTACGATCGAGGTCCGGCGGGCCGTGCGGCCGCCATTCCCGGAATACCGAACGACGCGAGCATGCCGCGCATCAGCCGCAGCTCGTCCGGCGTGAACGCCCGCACCAGGAACAGCAGTGCGACGTAACTGAACGCCCCTCCCACGACCACGACCGCGAGCGGCGTGGCGCGCAACGCCCACACCACGGCCGCCATGCCGGCGGCCGCGAGCGCGGGCCGCACGACGTAACCGAACAGCTGAGCGACCGGGACGTACTTCGACAGTGCGATCTGGCACATCACGAGGATCGCGATCTCACCCGCGAGCAGCGCGTAGCAGGCGCCGGCGAAACCCTGCCCCGGAATCAGCAGCGCGCCGATGCCGACGTTGGCGACGAGCCCCACGATCACGGCCTTCAGGTACACCTTCTGCAGATCGATCGCGGCGAGCACGTAGCGGGACATGAGGTTGATGAAGATGAACGCGAGCCCGAGACTCATGAGCTTGAGCGTGAAGCCCGCCCGCGCGAAGTCCGCGCCCTTGAACAGCAGCGGAATGACGCGTTCGGAAAGCATGAACAGTCCGACCATGAGCGGCAGCGTGACCACCAGCTGATACTTGGACGTGCGCCGCAGCGCCGAGGCGAGCGCGTCGTGTCCGCGCTGGGCGCGGCGCGCGAGTGCCGGAAACGCAGCCATGCTGAGCGCGGTCGAAATGAAGCCGAGCGGCTGCGACAGCATGTAGCCGACGTTGAACAACGCGACATCGGTCTTGCTCGCGAGCGCCTGCAGCATCAGCACACCGATGCGGCCGTACAGCACCACCACGAACATCGCGAGACCGAACGGCAGCGCCTGCAGCACGAACGCCTTCAAGCGCGGCCAGTCGGGCTCGAACACCGGACGGTAGAACTGCCGCCGCACCATCCACACGCCGATCCCCACGCGCAGCAGGAACGCGGCGAGCGCGCACGAGACCAGCCACGTCAGCGAGACCTTCATTCCAATGCCGACCCAGATCAGGCCGAACCACACGACATGATTCAGCAACTGCAGCCCCGCCTCGAGGTCGAGGCGCTCGTGGGCGCGCAGGATCCACACCGAGACGTCCTGGCTGAAGTCGATCAGCGCGGTCGCGCACACCACGGTGATCAGCGCTGCCTTGAGCGGATCGAACATGACCCATGCCGATCCCGCCACGCCGACCAGGATCACGACCGAGATCGCACCCTTGATCATGAGCGCATCGCCGTAGTACCGCGGTCCCATCAGGCGGTCTCGCGCGATCGACTTGGTGATCATCACGCCGGCCCCAAGATCGCCGAGGCTTCCGATCAGCGGGATGAGCGCGTAGTAGTAGACGTACTCGCCGTATCCGACCGCGCTGAGATAGTTGCCGAGCATCACCATCTTGGCGACGTTGATGAGCGCGATGAGGACCTGCGCCACCATGCGGAACGAGAAGTTCTTGCCGATGCGCGCTGCAGTGCTCGACGACATGCCGGCGGACATCACCGGCGGTCCCGACTCCGCGGGGATCGGCTCGCTCACGGCTTCACCGCGTGCGACAACACCGCCTGGGCGGCCACACCTTTGGTACGCAGCGTCTGGCGATAGACGGTCGCCAGCGACTCGACGATCTGAGCTTCGTCGAACTCGGCGAGCACGACTTCGCGCCCGCGCCGGCCGAGCTTCGTGCGCAGTTCAGGATCCGCCGCGAGCCGCGCGAGCTTCTCGGTCAGTGCGTCCGCGTCGCCGTACTCGATGAGATAGCCGGTCTCGCCGTCGCGCACCGTCTCCTCGGTCCCGACCACGCGCGTGCCGATCACCGGCAGCTCCATGGCCATCGCCTCGAGCAGCGCCCGCGGGATGCCTTCCTTGACCGAGGTCAGCACCGAGACGTCGGCCTGCGCCAGCAGCGCCGGAACATCGTCGCGGTAGCCGAGGAACTCGACGCGATCAGCGATGCCCATGGATTCGCACAGCGCCTGGTAATCCGCCTTGAGCTCACCATCGCCCACCAGCCACAGGCGCGTGGCGATGCCGCGTTCCTTCAGCTGCTTCACCGACTCGAACAGCTGCGGATGGTTCTTCACCGGCTCGAGCCGGGCGGTGCAGATGATGGTGAGCGCACCGTCGGGTGACGCGGCGCGCGGCATCGGATGGAACTGATCGACGTTGATGCCGTTGCCGATGAAGCGCAGCCGCTCGGGCGGCACCAGCCCGTAGCGGCCCGCGAGATCGAGGTCGGTGCGGTTCTGGCTCAGCAGCATGTCGGTGAACATCCCGCACAACTTCTCGGCGAGCGTGTAGAGATTCCGCATGATCGGATTCCACCGGTCGTGCACGTGCAGGCCATGGATCGTGTGGATGATGACCGGAACCCCCGCGAGCCGGGCGGCGACGCGCCCGAGGATGCCGGGCATCGAGCAGTGCGTGTGCACCAGGTCGATGCGCTCGCGGCGCAGGTACGCGGCCATCTCGAACGTCGCCAGCAGCATGCGCAGCGGATTCACGCCGCGCGGCATGCCGGCGGTCTCGACCGGGATGCCTTTGTCGCGCAACGGGCGGACATAGGGTCCGTCGATGCAGATGATCCGGTTGTCGACGCCGCGGGCGCGCATCGACAGGACGCGGTTCTTGAGCAGCGTGTTCGCCGACGAACTCAGATTGATGATGTCCACCAGCCGCACGGCCTCACGGGCCACGGTGGCGGGCTGGGAACTGGTCGGTTCGGTCATCCGTTGACGATCCTGACTTCGATGGGTGGAGTGCCGGCCAGAGCCGGATTCCTCGAGTAATGGACTCAAGGCCCTGCCTCGCGGGACACGACCTTCGATGCAAGCGGAGCGACTTCGCGCGGACCCGAGGGAGGGCCGTACACGCAAGGGCCCCTCGACCAAGCAAGAAGCATAGCAGGACGCAGGACGTCGATTATCAGCGGTTCTGCAAGGATTGGCGCGGAATTCACCCCAACGCCCGGGCAGGTTGCACGGATGGAATCGTAAAATGCCCCGACGATTCCCGACGCCGATCCGGCGTTCAGGACCTGCGGACGCGGGGGGACGTGATCTCGGGCTCGGCGTTCTCTCCGCGCCCCATCCGCACGCTCAGCGCGCACAGGAGGGCGAGGAAGAACCAGAAGTGCCTGAAGTGGAGCTTCTCGACCGTGAACGAGTGGATCGAGCTGGCGACAATGCCCGCGATCAGCGCGGCGGTCCAGGTGCCCGCGATCCCCGCGCGCCACCGCGATCCGGGTGCCGACGACCATGCCCGCCACGGCCGCTGGATCGCGGCCCAGATCATGACCAGCAGCGCGATGAGCGCGAACGGCCCGCGCTCGACGGCATAGCCGAGATAATCGTTGTGCGCTTCCTTGCCGTAGTAGGAATCGGCGCGCTCGCGGGTCGCGATCGAGAGCTGGAGGAACTTGCTGTTGCCGGGCCCGATGCCGAGCGGCGACTGCTCGTAGCGCTGGCGCAGCTGGCCCCAGATGCGCAGGCGGCTCTCGGAACTCTTCCCAAAGCGTCCGGCCACGGTCTGGCTCGCCGCAACATCCAATCCGCGCTCGCCGACGCCGAAGCCTTTGACCACCCACACCCCGAGCGCGCCGAGCCCCGTGACGACCAGCACCGCCGCGACCAGCGTGAGCCTGGAGGCGCGCCGCGTGAGGGCGCGCACGATGAACCACGCCCCGAGCCCGCCGACCAGCGCCAGCATGCCGCCGAGCGACTTGGACGCGACGATCCCGAGCAGGATCGCTCCGATCGCGGGCCACCGCACCACACGGCTCACTTCGCCGCTCAGGCTCGCGATGACGAAGAAGCTCAGCACGAGATAGTCGGAATAGATGTTGGCGTTGCCGAACGTCGCCGCCGCGCGCTCACCCCTGGGGCTGAACAGGTCCGAGAATCCGTAGCCCTGGGACATCAGCGCCACGACGCCGTAGAGAGAGATCGCCACCGACACCCACATCCACGCGATGCGCACCGCGCGCAGATCGTCGTGGGCGCCAAGCACGTTGACGAGCATCACGAACCACAGGAACAGATACGCGTCCTGCGCGATCGTGAACAGACTCTGAGAGGGTGAGCTGGCGTTGGTGATCGCGAGCAGGCTCGCCGCCGAGATCACGAACACGGGAATCAGGAACGGCACGGAGATCGCGGGTCGCCGCGCGAGCGCCATGATCGCGAACGCGGCGAGTGCCACCATGTTGAACACGTCGGCGATCGCGAGCTGTCCCGGGCCGATCGGGGCCACGAACGGGATCAGCACGACCGTGAGGATCAGATACAGGTGCCACATGCGCCCGCTCGCGGCGGCTTCGGGAATCGCGCGCTCGGAAGGAGCGATGGCGGGACGGACACTCGGCGCGTGGGCGCTCATGACATCTCCCCCGCGCCCGGGCGCGAACGTTCATCGGGAACCATGACCGGCACGACTCGGATCCGATCCTCGAGTGTGGCGAGCAGCGTGCGCAGTTCGTCGCGGCCCTCGGCGCCGGCGCTGCCGTTGGCGGCCATGAGAATCTTCGGATGCGGCGTCTTCCACACCTTCTCGTGGTCGTTGAACAAAGTCTCGAACAGCCGCTCGCCGGGACGCAGCCCCGTGAACACGATGTCGATGTCGCGGCCCGGATGCAGTCCGTGGAGACGCGCGAGGTTCTTCGCGAGATCGAGAATGCGCACCGGTTTCCCCATGTCGAGCACGAATATTTCTCCCCCGGCCCCGAGCGTTCCCGCGTGAAGGATGAGTTGTACCGCTTCCGGCACCGTCATGAACAGGCGCGTGACGTCGGCGTGCGTCACGGTGATCGGACCGCCCTTTTCGATCTGCTCGCGGAACAGCGGCACCACGCTGCCGCTCGAATCGAGCACGTTGCCGAACCGCACCACCATGTAGCGCGGCTGGCCCGGGCCGTTCATGCCGAGCACGGTCAGCTCCGCGATCCGCTTGGTGAGGCCCATGGTGCTCACCGGCTCGACCGCCTTGTCGGTCGAGATCAGGACGAAGACCTCGGCTCCGGCGCGCGCGGCGGCTTCGGCCACCACGCGGGTGCCGATGATGTTGGTCTTGTGCGCCTCCGACGGATGATGCTCCATCATCGGCACGTGCTTGTAGGCGGCGGCGTGGAACACGACCTGTGGCCGCGTGGCACTCATGACCTCGGCCACGCGCGTGGCGTCGGTGATGTCGCCGATTACCGGAACGATCTCGAGCTCGGGCAGCACGGCCCGCAGCTCACGGTCGATGAAGAACAGGCTGGCTTCGTGCTTCTCGAACAGCACCACGCGCGACGGGCGCAGGGTCGCGATCTGACGGCAGATCTCGGAGCCGATCGATCCGCCGGCGCCGGTGATCATCACGCGGCGTCCGGCATAGGACTTGGCGAGTCCTTCCGGATTGGCCGCGATCGGCTCGCGGCACAGCAGGTCTTCGGGCAGGAGGCCGTGCGGGGCTGCGGCAACTCCGACGCCGGTCACCAGCGCCTGGAGATCCGGGATCGCGCGCACCGGCTTTTCGAATACGGCGGCGACTTTCAGGATCAGGCGCACGCCTTCGTCGGTTTCGCCCGCGATCAGGATCTCGTCGGGATCTTCGCGCCGGATCACCTCGGCGAGCTTCGACTGATCTCCCAGCACCGGAACGCCGTGCAGCGTCGTGCCGCGGCGATCGGGTGTGCGCTCGAGCACGCCGATCACCGAGTAGCCCGACTGAGTCTCGCCGGCCATGGTCCGCAACACGCGGTCGGCCACATCGCCCGAGGCGATCAAGACGCCGCGCCGGGTGCGAGGGATCTCGGTGCGCAGCCGGCTCTGCCCGCGCCGCGCGATGCGCAGCGCGCCGAGGGCGACCACGCTCAGCATCAGGTCGATCACGATCACGCCGCGCGAGTATCCGGCACCCTGCGGAACGAACGCGAGCAGCGCCGCGAAGGCGATCGTACTTGCAAAGGCGGCGAGACCCGTGCGCATCAGCTCATCGGTGCCGGCGTAGCGCCACAGCGTCCGGTGCAGCCCGCTGGCCTGGAGGGCCAGGAGACGCAGCACCAGCAGCCACGGCAACATCGCCAGGCATCGCTGCCACTCGGCGTCCGGCACGCGCGGCTCGAAGCGGAGCACGAACGCCGCCGCGTTGGCTAGCGCGAACACCGCCGCGTGGATTGCGATCGAAAGCAGCATGCGGAAGCGGCCGAGCTTATCCGCGGTCCGGTCCGCAGCCGACTTGGGATACACGAGCACGACCAGCGTGGTCATGATGAGGCCGAGGTCGTAGATCAGCGACGAGCGGCGCACGTAGTCCTTCGCCATGCGGATCTTGTCCGGCAGCACCACGGTTTCGTAATAGCTCTCGGGATCCTTCGCGCGCGCGAGCATGCCCGATTCGTCGCGATAGACGATCGAGGCGAGATCGGTGATGCCGGGGCGCACCTTGAGGACCTCGGCGTAGTCCTCGGGATACACGTCGACGTAGCGTTTGATCTCGGGACGCGGGCCGACGAAGCTCATGTCTCCGCGCAGCACGTTGAACAGCTGCGGGAGCTCGTCGAGCTTGGACTTGCGCAGGAACTTGCCGACCGGCGTGACGCGCGCGTCGTTGCCGATCGTCACACCGGGCCCGAGCCTGGGGGCGTCGACGACCATGGTGCGGAACTTGAGGATGTTGAACAGCCGCATTCCCTGTCCGACGCGCTTCTGCTTGAACAGGACGGGGCCGTCGCCCCCCATTTTGATCAGGAGAGCGACGACCCCCATCACCGGCAGAAGAACCGTGATCCCGAACGCCGAGACCACGATGTCGAACAGCCGTTTCATCTGCGGTAGCGGTTGGCGATCCAGGTCACGGCATCGATGACGTCCTGAGTGTCACGCTCGCTCATCTTCGCGTAGATCGGCAGCGAGAGGATGTTCTTGAACACCGCGGAGGCGTTCGGGAAGTCCTCGGGCTTGAATCCATACCGGTCGCGCCAGTAAGGATGCAGATGCAGCGGGATGAAGTGCACCGACACGCCGATGTTCAGCGCCACCAGCTGGCGGATGAACTCGTCGCGATCGATCGTGAGCTTCTCCGGATCGACCTGGATGACGTACAGGTGCCAGCCGTGCTCCTCGTGGTTGCGCGTGGTCGGGATGCGCACGCCCGGCAGCTTCGCGAACGCCGCGTCATAGCGGCGCGCGACGCCGAGCCGCGTCGCGTGGTAGACGTGGGCGTTCTTCAACTGCGGAATGCCCATCGCCGCCGCGATGTCGGTCAGGTTGTACTTGAAGCCCGGTGCCAGGATCTCGTACGACCACGAACCGGCCTGCGTGTAGCGCTTCCACGCGTCGCGGCTCATGCCGTGGAGGCACATGAGGCGCATGCGCTCGGCGAGCGCGTCGTCGTCGGTCGTGATCATGCCGCCTTCACCCGTGGTGAGGTTCTTGGTGGCGTAGAAGCTGAACACGGTGACATCGCCGATCGATCCGATGCGGCGGCCCTTCCACATGGTCGGGATCGCGTGTGCGGCATCTTCGACGATCTTGAGGCCGTGCTTGGCCGCGATCTCGAGCATCATGTCCATGTCCGCCGACTGCCCGGCGAAGTGGACCGGCATCAGCGCCTTCGTGCGCGGCGTGATCTTGGCCTCGATCTGGGACGCGTCGATGTTGAGCGTGTCCGGCTCGCAGTCGACCAGCACCGGCACGCCGCCGAGATGCTCGATGACGGCGGCGGTGGCGGTGAACGTCATCGGCGTGGTGATGACTTCATCACCCGGCCCGACTCCGACCGCTTCGAGCGCGAGATGGAGCCCCGACGTCGCGGAGTTCACCGCAATCGCGTGCTTGGCACCCGCCCACGCCGCGAACTCGTTCTCGAACTGCTTCACCTTCTGCCCGGTCGTGAGCCATCCCGAGCGCAGACAGGTCATCACGCCCTCGATCTCTTCTTCTCCGATCAGGGGCACGGCGAACGGCAGGAACGTTTCGCGAATCTTGGGCAGCTCACCGTTCGTCTCGGCGGACGCGGGAGCGGCACCCGGAGTGGCGGTCGATCTTTCCATCAGCGTCGGTATGCTCCGTAGTAGTACGCCAGGGTTTCATCGTGACGAATGTCCACCTGGTTCAACACCACACCCAGCAGATTCGCCCCGATCTTCACGAGTTGATCCTTCGCCTGCTGCACGATACGCAGGTCGTATCCTTCCGCCTTCACCACCAGCAGCACCCCGTGCGCGACCGAGGTCAGCGCTCCGGTCGGACTCGTCACCGCCACCGGCGCGCAGTCCATCAGCACCACGTCGAACGCCTTCGACATCCGGTCGGCGAGAATCGAGAACGGACGGTCCGCCAGATCGAACGGCACCGTTCCGCTGGTCAGGATCTTGAGATTGTCCATGCCGGTGTCGGTGAAGTAGCTCGGGATCTGGCTCGACAGGAACGGATGCTTGAGGTATTCGCCGAAGCGTCCGGTGATGAACGCGTCGATCGAGGAGCCTTCGTCCTCCACCACGTCGCGGGACGCGGCACTCGCGACATACGGCGTCGCGGTCTCGGCGAAGTGATACGCCGGGCGCTGGAGGGTGATGATGCGATGGAGACAGTCCTTGAGCTGCGTTTCGAGTGCCGCGTCGAGGTCGGCGTTGCCGACGTAGCCGAGTCCGCGCAGCACGTCGCCGATCCGCCGCTGGCCTTCCATCTGTACCTTGAGCGCCACGTCGCGCTGCTCGGCCGTGATGCGTCCGTCCTGGACCAGCAGGTGGCCAAGGCGTCCGTCTTCGTCCTGCGAGCCGCCCGACAGGCTGGTGATCCGTCCGCGCTGGAACGCGATCTGGAATTCGTCCGCGCCCTGCTTGACCGTGAGCATGCCGGTCTTGGTCTGGGCGCGCAGCAGTTCGATCCAGTCGCCGATGCCGAACTGTTCCGGATTCTCCCGAGCGAGGTCGATGCCGTAGATCTCGCCCAGCAGATTGCCGAGCCCGCGGCGGTTCTCGACGCCGAAGCGTTTGTGAAGCGCCGGCTTGTAGGGATCGGCATCGATCAGCAGCACGCTCTGACGTCCCGAGCGCGCGAGCGCGCGTCCGAGATTCGAGGTCACCGTCGACTTCCCTTCACCGGGACCGCTGCTCGTGATCACGAACTTGCTGAGTCCCTTGGCGAGGAACGGCTGCAGCGACGACGCTAGAGGCTGGTATGCGGCGGTATCCATGGGGTCACGCCTTCGGAATCAGGCCCATGACGGGCAACTGGAGGTAGTCGTCGACATCCTGCGGAGTCCGGATCGTCCGGCGCAGGTATTCGCGGAGGAAGGCGAGCCCGGTGCCGATCGTGAGGCCGGCGAACAGGCAGACGATGAAGTTGAGCAGCTTGCGCGGACGCACGGGGCTCGAGTTGGCAGCGGCGGGTTCGATGACTTCGACCAGCGGTCCGCGCGCCTGCCCGGTGATCTCCGCTTCCTTCAACTTCGTGAGCAGCGCGTTGTACAGCTCGCGCTGATTCGTCACTTCGCTCTCGAGCGTGGCGAGGTTGCGGCTGGCGTTTGGATCGTCCTGCGGCGCGAGATTGCGCGCGCGCGTCGGCCGCGTTCAGCTCGGCGCGGGCGGCGGCGGCGGCGTCTTCGAGTTCGCGGCGGATGTTCGCACGGATCGATTCGTTCTCCGACTCGAGCATCACGAGCCGCGGGTGGCGGTCCTTGTAGATTCCGCGCGCCTTCGCGAGTTCGGTCTCCGAGTCGAGCAGCTGCTTCTTGAGCGCATCGAGGGCGGCGCTGCGCGCCGGCAGGCGCTCGAGGTCGATGTTCTGCGACGCCGCGGCGTCACGCAGACGCGCATAGCGCTCGGCGGCGCCGGCGCGATCCCCGCTCGCCTTCACGTGCGCCGACGCCTTCTCGGCCGCCTGGAGGCTCTGGCGGACTTCCTGGATCTGCGAAGTGAGGTAGGTGACGAGATTCGAAGAGCCGGCGCTGCGCTGATCGACCTGATACTGGACGAACATGTCGGCCACCGTGTTCGCGATCTGCTCGGCCGAGCGGGGCTTCGAGTGTTCGACGTGAATGTTCACCAGACGCGTGTCGCGCACCGGCTCGACGCTGATGTGAGTCAAGAGCCAGTCGACCTGGCTCTGCGGCACGGCACGCGCGAGCGGATCGCCTGTATCGGTCGCTCCGCCCATCTGGGCCACGGCCGCGGGGGCCGTGCGCCGGCCGAACAGCGTCTTGTACCACGGCGCTCCGGGTTTCTCGTTGCCGGCCAGCACGCCCTGCTCCCGCAGCGTGCCCACGACACGCGCGAGCAGCTTGCGGTTCGTGATCAGCTCGGCCGCGGTATAGAGCGCGAGATTGTCCGACTGTGCAGTCGGGCTCTCGAGCATCTCCCCCGTCAGCAGCGAGCGGGACGGCTCGCGCGAAATCTGGATACGCACCGTCGCCCGATAGACGGGATCGGTGATGGTGTTGAGCATCATCGCGAATGCGGCCCCGCACACTACTGAGCCCAGCACCCACCATTTTCGTCGCACGAGGATGCGACCGTAGTCGCGCAGATCCATTTCAGAAGTTTTGGCCATGGTCTCTCTCAGTATCGGCGGTGGGGCACGTCGACTCGATCGCCGGCGGCAACTGCCAGATCCGGCGTTTTTCCACGGCGCACTTTGGACAGATCGACCTCGATCGTGCGCGTCTTTCCATTTTCGTTTCGCAACACCTTCACGCGATTGAGCGCCGCGTAGTTCGTGAACCCGCCGGCGAGCGTGCACGCGCTCAGCACGGTCAGGCCTTCCTGGGCGTTGTAGGCGCCCGGATTGCGCACCTCACCCGAGACGAACACCTTGCGCGCCTGATTGCGCACTGTGACCAGCACCTGCGGGTCGACGAAGAATTCGCGCGCGAGGATCTCGCGCATCTTGCCCGACAGCTGGAACGCCGTGGTTCCGGCGACGGCGATCTGGCCGATGAGCGGACTCGTCAGCGTACCCGCCGGCGAAACCTCGGCCGTGAAATCCTCCTGCTTCTCGCCGCCCGCGTAGATCGCGACGTTCACCATGTCGCCGGGGCCGAGCTGATAGGAGACTTCGTCCGATGCCGCCGCGGGATTGGAACTGCCGGGGAACAGCGAGACGACGACCGTGTCGCGGTGTTTCGTGGGGTCGGAGACGACGAGCCGGATTTCGTAAGTGGTGCCGGGAGGTCCGTCCTGCTTCGGGACGAACGTCGCGTTCTTACCTTTGAAGCTCAGAATGCGGGCGCGCTCCTGGCCGACGTTGAAGGCATCGACGTCCCACTGGTAGGTGAGCTTGTCGTCCTTGTCCTCGTTGTCGGTGGCACGCCCGACCAGCGAGACGACCGCACCCGGCGTGTATGTCGAACTGTCGCGGGGCGACTCGATCTTCGCCACGGGCGCGGTTCCCCGGCCGCCCTTCTTCGCGGTCGCCGCAAATGCCGGCGCCGCCATGCACGCGATCAGTGCCACCAGGAACCCGCCCAACAGGATTCGCTTGCCCACTTCTTCCACTCCTTCCGTAACGGTCCGGTTTCCGGATGGCGTCTCCGGCCCGTTGCTACGCGTCATTCGCACGGCACATTCCCTCGTATGCTTCATTCCTGCCAAGGCCTTGCAGTCAACGTCAGTGTGAAACGGTTGCGGTCGAAGGCGGTGGCACTACCCGACTCCGGAGCATCCTGACGCATGTAATCCCAACCCAGTCTGCCGGTCAGCCACGTTCCGAACGGTGCCGAGAATCCGGCCCCCGCCCGCCACAGGTCGATCTCCGGGCCCTGCCCGCGCAATGCCCGCGTGCGCCCGAAGCTTCCGCCGACATCGATGACCTGTCCACCGTACAGCGTATCGCGGACCGTCGCCGAGCCCCGGCGCGTCAGCGTCGCCACGCGGTACTGGCCGCCGTCGGCCTCGATCGACGTGTCCCACGCGAGCGTGGCGGACCGGCCGTCCCGGTCGACGTCGAACGATGCCTCGACGGTCGTTGCAATGTCATCGGCCACTCGCAGCCGAAGTGTGACCGGAGCTTCGGGGTCCCCCCCTTTTCGGGTGAGTCCGAACGCCAGCGCCGGGCGGACTTCGACCCCGCCCTCGGCACCATAGTCGACCTGAACCCGGCCCGCGGTGTATTCGGTGGAAAACATCGCCGAGTGCTCGCGCTCGAGCGAAACGGTCTGGTAGTCGGCCCGCAGGGTCCGCTCATCTCCGATGCGCAACTCGCGGCGGCGGATCTCCAGTGTTCCCTTGGTGATATCGGTTCGGATCGGATACAACCTGCCGGATGCGTCGATCGCGTTTCCGTCGGCGAGCCCGCTTTCGTCGTAGTCCCACAGCCGATGACGGATGCCGGCGCCGATCCGGCGGAAATCCGCGCTGGCCCGGGCAAACAGATTCGTGACGTCGCCGCGCGTGGTCACGACCCCATCCTGGAAGTCGATCGGATCGACCGAGCGCACATAACGACCCCGCGCTTCGAGATGATTGAAGACCCCTGGCCTGTGCTCGAACGCGAGCGAGGCCAGGTCATTGCGCGAGGACGGGGCATTGGTGCGCGTGTACGACGTGAACGCGGTCCTGGCCTTCAATTCGTAGGACGTGATGGGATCGCGATTGAAGATCGTGAGCCCCGGCCGCACCGCGGTCACGAAGTCCTCGGAGCCTTCAGCGCGATGGAGGACGTTGTCGTCGTGGCGTCCCTCGACCTCGAGTTCGGGCAGCCACGTCACGGCATGCGCCGCCAGCGGCCCGGCGCACAGCACGCCGGCCCCGAGCAGCAACCCTGCCCACCTACCGCTCCAAGAACGCACGATCCCTCACGACCCGGATTCTTGCGAAACCGGGACCTCGACCGACCCTAATTGGACCACCGAACCACCCCGGCACGGGGTGCAGGCAGAGAAAACGTAGCCACGTCCGCCGATACGTTCCGGGCGCACGATTGCGCTCCCGGTCCGAAAGCCCCGCCCCCGGCGGACCGACGACTTCCGACCCGGGAGCAATGTAATGAGTCCGGGCCGAACCATCAAACAATTGGCGCGAAATGAAATAGCGGTATTCTTCCCAGCTCGTGGCGATCCCACCCAGACTCAGCTACCGCCCGAACCACCGCAACTCCTTGCGGCGAAAGGTTGCCCGACGCGGTCGGCCTGCGGCGGTAAGCCTCGATCTCGACGATTCTCCATGGCTTCATGCACGATACGGGCCAAACGCACGACTCATGCGGCGGCACGAACCAGTCCGAGCCGCGGAATCAGGATCGTGAACTCACTGCCCTGGCCGGGCTCGCTGTGCACTGCGAGGGTTCCGCCATGGGCTTCGACGATCCCGCGCGCGATCGCGAGCCCGAGCCCGAGGCCCGCCGAGCGGAACTCGAGCGTGTTCGACGAGTGGTGGTGCATCGAGTCACGCACCGCGAACGCTCGCGAGAAGATCGACTTCTGCTGGTCCGGCTCGATCCCGATCCCGCTGTCGGAGACCTCGACCAGGAACCCACTGGGAATGTCCTCGGCCCTCACCACGATGTGGCCTCCGTCGGGCGTGAAGCGGATCGCGTTGCGTACCAGATTCGCGATCGCATGCGTGAGTCGCGGTCCATCGATGAACCCGCGCCCCAGATCGGGCGCGATCCGCGGCTCGATCGTCAGCTCGCGGCCGGGCGCATCGCCGAGTGCGAGCTGGAGTGCCGCATCGACCACCGGCGCAATCTCGCACTCTTCGCGATAGAGGATGAGCCGCTCGCCTTCGATCTGGGCGATGCGCGTCGCATCCTCGGTGAGCCGGATCAGGCCCGAGATGCTGTCGTCGATCGCGGACAGCGCCTTCTGCTGGCGGTCGGTCACCGGACCCAGCGCGCCCTGATAGAACAGATCGTGGAACCCTTTGATCACCGTGATCGGCGTGCGCAGCTCGTGCGAGGCGACGTTGATGAACTCGGTCTTCAGCCGCGCGACTTCCTGAAGGCTCGTGATGTAGTCGCGTTCGCGGTTTCGCATCTCGCAGAATCGGGCGCCGAGATAGCCGATCTCGTCACCATTGCCCGACGGAATCGGCGCGTCGTATTCGCCGCGCTCCATCGCCTCGGCGCCGCGCACGAGCTGGAGCAGCGGCCGGGTCAGGCGCTCGGCGGTGAATGCTCCGAGAAATGCGGCGATCGCGACCGCGATCAACGCCAGCGTCATGAGCGCGCGCTGCGCGCGATGCAGGAACGCCATCTCGGCCTCGAGCGAGCGCTGGATCACGAACCAGTGCGCGTTCTCCACCCGCGTCCCCGGCAACGGGCGCGCGAGCGTCACCCACGTGTTCTCGGCACCGCGCACTTCGACCGGCGCGGAGGCCGCGCCGCCGGGCATCGCGGCGAGCCCCGCGAGCAGACTCTGAATGTCGGCGTCCGCGGTGAGCGAGCTGCCGCTGCTGGCCCCCTTCGTGACGAACGTGACCTCACCGCGCGTGAGGATGTGGAGTTCACGCGCCAGCTCGGCACCGACCTCGGCGCCGAGTAGCAGCGAACCCGCGAGCACGCCGTCGACCCGTACCGGCGTGAGCGTCACCTGCCACTGCGTGCCGTCGCCGTCCAGCAGTCCCGATATCTCCTCGCCGCGGAGTGCGGCTTCGTTCAGCCACGTGCGGTCCGCGGACTTCGCATCATCGGTGCCGACCGAGGCGAGCACCCGTCCCTGGCGGTCGCGGACTTCGAACAGATCGGCGTGCGTGATCGCATGGAAGTCCTCGGCGATGTCGCGCACGGTGGCGCGCGCGCCGGCGCTGGCAGCACCACCCGGCAGTGCGACGGCCGAGAAGAACCGCGGGTCGCGCGTGATGACACGCCCCATTGTCGAGAGTCCCACACCGCGCTCGGCGAACTGCTTGTCGAACACCAGGGCCGCGCGCATGAGCGAGTCGTTGATCTCGGTGCGCACCTGGGCCGTCACGGCCCGTCCGAGATAGACGAACGCGACGATGCCGAGCACCGCGGGAACCACGACGGTGAGCAGCAGCAGGCGCCAGCGCAGCGGGAAACGCACGTCAGAACCTCAGATCGATCGCCGTGCCGAACCGGTGCAGGTCGACGGGCCAGCTGCGTTCCCCATACCGCGGGTGCCACGCCCGCACCCGGTACGATCCGGCCGGCAGCTCGGGCAGCTCGAAGGATCCCTTGGCATCGGGACGCGTGAACACTTTGGATGGAGCCACGAATACGTAAGCCGACGAATCCGAGTGGAGCGTGCAGAACACGCGCACCGTGCCCGCCTTGTCGAAGCGCAGCGAGCGTTTGCCCCGCGGCGGAATCGAGCCGAGATCGAAGCGGCGCGCCGCCGACACGCTGAAGGCGCTGTGGTAACGGCGGTCGCGGTTGACGAAATCCACCGAGTCGCCGGGTGCGACCGCGACCACGCGCGGCGCGAACCCGCCGGACTCGAGCCCGACCTGGACGCGCGTCAGACGCGGCGGAACCGGAGCGGCGGCGTGCTTCGCCGTCTTGGACTTCGTGTGGGCGACCGGCGGCGGCGGCGGCGGATTCTTCAGCGGGTCGACGTAGATGATGTACTCCGACATCGACGCGGCCGTGGCACCTCCGGGAGTGCGCAAGTGGCCCTGGATCACGCCGGGCCGCGTCGCCGGATCCTTCGCGGTCCTCGGAAGCGAGGGCATCGTGTTCTGCCCCGTGGTGGCGCACCCGCACAGCGCGAGCAGCAGCGCAATGGATGCGAATCGCAGCGGTGACACCGTGTGCATCGATGGAATCTCCCTGACACCTTTAGTGTTCCGACCCCGAAGGATTCGGAACACTAGCCTGATGACGCACGAACTGCCGTTCGAGGTTTCGGCCTGTGGAGGCGGCCGCTTGAGGACTCGCGGGCCGGGCAAATTGCACGCGTGGGTTCGGGAGGCGTCCGCTGGCGGTCGCGGAATCTTCCGACTAAGGTTCCGCGCGGCGGCGCATGGTTTCCGCGCGTCCCGCGTTCGAGGAGGATGGCATGGTCATCGACTGGAACTGGGTGCTGCTCATCGTCGGAGCGCTCCTGGTGCTGGTGGAAGTCGCCCTGGGTGGTTTTGCCGGATTCGATCTGGTGCTGATCGGATCCTCGTTCCTGCTCGGAGGCGCTCTGGGGCTCGCGTTCCACAGCACGCCGGTGGGATTTCTGGTGGCGAGTGCGCTGTGCCTCGCCTACATCGTCGCCGGACGCCGCTGGGTCCGCGATCGCATGCGGCATCAGCCGCAGCCTTCCAACATGGACGCACTGCTCGGTGCCCACGGACTCGTCACCGTCCGCATCGACGCCCAGGAACCCGGGCAGGTTCGCGTTCGTGACGAAGTCTGGCGCGCGGTCCCGGCGCCCGGAACCGGACCGTACGAAGCCGGCACTCGTGTCGTCGTTCAGAGCGTCGAAGGTGTCACCCTGCAGGTGAAGGAGTCCTCATGATCGGTCAGCTCGGATTGTTCCTGCTCGCCATTCTCCTGTTCATCATGTTCGTCGCACTCGCGCGCTCGGCACGCGTCGTCGCCCAGTACGAGAAGGGTCTGGTGCTGCGCCTCGGACGCTACCGCGGCACGGTCGGATCCGGCCTCACGTTCCTGGTGCCGGTGATCGAGGACATGGTCAAGGTCGACATGCGCGAGCGCGTGATCAACGTCGAACCGCAGAAGGTGATCACCAAGGACAACGTGTCGGTCGTGGTCGACGCGGTCATCTACTACCGGATCAGCGACCCCGTGAAGGCGACGTTCGAAGTCCAGAACTTCGGTTACGCGGCAACCACGCTCGCGCAGACCAACCTCAGGAATCTGATCGGCGACAAGTCGCTCGACGAAACGCTGACCGCGCGCGACACGATCAATGCGAATCTGCGCGCGGTGCTCGACGAGGCGACCAACACGTGGGGCGTGAAGGTGACGCGCGTCGAAGTGCAGAAGATCGACCCGCCCGCCGACATCACCGAAGCCATGTCACGGCAGATGAAGGCGGAGCGCGACAAGCGCGCGAACATCCTCGAGGCGGAAGGCGTGAAGCAGTCGCACATTCTGCAGGCGGAGGGCGTGCGTCAGTCGGACATCCTGCGCGCGGAAGGCGATGCGCAGGCGCGCATCCTGCGCGCGAATGCGGAGGCCAAGTCGATCGAGCTGGTGTCGAACGCGGCCGAGCAGTACTTCAAGGAACGCGCGGAAGTCAGCAAGAAGCTCGACGTGCTGAACTCGGTGCTGTCCCAGCAGGCCAAGTTCATCATTCCGTCGGGATCGGAACTGGTGAACGTGCTCGGTCTGGACGACAAAGCGGTGGTGCCGATCAAGCGGTAGGGCTTCGCCCGTTCGCGAGCCGCGGCGGAAGTTCCTACTCCGCGATGCGGATCACGCGGCCGGTGGAGACATGAGTGCCCGTGACGACGCGCGCTAGGTACATGCCCGCGGGCAGCGTGTTCATGGTGTGGGCGTCGATGGTCGTGCGCTGCGGACCCGTCGAGCTGGCGTTGGTGGTACGGCGGTAGAGCCGGCGGCCCGCGACGTCGTAGAGTTCGATATGCGTTTCGCCCGTGACCGGAAGTGTGAACGCGAGTGTGACCGAACCGCGCGCGGGACTGGGCCACGCGTCGAGGATGCCGGGGGCGGAATCGGCGTTCGCGAGGTCGGGTGAACCGGCGGCGCGCCAGGCTTTGAGCGTGAGCGTGCGCGCGACACCCGCGGCGGCCGCGAGACGTTCGCGGCGCAGTTCGGCCACGCGTGCGAAGTCGCCGGCGCGGTATGCGGCGTCGATGGCGGCGCGGCGTGAAACGCTCGCGACCGCGAGCTCGGCTCCCGCCTGTGGGTTGAGCGATGCGGAAGGCGCCGGCAGCTCGAGCGCGTCCAGATGGACGCCATCGAGATCGTCGCTGAACGAAGCATGCGCGCCCGGCGTTTCGTCATCAACCGAATCGCCGGCGAGATAGGGATCAGCGAGATCCGCGGAGGCGATCGAGAGCTCGGCCAGTGCGGCCGTGATCTCCGCCGCCCGGCGAGAGCGGAATGCGTTCTCGAGATGCTCGACCGCATCGGCGAGCCGGCGCGGCGCGAACCCGAGCACGCGGCCTTCGGCTTCGGGATCGAGATCGATGGCGGCACCCGGGGTGTAACGGTGCGCAGCGTCCGCCCGCTCCGGATCCGCGGTCTCCGCTTC
>JANLWX010000221.1:0-14266 GCA_031364845.1 Candidatus Eiseniibacteriota bacterium
ACGACGCCGAGTACTCCATGCTCCACGCCGGGCTCGCCTGATAGCTCAGCACCGCATTCGCATTGCGCGTGCTCGCCCAGTCGCGCTGAGCCCCGCCGAGCACGCTCGATGAGTACCCGCCGGAATACGAATACGTGAGCGACGCGTTCCAGTTGTCGCGATACGGCTCGACCTGATTGGTGTTGCGTTCGATCGCGAGATCCGGCGCCACGAAACGGCGCGCGTCGGTGCTCGACAGGTTGAGCCCGAGGTAATACGTGAGCGCGCGCAGCGGGCGGCCCTCGTAGACGTCGGTCGTGAAGTTCATCGACGCGTTGAAATACCGCGGCGGCTGCAACGTCACCGCCGATCCGATCGGCCGCAACGGATGACGCGCGCCGTGCTCCTTCCACAGGAAGTCGTAGGAGCTTCCCATGCTCCACGCGAGCAGGTTGTCGATGCGCACGATCTCGTTGTTCTTGCGCTTGAGCTTCACCTGAAGGCGCTGGTCGAGACCGAAGTTCATTTGAAACTGCTTGGATCCCGACACACCGATGCCGCCAAAGTTCTCGAAGCGCTCGCGCCGGCCGAGCGAGTCGTCGATGATCAGGTGCTTGAACTCGGGACTGTAGCCAAGCGACACGTTCGGGAACACGACGTGCCGAAACGCCTCGAGACGACCCAGCTTCGGCGTGAACGTTCCGTAGTACGACGTGCTCGCCGACATCGATGACGACCACGATCCGGTCGGCACGAACGTGTTGCCGAGCCGGTCGCGATCGAACACGGCGACGGTACCGTTCAAGGCCGGCCGCAGATTGAGCCATCCGAACGCGCGCCGCGCGTCGGACACCGACATGTCGCTCTGGAATCCGCGCCTCGTGACGTTCTCCTGCCCGAGCGTAAACACCGAATCCTGCGTCGAGTCGGCGGTGGGAATGCTGTTCTCGACGAACGCGCGCCGCGTGTGCAGCGACAGGAAGCGCGACGAGAGGCTCACGTACATCGAACTCAGCGCCTTCTCCATCGGGGTGCCGCGGAACACGCCGAACGATCCCGCCGTGCGGGTCGGGAACGACACCGACAGACTCGGCAGACTCTCGGTGAGGTTGGTCTGTGTCGAAGGCGTGCCGATCGGCTTGGAGCGCAGCGGCCCCGGCCCATCGGGGTCCTCGAGATCGAGATCAGCGTCGAGATCCTGGCGGCGCTCGACAAATGCGTTGAACGACGCCCAGTCGGCGCCGTGGCTCATCGCCACACTCGAAGTCAGAAAGCGGTTCAGGCGCTGCGACAGCGAACGCCCGAACAGGTTGCTCGAGTTGTAGTCGCGGCTCGAGATGAACGAAGCGCGCGCCACGAGCCGCGTGCGCGGCGTCAGTTCCTGCGAGTGGTCGGCATCGAAGTCCCAGTTTTCTTCGGTCAGGGCCTCGTTGCGCGCGTAGCTGCCGTTGAACGTGCCGTCGAGCACGTAGAGCAGCCGATACTCGCTCTCGGCGCGCACCACCCACGAGGGCTCGGCCTGGTAGTAGTCGCCCGACAGGGTGATGTCCATGTAGTCGTTGGGCGCGTAGTAGTAGCCCGCATTGCGGATGAACTGGCCCGCGGTGTTGCTGAAGCCGAGCTGGAACTGCGGCAGCAGCAGTCCCGAGTGGCGGCCCGGCTTGATCGGGAATACCCAGAACGGCAGCGCGATCAGCGGCACCTTCTTGAGATAGAACACGACCGGCTTGGCGACCAGTTTGTCCTTGAGGAAGATCTTCATGTAGCGCGCGCCGAAGTGATAGTGAGGATGGTCGAGACTGCAGGTGCTGTAGGAGCCGTTCAGAATGTCGAGTTCGTTGTCGTTCGGCTTGCGGATGCGCTCGCCGTGATAGAGCCCGGCCTCGTACTCCGTCTCCGCCTTGTAGATGTTTCCGACCCGCGACTCGAGGTCGTAGGTCATGAGGTTTCCGGCCACCTTGTCGCCGTTTTCGATCAGCTCGGGCTTGCCGCGCGCGACCAGCGTCTGCTTGTCGAGATCGAATTCCACGCGGCGCGCGTTCAGTTCGAGGTCGCGATACGTGAGATGCGCGCCGGGATCGAGGACGATCCGGTCGCGCGCGACCTGGTACTCGATGCGCGTCGCGTCGTACTTCACGCGCTCGTCGGCCGCGTTCGAGGTGTCGGCGAGATCGACCGCGAACTGGTATTCGCCCGAGGCCTGGCCTTCCACCCGCGCGCGGTCGATCTTCCGCTTCACGAAGAACACCGTGATCGTGTCGCCCTGTGCCCGGTTCGTGTCCTGCGTCTTCCCGGCGCGCGGCACTGCGCCATATTCGTTGCGCGCGCTTCCGGTCGCGACCAGGCTGTCGATGTCGTCGTCGGTGAAGTAGATGTCGACGCGCTGGCCGGTGAGCCTGCTGGTCTCACCCAGCGTCTGCGGGCGGTTGCCGCGATAGTCCATGGTCGCGGATCCTTGAATCACGACCCGGTCGAGATGCTTCTCCTCGGTGAAGATCTCGATCGTGTCCCCGCTCACCGTCGTTTCCTGGTCCCACGCCCGCGGATGACCGGTCAGCAATCCGTAATTTGCCAGCTCGTCGAAGTGCCCGTAGTCGGCGCGCGCATGGAGCGTGTCACGATCGACCGTGACCGAGTCGATCGCCTCGGCGATGCGATCCTCGACGTCGAGCTTCAGCACGCGCGCGCGGATCACGGTGGGCGGCGCGTCCTTCTCGCGCGAAGTCAGCTGCGGCTCGCCGAACGCGACCACGGTCTTCAAATCGCGGTCGTAGTCGACCGATCGCGCCACCAGTTCGAGCTTGTTCTCCTCGTCACGGCCGCGCACGTGTCCGCGCGCTTCGAGCAATTGCGTGTCGCGCATGTAGAGCGCGCTGTCGGCGCGCAGCGTCTGGAACTTGTCGCGCGCATCGACGCCGCCGAACAGCTCCACACGCCCGCTGCGCCGGTCGTAGGACGCGCGCGGCGCGCGCAGCGTCGCTTCGCCGTCGACCACGACCACGCGCCCGATCAGCTGGATCACGTCGTCCTGCTCGGAGTAGGACGCCTGATCGCAGGTCATCACGGTGGTGCTGTCGACGAGCCGCACTTTCTGTTCGAGGTACAGCATGCCCAGATCGCGCAGATAGCGGCCGTGATCGGCAGTGATCACGGTGCGGCCGCGCAGGATGCGCACGTTGCCGTTCAGGAGCACGATGTCGCCTTCGGTGCCGCGAGTTCCGGTCACGTTGTCGGCGGAGATGTTGAGCGGCGGCGAATCGGCCGCGGCCTGGGCACGCGCGGCGCGCGGCAGCACGGTCGCGAGCGCCGCGATGAGCACGGCGGCGAGCGCCAGGCCGCGGACCATGCGCGCGATCACAGCACCTCTCCCGGCGCTCCGCCGAACACGGTCATCGCTTCGCCGACCGCGAACAGTGAACCCGTGAGCAGCACCCGGCCGCCGGGCGCGGACACTTCGAGCGCCGTGTGGCACGCCGTGCCGACATCGGCGGCGACCGAAACCTCCCAGCCCATGGACTTCGCCACCGTGGCGATCGCATGCGGATCGAGCGCGCGTTCGCTGCGGGTCCGCGTGGCGATCAGGCGTGGCTCGCGCATCAGAGGTGCGAGCGGCGCCAGCATCGAGGGCAGGTCCTTGTCGTGCGCCACCGCGAACACGATCGCCTCGGGCGCCGGCAGCGCCGCCTCGCGCCACGTCGCGGCAAGGCGCGCGGCACCCGCGCCGTTGTGTGCGCCGTCCCAGATCAGGCGCGGCTCGCGCGGCGCGTGCTCGAAGCGCCCCGGCCATCGCGCCTCGCGAAATCCCTCGACGACCGCCGCCGCCGGTATCATCACACCGCGCGACACCAGCACATCGAGCGTCGCGAGCGCCGTCGCGGCATTGTCGACCGAAGCGCCGGCGTGCGCCGGTTCGAGATCGAGCGTTCCCCATGCGGAGGTCGTCGCGCGCGCGCCGCCCGCCGCGACAGACACGATCGACACACGATCGGTCGCGGTCACGAGTTCGGCGTGGCGCTCACGCGCGGCGTCCGCGATCACCGCGGCAGCCTCCGCATCCGCGACGCCCGATACCACCGGCACGCCCGGCTTCACGATCCCCGCCTTCTCGAACGCGATCGCCTGCATGCTGTCGCCGAGAATCTCGGTGTGGTCGTAGCCGATACTGGTGATGACGCTGACCTCCGGCGTGATGACGTTCGTCGTGTCGAGCCGCCCGCCGAGACCGACCTCGACCACCGCCCACTCCACGTTCTCGGCCGCGAAGTACGCGAAGCCGAGTGCCGTCACCACTTCGAAGAACGTGCGTTCGCTGGCACCCGGCAGGTCCTCGATGCGCCGCAGCATTTCGTGCAGGCGCGACTCTTCTGCCCAGCGGCCGTCGACGCGGATGCGCTCGCGAAAGTCGACCAGATGGGGCGACGTGAACAACCCGGTGCGATGGCCCGCGGCCCGCAGCACGCGCTCGACCAGCGCGCACACGGTGCCCTTGCCGTTGGTGCCCGCAACGTGCACGGAACGAAACCGGCGTTCGGGGTTCCCCAGCGCAGCGAGCAACGAGCGCGTGCCTTCGAGGCCGAGCTTGTTCTTCCTGCGCTCGAGTCCATAGAGCGCCTCGAGGGCGCCCTGCAGCGTCATGTAGGGCACACAGCCTTTAGTCGGTCGCTGCGGGGAGTTCAGCGAATGGATGGGGAGACTTTCTGCCTTCGGCCGCGAATCCGCGCGTCGAGCGCCAGAAGAATTCGAGCACTCTGGAAACGTCCTCGCGCATGTTCTTGCGGTGGACGATGCGGTCGATGAAGCCTTTGTCGAGCACGAACTCGGCACGCTGGAATCCCGGCGGCAGGTCCTGGCCGATCGTCTGGCGGATCACACGCGCGCCGGCGAAACCGACCAGCGCGCGCGGCTCGGCGATGATCACGTCGCCCAGCGAGGCGTAGGAAGCGAGCACCCCCGCGGTCGAAGGATCGGTGAGGATCGAGATGAACGGCAACCGGTGCTCACGCAGCCGCGCCAGCAGTGCCGAGGTCTTCGCCATCTGCATCAGCGACAGGATGCCTTCCTGCATGCGGGCGCCGCCGGTCGCCGACACGACGATCAGCGCGCGGCGCTCCTCGATTGCGCGCTCGATCGAACGCGCGACCTTTTCGCCCACGACCGAACCCATGCTGCCGCCCATGAAGAAGAAGTCCATAAGCGTGACGCTCACGGGCTTGCCGCCCACCGTCGCGAGGCCCGAGAGCGCGGCGTCGGTCATGCCCGTATCGCGCTGGGCGGCCTTGAGGCGCTCGGGATAGCGCATCTTCGCATCGCGGAACTCGAGCGGATCGCCCGCTTCGAGGTTCGCATCGCGCTCTTGGAAGGAATCCGGGTCGACCAGCACGTCGAGGTAGGTGCGCGCGGGCACGCGAAAGTGATGGTCGCACTTGGGGCACGTCCACAGGTGCTCTTCGAGCACGCTCTGGAACAAGGCCTCGCCGCAGCCGTCGCACTTGGTCCACAATCCTTCCGGGACGTCGTTGCGGGCTTCCTTCTTCGCGGATTTGATGCCGGTACGTTCGCGTTTCAGCCAGGACATTGAGGTTTCCGGGTGAGAGAGCGGCGGATCGTCGTGATCCGCGGACAGGTTGCGATTCCTACCCCGCACGCGTCAAACCGTCGCCGCGGAAACTCGGGAGCCTGATTCAGGCCGGCGGGCGCCATTCCATGACGAGCGCATCCTCCGCGTCGTCACGATAATACCGGCGGCGCAACCCGGCCACTCGAAATCCACGATTTCGGTAGAGCTCCTGCGCGGCGCTGTTCGACACCCGCACCTCAAGCGAGAGGCTTTGCACCTTCGTGGCAAGGGCGCGCGCGATCAATTCATCGAGCAGCGCGGCGGCCACACCGCGGCGGCGCTGTTCGGGAGCGACCGCGATGTTGCCGAGATGCCCGAATTCCGGACCGAGCCACGCCAGACTGTAGCCTGCGAGCCGGCCCTCGCGCTCGGCGACGCGGGCGAACATCTCGGGCTGGCTCAGCTCGCTCAGGAAGAACGAGTCGGGCCACGGGTCGGGGAACACGCGGCGCTCGATCGCCACGATCGCATCGACATCCGCGGTCGTCATCATGCGCAGCTCGTACGGCCGGTTCGCGAGCGCGCGATGGCGCACCTGGGCTGCGGCCTGAGCGGTGCGCACGTAGGCCGGCTCGAGCGGGTGGTCGGCGCGCGGCAGCCCGAGCGCGGGCCCGCCGCCGAGCCACGCGGCGCGCGCGAGGTCGGCGGCCGAAAGTCCTTCGGCGCGAAACGGAGGATCGGCGGAACCCGGCCATGCACGCTCGAGCGCATCCCGCTCGCGCGCGGCACCCGGGCCCACGAACCGGACCGCGACCGCACCGAGCACCGCACGCGCTTCGGCAACGCGGTCGAGCACCGCGGCCACGGTACCCACGCACGGACCCGCGAACTGGCGCGCGGCACCCCGGCGGTCGGTGTGGAAGAATCCCGCGTAGACATCGCGCCGCCCGGCCGGCACCAGCGGCACGACCAGCGCCTTGCCGGCGCGCGCGGCGTGCGCGAGCGCCGCCAGCGACGAAGCGCCGAGCAACTGGGCGCGCGACACCATGGCGAGCGCGGTCGCGGTCGCGAGCCCGACGCGCACGCCGGTGAACGAGCCGGGGCCGAGATCGGCGGCGATCCACGTGAGATCGCGCACGGTGACGGAGGCCGCAGCCAGCGTCTCCTCGATCATCGGCGTAAGTCTTCGCGTGTGTCCGTGTCCGATCTCCTCGACGCGCTCGGCGAGCACTTCGCCGTCGCGTGATTCGACACGCAGCTCGACGTGATCAGTCGCGGACTCGATCGCGAGGCCGGTCATCGCGTAATCCTCCGCGCGCGGGCCGCCGCGCTCTGGGGTCGCGAGTGCACGTCGAGCCGCGCGCTCACGCCACGTCCTCGGCGAGCGCGTGCTGCCAGCGCTCGAGCAAGGCGCGCGCGCGCGCTCCGTCACCGCGCGCTTCGAAGGTGCGCGCATCTCCGTCGCCCGGAGTGATCTGCACGTGCAGAGCGTCCGCGAGCAGCGAAGCCGGAAGCCGGTCGGCCCATTCGACGACCAGTGCGGCGCGCTCCGAGCGTTCTTCGAGTGCCAGCCCCGGCACCTCGCGCGGCTCCAGCCGATAGAGATCGACGTGCAGCAGCGTGATGCGTCCGCCGTATTCGTTGACCAGGGTGAACGTCGGACTGCGCACACGGGCCTTCGCATCGAGCCCGGCCGCGAGACCCGCGACGAAGCGCGTCTTGCCGGCACCGAGCGGTCCCTCGAGAGCGATCACGTCACCCGGCTCGAGCAACGGCCCGAGCGCTTCACCGAGACGCACGGTCTCCGCCTCCGACGATGTCGCGCGCCGCACGCCGTTACCCTTTGCGAGGCGTGAGCGTCAGCATCGGCAGGATCATCTCTTCGATCGAGATGCCGCCGTGCTGGAAGCTGCCGCGATACTGCCGCTCGTACTCATGGAACCGCGTCGGGTACACGAAGAAGAAATCCTCACGCGCGAGCAGGTAGTTCTTGTTGACCCCGTCGTCGGGCAGCATGAAGTCCATCGGCTTGCGAATGATCACGGCCTGCTTGGGGTCGGCGTTGAGGTTGATGCCGAACTTGTAGCGAAGGTTGGTCGAGGTGTCGCGGTTGCCGTGCACCAGCGCCGCGCGACGGCTCAACACCGCACCATGATCGGTCGTCAGCACCGTCACGCAATCCTGCTGCGTCGACAGCGCGCGGAAGATCTCGTAAAGCGGGCTGTGCACGAACCACGCCTTCATCACTGCGCGGAATGCGCCCTCGTCGGGCGCCAACTCCTGGAGAATTTCACTCTCGGAGCGCCCGTGCGCGAGGATATCGAGGAAGTTGAACACCAGGCTCACGAGTGAGAGCCCCGAGAACGAGTTGATCTGGCGCCGCGTCTGGTGCGCCTCGTCGGCGTCGTAGATCTTCACGTACTTGGTCGGCTTCTGCGGCGTCGCGTGCAGCCGTTCGAGCTGCAGATCCAGAAGCTGGCGTTCGTAGCGGTTCTTCGTGCGCTCCTCGTTGCTGGCCTCTTGCCACATCTCGGGATGGCGCTTCCACATCTCCGCGGGCAGCAATCCCGAAAAGATCGAGTTGCGCGAGTAGGGTGTGGCGGTCGGCAGGATCGAGTAGTAGTAGTCGCGCTTGATGTCGAACAGTTCCTCGAGCAATGGTTCCAGCGTGAACCACTGATCGAGCCGCATGCAATCGATGATGATGAACACGACGCGTTTGCCGCCCGCGAGATGCGGCACCACACCGCGTTCGACCACATCGACCGACAGCATCGGCCGGCTCTCGGCCTTGCGCACCCATGAGGGATAGCCGTTCTCGACGAAACGCGCGAATTCGATGTTGAGGCCGCGGCGCAGATCCGAGTGCGCCTCCTTGAGCCCGGCTTCCTGAACGTTGTCGAAGCGAACGTCCCAGCGCGCGATGTCGATGGCGAGATCGGTCCACCCCTGCCAGTCGAGCTTGCGCACGTCCATCGTCTGCCACTTCTGCATCTCGGAGGCGTAGTCGCGATGGCGCGCGGAGTCCTGGAGCTTCTGGCCGTCGAGCACGCGCTTGCACGCGAGGAACACCTGCGACGGATTGACCGGCTTGATCAGGTAGTCGGTGATGTGACGCCCGATCGCCTCGTTCATGAGGCTCTCTTCTTCGCTCTTGGTGATGAGGATCACCGGCACGCCGAGCTCGCGGACTTTGATCTGATCGAGTGTGGCGAGGCCGCCGAGGCCCGGCATCATCTCGTCGAGCAGCACCAGATCGAAGCGCGAGGCCGCGAGCTGATCGAGCGCGTCTTCGCCGTTCGGAACCGGCGTGACGTCGAACCCCTTCCCCTCGAGGAAGCGTATGTGGGGCGTGAGCAGTTCGATCTCGTCATCGGCCCACAACACCCGTCGTCTCGGTTCGTTCTTCATGCGTGCGACTGTAGCCTACGCGGCGGCGCCGGGCGAACGCGCAGGAGCGCGGCCCAGGGACCGCGGATCTCGCGCAAGAACACGATGCGCGCGACGGTTATGCTTCCTTCGCCACCGGCAGGCGGATCGCCATGGTCGTGCCCTGGCCGGGCGAGCTGCGGCGCACGAACAGCTTGCCGCGGTGATAGTCCTCGACCACCCGCCGCGCGAGCGCCAGCCCCAGGCCCCAGCCGCGGCGCCGCGTCGTGTAGCCGGGAACGAACGCGTTGCGCTGCTCGGCCGGCGTCATCCCGCGCCCGCTGTCGGTGACGTCGATCTCGACCATTTCCCCGTCGTGCGTCACCGTGATGTCGATCGTGCCCGCCTTCTGATCGAGTGCGGTGACCGCGTTCGAAATCAGGTTCTCGAGCGCCCACTCGATCAGCTCGGGATTGAGTAGCACGTGCGGAACGGCGTCGTAGCGTTCGCCGACCGTGATGCCGAGCACCCCGCGCGGCAACCGGCGGCGCATGTACGACACCACGTCGCGCACCACCGGTGTGACGTCCTGCGGCGTGAGGCTCGGCGCCGAACCGACGCGGCTGAAGCGTTGGGCGACTTTATTGAGACGATCGATGTCGCGATCCATTTCGCGCACCGTCTCTTCGAGTTCGGCCTCCGGCACCGCACCCGCCTCCTGCGCGCGTGCGCGCAGGATCTCGACCCAACCCATCAGCGACGACAGCGGGGTTCCGAGCTGATGCGCGGTCTCCTTCGCCATGCCCACCCAGATCGTGCGCTGCTCGGCGGCGCGCATGCTCGCGAGACCTGCGAGACCGAGTCCGAGCAGCAGCACCACACCCGCGACCGACACGAGCGGAACCCAGCGCAGGTCGCGCAGCACGCGCGGCTCGCCGTAGTGCACCGCGCCGACCTTCGCTCCCGAGCCGTGGAGCATCACGATCGGCTCGTTGCGGCGGTCGAACTCCGCGACCTGCGAGCGAACCTTCTCGATCCGCTCGCGGATCACGGGCGCGATCGTCTGGCCCGCGACCAGACTGTCGATCGACTCGAACGGCACGAGATCCGTGTCGACGCCCACCAGATACCACGCCCGCGGGGTGCCGAGCGTGTCGGTGATCACGATCGGAAAGTCGACGTTCTCGATGACGTCGCTCAGGATCCGCTGCAGCTCGGAGTTGCGGGTCGCGGGAATCGACGCCTGCGCCAGGAAATCCGCGAGCACGCGCGAGGTCGAGGTGACCTGGTGCGAGAGCCGGTTGATCATCTGCTGGGTGAACAGGAACACGAGTGCGGTGAGCAGCACGCTGCCCGAAACCAGGAGTGTCCGGTGGAGCTGGCGCAGGTTCATGGCCGCGCATCATCGCACGGCGGGAGCCGGTGCGACTACTGTGCCGGACCGATCTGCTCGAGGCCGCCGAGGTAGGGCCGCAGCGCCTTCGGGATGCGCACGCTGCCGTCGGCCTGCTGATGATTCTCGAGCAGTGCCGCGAACGTGCGCGGGAGCGCCACGCCCGATGCGTTCAACGTGTGCGGGAACTCGGCCTTCGCCCCCGGCTCGCGGCGGAAGCGCATCGCCATGCGGCGCGACTGGAAGTCCTCGAAGTTCGAGCACGACGAGCACTCGAGCCAGGTGCCCAGCCCCGGCGCCCACACTTCGAAGTCGTAGCACTTGCTCGCGGCGAAGCTCATGTCGCCGCTGCACAGCAGCACGACGCGGTACGGCAGTTCGAGCGCTTCGAAGATGTCGGCGACGTCACGTGCGAGCTTCTCGTGTTCCTCGTAGCTCGTCTCGGGCGCAACGATCTTCACGCACTCGACCTTGTCGAATTGATGCACGCGCACCATGCCGCGCGTGTCGCGGCCCGCGGCTCCCGCCTCGCGGCGGTACGAGGCGCAGTACGCGGTGATATACGCGGGGATCGTGCCGGGCTCGAGGATCTCGTCGCGGTAGATGTTCGTGACGGGCACCTCGGCAGTCGGGTTCAGGAACAGATCGTCCTCGCCGACGTGATACATGTCGCCTTCGAGTTTCGGAAGCTGGCCGGTGCCGAACAGCACCGCGCGCCGCACGACGTGCGGGGTCGAGACTTCGCGATAGCCATGCTTCATCGTGTGGAAGTCGAGCATGAAGCTGATCAGCGCGCGCTCGAGCCGTGCTCCGATTCCGGTGAACAGCAGAAAACCCGAGCCCGCGATCTTGCTCGCGCGCTCGAAGTCGAGCATCCCGAGTGCGGTCGCGATCTCCCAGTGCGGCTTCGGCGCGAAGTCGAACTTGGGCTTTTCGCCCCACGTGCGCACGGTCTGATTCTGCGCGGCATCACGGCCCGGCGGCACCGAGGCGTGCGGCAACTGCGGGATCCACGCCGCAAGCTGCTCGCTCTCTTCCTCGAGCTGCTTCAGTTCGGCGTCCAGCTCCTTGATGCGATCCCCGACCTCGCGCATCGCCGTGATGTCGGCGTCGGCGTTCTCGCCGCGCTTCTTCTTGGACGCGATGTCCTCGCTCGCACTGTTGCGGCGCGCCTTCAGCTGCTCGGTCTCGTGCAGCACCGTCAACCGGCGCTCCTCGATCTGATAGAAGCGCGCGAGATCCATGTGCGTGCCCTTGAGGGCGACGCCGGCTTCGACTTTGTCGCGATGGGTGCGGAGGAACTTGAGATCGTGCATGCGAGGGGACCGGCCGGAGGTTGCGAGCCGCGTGGCGGCTCAGGTGGAACGTGCCTGCGAAAGCCGACGGCTCAGGGAATCGTTTCGGCGGGAGCACCGCCGCCGGTGCCGCGAGTGCCCGGAAAATCGAGAACCGCTTTCGTGCGCGCGAGCTCGCGTGAGCGCTGATACGCCGTGCGCGCCTCTTCGTCACGCCCGAGCTTGCTGAGCGCCATGCCCATGCCGAAGTAGGCCGCGGGATCATCCTTCTTCACCACCGCGGCCGCCGCATAACGGCGCGCCGCGAGGCGATAGTCGCCGGTGCGGTAGGCTTCGTTGCCCGCATCGATCAACTGCTGCGATCGCAACTGCTGTGCGGCTTCGTCCTACGCGGAGACCGCCTTGCGTCCACAGCCCGCGGCCATGCCGAGCATCACGACGAAAGCCAGCACGCCCGCGACCCGCGCCACACCGCGCGCGGCCCGAACCAGGACGCGCGGACGACAGGCCTCGGCGCCAGCGTCGATCGTCGTCGCCGGATCGAGAAGCAACCGGCGACCCCGCTCGGTGATCACGCCTTCTTCGCGGCCTTCTTCTTCGCAGCGCGGAACGGCACGCCGGCCTTCTTCGCCGCCGCCTTGCGCGTGTTCTTCTCGATCTTGCGCGCCGACAGCTTGCGCGGCACCGCGCGCTTGGCGGCCTTCTTCTTGGCGCCCTTCTTCGTGGCCTTGGCACCCTCGGCGGACGCCTCGGCCTTCGCCTTCTTCGGCTTGGACGCGCGCTGCATGGTCACACCCAGCGTGCGCAGCAGCGATGCCGCCTGCTCCGAGGGCTGAGCGCCGCGCTCGATCCACATCTGGACGCGTTCCTTCTTCACGACCAACTCATACGGCTGCGCGAGCGGGTTGTAGTGGCCCAGGATCTCGAGAAAACGTCCGTCGCGCTGGCGGCGCGAATCGGCGGCGACCATCCGGTAGAACGGCCGCTTCTTCGCGCCGGCCCGCATGAGGCGGATGACAACTGGCATGAACGACTACCTCCTGTTTCGAGTGATGACGACCGCGCATCGAGCGCAGATCGGAATGATGCCGCGTTATCGCATGCGCCCGCGCAGCGCGGCCAGCCCGCGCGGACCCTTTTTCATCTGCTTCATCAGCGTCTTCGTCGATTCGAATTCCCGAAGCATCCGGTTCACTTCGGGCACCGTGGTGCCCGATCCCAGCGCGATCCGCCGCCGCCGGCTGCCGTCGATCACCTTCGGCAACCGCCGCTCGCGCGGCGTCATGCTGGTGAGGATCGCTTCGTAGTACTTCAACTTGTTCATGTCCGGCTTCGCCTGATCGATCATCTGCTGCGAGACACCGGGCAGCATTTTCAGAATACCTTCCATCGGACCCATCTTCTTCACCTGGCGGAGCTGTTCCAGGAAGTCGTCGAGCGTGAAGTCCGACTTCTTCATGCGCTCGGCCATCTTCACCGCGTCCTGCTCGGTGACCGTCTTCTGCGCCTGCTCCACCAGCCCGATCACGTCGCCCATGCCGAGAATCCGGCCGGTCAGACGCCCCGGGTGAAACACTTCGAGTCCATCGAGCTTCTCACCGACGCCGAGGAACATGATCGGCTTGCCGGTGACGTGCCGCAACGAGAGCGCGGCACCCCCGCGCGCATCGCCGTCCATCTTCGTCAAGACGAGCCCGTCCACGCCGATCTGCTCGTTGAACGCCTGCCCGACCCGTACTGCTTCCTGTCCCGTCATGCCGTCCATCACCAGCATGACCTGATGCGGCTTCAATGCGCCGCGCACGCCGCGCAACTCCGACATCAATGCTTCGTCGATGTGCAACCGGCCCGCAGTGTCGAGGATCAGGAAGTCGAATCCCCGCCGCTTCGCCTGATCGAGCGCACCCTCGGCGATCGCCGCCGGCGACGTGCCGTCCGCCGCGCGCCAGAACCCGACGCCTGCGCGCTCGGCCAGCGTTTCCAGCTGTTCGATCGCTGCCGGCCGGTAGATGTCGGCACTCGCGAGCAGCACCCGCTTGTTCTTCTGTGACAGCCACATGGCGAGCTTGCCCGCGAACGTCGTCTTGCCCGAGCCCTGCAGGCCCGCGAGCAGCACGACGGTCGGCACATGCGGCGAGCCGGCGAGCGTCACCGAAGAACGCCCGAGCAGACTCTCGAGTTCCTCGTGGACGATCCCGACCACCTGCTGGCCGGGCGTCAGGCTCTTGAGCACGTCCTCGCCCACCGCCCGGGCCTCGACCTTGGCGATGAACTCCTTCGCGACGCCGACGTTGACGTCGGCTTCGAGCAAGGCCCGGCGCACGTCACGCAGACTCTCGCGGATGTTGTCCGCCGAGAGCCGGCCCTGCCCGGTGAGATTTCGAACGATGCCCTGGAGTCTGTCGGAGAGTGCTTCGAACACGGAACCTTCTTCCCGCCAAAATGAAGCGGGCACGTTAACACATGGTGAGTTCGAAAGATAGGTGGGGGAAAGACGAAAATGTGGATGCCAGATGATTCTGTCCTCCCTTAAATTGCAACGTGATTATGTCCCCCCAAGGGACATATCACGATGAGCGACAAGGAAGCGCAGCGGCCGGGCATCGTCCGGGCCGCACTGAACGGAAAGGTTACGAATGCTGAAGGTGCTCTGGCGCTGGGGGTCAGCGTGCG
>JANLWX010000219.1:0-13436 GCA_031364845.1 Candidatus Eiseniibacteriota bacterium
GCGGCGTGCCCGCGGCGGCACCGTCCGCGTTCAACTCGCACAGCCAGATCGCGGTGCGATACGAATCGTCCGCCTGATCGACCGAAACGTGCGTGAACGCGATGCGGCGTCCGTCGGGAGCGATCTGAGGGTCCGCGATCCACACGAATCGCAGGATGTCGTCGGCGCGCATTCGGGCACTCCCGGGGCGATGTTGGAAGGAAAGTCGCTTCGATCCGCGCATGATGTGGCGGCCGGCGCGTGGACGGAAAAATTAGGAGCGCGGCACCCATGAGGTCAAACGCCGCCCGCGCGTATACTGCGCGCCATGCCCGCACCGGCCTTCGTGCTCGCCACACTGATCCTGCTCACTGCATGGGCGAATGCCGCATGGTCCGCCGCCCCCGGCGTCGGCGAAGCGATCGGCGAGCGCATCGTGCGGTTCCACGCCGATGCGCCGTCGCGCGCGGCGGCACTTCCTTCGATCGCCCTGCAGCGACCGTTTCCCGCCACCGGGCCCGTGCCCGCACACTTCGCGACGGTCCCCGAATTCTCATCGCAGGGCGGAGTTCAGACCGCGCGCATCGCGACCGCGCGCGGCACGTCGCTCTACGGCACCGGAATGGTGGGCGGCCCGCTGCTGCGCAACGGTCGGGTCGTCACGTGCTGGAACACCGATGCCTACGGCTACGGCATGGACTCGCCCTCGCTCTACCAGTCGCACCCGTGGGTGCTCGGCGTGCGCGCCGATGGCAGCGCGTTCGGCGTCTTCGCCGACACACCGGGCAAGGTGGTGGTCGATCTGCGCGACGGCATCGAGTTCAAAGCACAGGGCTCGGCGTTCGCGGTGATCGTCATCGAGCGACCCGGTCCCGAGGACGTGATGCGCGCACTCGCGAGCCTGACCGGCACCATGCCGATGCCGCCACGCTGGGCGCTCGGCTATCAGCAGTGCCGCTACTCGTACTTCCCGGATTCCGAAGTGGTGCGAATCGCCTCCGAGTTCCGCCGCCGTGACATTCCATGCGACGTCGTGTGGATGGACATCGACTACATGGACGGCTACCGCTCGTTCACGTTCGACCCGCGACACTTCTCGAATCCCGCGGCACTCAACGACACGCTCCACCGGATGGGATTCCACTCGGTGTGGATCATCGATCCTGGAATCCGCCGCGAGCCGGGCTTCCGTGTGTACGATGAAGGCACAGCCGGCGACCACTGGGTGTTGAACGCCGACGGCACACCGTACGTGGGCCGCGTGTGGCCGGGGCCGTGCGTGTTTCCCGACTTCACGCGCGCGGCGTCGCGCGCCTGGTGGGCGCAGCAGACGCGCGACTTCGCGCAAAGCGGTGCCGACGGGATCTGGAACGACATGAACGAGCCCGCGGTGTTCGACGTCGACGGCAAATCGATGCCGAACTCGAATCGTCATCGCGCCGACGCCGAGCTGGGCGGACCGGGTCCGCATGCGCGCTATCACAACGTGTACGGCATGCAGATGGCGCGCGCGACGCGCGAAGGTCTGTTGGCGGCCCGCCCCGACCGGCGTCCGTTCGTGCTGAGCCGCGCGAATCATCTCGGCGGCCAGCGCGTGGCCGCAGCGTGGACCGGCGACAATCAGGCGACGTGGCCGCATCTGCAGGCGTCGATCGCGATGGTGCTGAACCTCGGGCTCTCGGGCCAGCCGTTTTCGGGTCCCGACATCGGCGGCTTCGCGGGCTCCGGCGACGGGCCGCTGTTCGCGCGCTGGATGGGAATCGGAGCACTGCTGCCGTTCGCGCGCGGCCACAGCGAGAAGGGCACCTCGCGCAAGGAGCCGTGGTCGTTCGGCGCGGAGGTCGAGAACACCTGCCGGCGCGCGATCGCCACGCGCTACCGCCTGCTGCCCTACCTCTATGGAGTATTCCGCGAAGCGTCACGCACCGGACTTCCGGTCGCGCGTCCCCTGCTGTTCGCCGATCCCCGCGACGCACGCCTGCGCCGCGAGGACAGCGCGTTCCTATTGGGGGCTGACCTCATGGTGGTCGCGGACGTCACGCCCTATCGCCTGCGCGAGCCCGTGATGCCACGCGGGATCTGGCGACCGGTCGATGTCGAGGTCGGATCCGACGGCCGCGCGTCAGGCGGCACGAACACGCCCGATCCCGATCTCCCGCGCCTCCACCTGCGCGGCGGTACCATCCTCCCGCTCGGAGCGGTGGCGGAGCACTCCGCGGCGCAGTCGCTCGATTCACTCGAGCTGGTGGTGTGCCCCGACGCGAGTGGCGCC
The DNA here is from genome assembly GCA_031364845.1 of Candidatus Eiseniibacteriota bacterium. GTDB lineage: Bacteria > Eisenbacteria > RBG-16-71-46 > RBG-16-71-46 > RBG-16-71-46 > JANLWX01. The sequence continues at coordinate 2,252 of JANLWX010000219.1, forward strand.
GCCACGGGCACGCTCTACGAGGATGCGGGCGACGGATTCGGCCACGAGCGCGGCGAATACCGGCTCACGCGTTTCGACGCGGTGCGGAGTGCGGACACGCTGCGGGTGACGGCCGCGATCGTCGAAGGAGACTGGAAGGCGAAGGCCGGCCGCGTCTATCGCGTGCGCGTGATCGAGGCACCGCGCACGGCGGCGCGCGTGGTGATCGGACCCTGAGTACCCGGAACTAGCGAGCTGGCTCCGGTGCGCCCGGCGTCTGCGCCACCGTCGCCGCATTCACGAGATCGGTGATCGTCCCGGGCGCAGTCGCGTCCACGTAAGGCGCGCGAATCGCGATGTTCGAGAAGTTCGACCAGTTGGGAACTTCATCCGCGGTCCGCAGGATGAAGTACCAGGTCTGCGCCGGCGAGAGTCCGCGCACCGAGACCGAGTCGACCGCACCCGCGACGGACGGTGAAGGCATGCTGCTCACCATCGTCGCCGCGTTCCACCACGAGGTCGTATCGGTGCCCGAGATCGCGACGTTGCGATATCGCATCTCGTAGCGCGCCGCGCGGCCGGTGGTCCCGTCGTCGCCGGGGGCGTTCCAGGCGAGCGTCGCCGTCGAGTCGCGGGAGGTCGCCTGGGCATGCGCGGTCCCGGCGCACGCGCTGCCGAGCAGCGCGCACAGCACGACGAGGCCTTTGCCCATGCGCCGGATGCGACGCTCGATTCCGCGGGGGGTCCCGCGGTCTGCGACCGGAATCGCCTGCATGTCATCCTCCAGCCCCGTTTCGCGGTGGCTAGCTCGCTGGCTGCAAGCCGGATGCCGCTACCAACCGTCCGCGTTTCGCGGCCCGGCCGGAGCGCGCCACCGGACGTCGCGAGCGCGATGCCGTCTGTGGCCATCCGTCGCGATCGCCGTCGCTTGCAGTCGTTTCGGCGCGTGTCTCCCCGGTCGCTGCGCCACCGGCCGTGAACCGATTCTCCGCGGACCGCGACGCGCCCCGGTGTCGTCGATTCCGGCAGAAAGCCCGGCGGCCTCGTGCAACGCGCAAGGGGACTGCGTCGCACGAGCACACTCCCAGGTTCATGATCCCACCCAAGTCCTTGCGCGCACGCAACGTGGCCGCGCGTGAAACGGGCAGGCCTCGTTCGTGCTTCGAATTCGAGCCCCCTCATCCATTGCCGGCGGAACCTCCGCTTTCCCTTCTTCGACTCGGGCGCGACTTTCGTACTGAAGATCCACATCCCGGCGAGGCCCCGTGTTCCCTTACTCCCGTCGTCAGCTTTCGCGCCATCGCCTGGCCATCGCGGCCTGCGCCCTCGCATGGATCGGAAACGCCGGCCTCGCGTTCGCCGCGGACGAGATCCATTGGACTCTGATGGGCCAGAGCGCGGTCACGTTCGACTGGCGGGGATCCGAAACCGCGATCGAGTTCGGCACGACGTCCGGCTCCTACACGCGCTCGGTCACCGCGGTCACGCCGAGTCCGCTGCCCAACTCCTCGAGCGGTCCGTTCCGCGAAGCGCGCATCACCGGACTCGCCGAGAACACGCTCTACTACTACCGGATCGGCACCGGCGCCGAGCGCACGTTCCGCACGCCGCCGCCGCGCGGAGGATCCGGTTTCTGGGTTGGGAGTCTCGCCGACATCGGCAGTTCGCTCAGTTACTCCGGCGTGGTGCCGACCCAGCAGCAGATGGGCGCCGACAATCCGAACATCGATGGGGACGACCGGCCGCGCTTCGTCGTCGTGCCCGGCGATCTCACGTACGGCGACGACAAGGGCAAACCGCACGTCGATCAGCATTTCAACGACGTGATGGCGTGGTCGCAGGAAGCGGCCTACATGGTGATCTGGGGCAACCACGAGTGGGGTTCGAGCGTCGACGATCTGCAGAACTACGAAGGCCGCTTCGACTTCCCGAACTCGCAGACCTCTCCCGGTGCGCCCTCGGCCGGCGGACCGGGCGAGGACTGGTACTGGTTCGACTACGGCAACACGCGCTTCATCGCGTTCCCCGAGCCCTACAGCGGCGCGTGGAGCGACTGGAAGACCAAAGCCGATGCCGTGATGGCGCAGGCCCAGAGCGACCCGGCGATCACATTCATCGTGACATGGGGCCACCGGCCCGCGTGGTCTTCGGGCGGTGATCACCCCGGCGAGTCGCAGATCGCGACCATCCTGCGCGACCTGCACGCGAAGCACGCGAAGTTCGTGCTGAACCTCCAGGGTCACTCGCATCACTACGAGCGCAGCGATCCCGCTCAGACCGACGGCATCACGCACGTGATCGTCGGCGGCGGCGGCTCGTCGCTCGGCGGACTCGCCTCGAAGCCGGCGTGGTCGGTCGCGCGCTCCAATCATCTTTCGCATCTGAAGATGTTCATCTCCGCCGACCGCATCGAAGGCTACGTGGTGTGCGGTCCCGCGGGCGCTGGCAACAGCGACACGTGCACGAAGGATACGGTCATCGACACGTGGACGATCACGGCACCCGGAGGCGGAGGCGTGAGCGATCAGGTGCCTCCCGCGCCCACACGCGGCATGCAGGTGACGAACTGATGCGACGCGAATTGCGTGTGCACCTGATCGCGCTGGGCCTGGTCGGTTCCTTCGCGGTACCGGCGATGGCGGCCGACGAGATCCACTGGACGCTCATGGGCCCGACCTCGGTCACCATCGACTGGCGCGGCAACGAGTCGATCGTGCGCTACGGGATCACGCCGGCCTACGGCCAGCAGGCGACGACCATCACGCCTTACCCGATGCCGTTCTCCTCACCCGGTCCCTTCCGCGAAGCGCGCATCACCGGGCTCGCCGAGAACACGCTCTACTACTACTCGATCGGAAACGATGGCGGCACGTTCCGCACTCCGCCCGCGCGCGGCAGCACCGACTTCGATGTCGCGGTCGCCGGCGACGTCGGGGACTCGGTCTCGTACTACCGGTGGGTTCCGGGCGTGGCGCGACAGATCGCGAACATGGCGCCGCGCTTCACGTTGATGGTCGGAGATCTCACTTACGGCAACGCGCACGGACAGGCGGCCGTCGACCAGCACTTCAACGACATGATGGTGTGGTCGCGCAACGCCGCCTACATGCCGGCGTGGGGCAACCACGAATGGGACGTTCCGGCGAACGACGACCTGCGAAACTACAAAGGCCGCTTCGACCTGCCGAATGCGCGCACGTCGCCCGGCTCACCGACCGTGGGCTGCTGCGGCGAAGACTGGTACTGGTTCGACTATGGCAACGCGCGGTTCATCGCCTACCCCGAACCGTGGACGGGCGCGTGGGCGGCGTGGAGGAACAGCGCCGACTCCCTCATGACGGCGGTCGCGAACGATCCCCAGATCCAGTACATCGTCACCTTCGGCCATCGCCCAGCCTATTCGTCCGCGCATCATCCCGGCGAAACGACGCTCAAGAACTACCTCGATGCGCTCGGGGCCAAGCATCCGAAGTACGTGCTCAACCTGAACGGCCACAGCCACAACTACGAGCGCACGCATCCGCAGCAGGGCGTGGTCCACATCACGGCCGGCGACGGCGGCGCCACGCACGAGACCGACGGCAGCTGCAAGTGGAAGATGTGCACGTCGCCGTCGTGGTCGGCGTACCGCGCGTTCCGCCACGGACCGGTGCGGCTGCGTTTCACGCGCACCGGCATTCAGGGCGCGGCGATTTGCGGGCCCGCCGCGACGAACGACGACATCCAGTGCACGCTCGGGACCGCGTTCGATTCGTTCGTGATCCCGTCGCCGGTCGCCGTCACCGACGCTGCAAAACCGGCGACGACTACGAACCTCTCGGTACGCCCATAGCTACTAGTGGGCGATGACGAACCGTCCCGTCGTGCGCCCATCGGCTGAGTTCACGCGATAGAAGTAGATCCCCGCCGGCAAACGCGCGCCCGTGGCGTCGCGGCCGTCGACTTCGAGGTGATGGGGCCCGGCATCCGCGAACGCTTCATCTGCCAGCGTGCGCACTGTGCGGCCCGCGGCGTCGAACAGCACGACCTCGAGCGGCCCGGCCCTGGCGGTCGCAAACATCAGGCGGCCGCGGCCGAACATCGGATTGGGCGCCATGCGCGGCGCCTGGGATAACGCAGCGGCGAGATCGGGAGCCGCGAGCGGTGGCGGCGGCGCTTCGAACTCGCGCACCGAGATGTTGTCGACGTAGAACGACTCGCTCCCGAGCACCGGCTCGTCCAGGATCTGCAGGTCGATCGCACTGTTGCTCGCCAGGGCGACACGATCGACCGTGATCTGCTTCCACGTCGTTCCGAGCGCCACATAGGACGAGAATGTGGTCGGACCTTGCTGCGCGCTCCCGACCCATTCGCGCACCTGGAGCCGGCAACTGCCGGCACTTGCGGAGGCCTTCACCCACGCGCTGATTCGGTACTTGGTGCCGGCCTGCGCGACGACCGGGATCACATTGGGACTGTCGTTGAGCCCGAACAGTCCGAACGTGATGGGCCCTGCGATGCGCGCGCAATATCCACCGTCCTGCCCGCCGGTCACGCGCGTGACGGTCGCGGTGCCGTAGGCGTTCCATCCAGTGAGCGCCGCTTCGAACGACGGATTCGCGACCAGATTCGGGCCCAAGGTATCCGACGGCGGCGGCGTGGCGGCGAACACCGTCACGGTCGCGGTGTCCAGGGCGCCGAAGGAGTCGGTGACGATGACCTTCGCGTTCCAGACCCCCGCGGTGTACGTGTGCCCTGCACTGGGCTCGGAGCGCGTCATGACCGATCCGTCACCGAACTCGAAACGATATGAAGCAATCGGACCATCGGGATCGCTGGATCCGGTGGCATTGAGCGTGGCGATCAGCGGAGCCAGCCCCGACGCGGGTGTGGCCGTGAGCACCGCGTTCGGCCGCCGGTTGCCGGTGCCCCCCACCGCGATCGATGAGGTGACGGAGCTCGCGGCGCCATTGTCGTCGGTCACCGTCGTCGTCAGCGTCCAATTGCCGTTGCCGTAGGTGTGCGGCGCACGCGGCGAGGACTGCGGCCCCACGATGGTTCCGTCGCCGAAGTCGAAGCGATAGCTCGCCGGGCGTCCATCGGCGTCGGTCGACGCCGAGGCGTTCGCGATCACGACGTGCGGTGCCGCGGGCGCAGCGCCGGGAGTGGCGAGCGCGCGGGCATCGGCGACGTATGCCTTCACGTCGTTGGTCGTTCCGCACGTCGAGCAGCGCTGCCGCCAGTTGCTCCCCCACAGGACCCGCCGGCCATCGGGCGAAGGGACACCATGGCCCTCGCATCGATAACAGTTGGTGAAGTCGGTGTGGATGTGGGCGAACCGCTGAACCGTCTTGCTGCCGTCCATCTTCACCGCAACGATCTCGCTCGTGAATCGCTTGCCCGCCTCCGGGTAATACGTCACGTACGCCCAGCCCGGACGCTGCAGATTGCGGGTCGAAACGTGATGCGCGTAGGCCTCGTTGGTGGGATCGGTGAGCGACGTCACCACGCCGTCCTTGAGACGCACCATCGTGACGCCGCCCATCAGCTTTCCATTGAGCTTCTCGCCGCGATAGCCGCAGTGCTCCTGGCCGATGATCACGTCCTCATTGTTGTCGTACGGATTCATCGCCATGTCCGCATGTCCCAGCTCGTAGACGAATCCGAGCGAAGCACTGCCGCTGCAGCGGGGCGATGTCGAGGGCATCGGGCGCGACGTGAGCGCCAACGTCACCGGATTCACGTCGAGCACCCGCAGGCTCTCGTCGTGGTACTTGATCATCACGTACTTGCCGGACGGCGAGATCGACACCCAGTCCGCCGCGCATCCGCCGCTGATCCCGCATCCGCCGAGATCGAATGCCGGGCCGATGCGCGAGTTCGGATACGGCAGCAGCGGCGCCTGCGGATCCATGTCGACCACGAACACGCGGGTCGCGTCGAACAGGGCGATGAAGCGGCCGTCATCGGAGACGTTGCCTTCGGAAGCGCCGATGCCGCGCACGTTGAACGGCGTCGGCCACGAGCGGGTCTTCGTGCAGTCGACCACGTCGATCCACGCCAGTTCGTCACCGCTCACGCTGATGCGCTCGTTCGCATGCGCCGGACTCGGATGCCAGCGGTCGTCGCCGTGCCGGTGTTCGGTGCACTGCTCGTAGCGGACGGCGTAGGTCTCGCCATCGAGATAGACGCGCGTGGGCGTGGCGTCCTCGTTGTCGATCGCGATCAGCGTGTGGGTCGAGTTCCACGGCTGATCCTTGGCGTAGTGGTGGCGTGCATCGACCGCCCACCGGCCACTGCCGAACGACGTCGACAGAGAGGTTCCGGTCACACCGGTGATTCGCGTCACGGTCGTGCTGAACACGGGATCCGTGTAGGTCGCGAGATAGCCGGGCAATGGCATCAGCGGCTCGGTGTACACCTTGCTCGAGTCGCGCGGGATCGCGCGGAAGCCCGGCGCGAACGGCGCTTCGACCGTGACGGACGCGACGGGTGCCACGTTCGGCGGGCGCACCGTGATCACGCGCGACGCGGTCGCGGTCGCACCCAGATCGTCGGTCACGGTGAGCGTCGCGGTCCACGTTCCACGCATGTAGACGTGGCTGGTCGAGCTGCCGCTCTGTGACACCGCGGAACTTCCGTCGCCGAAGTCGAACCGATAGTTCGCGATGCGGCCGTCGACATCCGAGCTGCCCGAACCGCTGAGCGTGACCGTCAGCGGCTCCTTGCCCTCGCCCGGCGTGAGCGCGATCGCGGCCACCGGCGGCACGTCGACGCGAATCGGAACACTGGTGGCGGCGACGTTGCCGGCGGCATCCGTCGCGCGCACGGTCACGGTCCAGTTGCCGAGACCGAGCGTGCGGGTCGCGGTCGGGCTCGACTGCGGGCCGATCACGGTGCCGTCACCGAAATCGAAACGATACGACGCGATGGTACCTTCGACATCGCTCGAAGCCGCGGCGTTCGCGGTGACCGCGAGCGGCGGAGCGCCGCTGGTCGGGCTCAACGAGAGCCGCGCGACCGGTGCTGTTCCCGTCGGAAGGAACTCGAACGCCCCGCGCTCGGCGTAGGCCACCGTGCCGCGCCCGGAGTTGGGAGTTGCGGAATCGTCGGCGCGTGCGCGGCTGGCGCCGTCGGTCGCGGGCCAGTCGGTGACCGACGCATTGCCCGAGTCGATCAGCGGGGATCCCGCGGCGGGACGGAAATCGGCGGCCGCCGGATCGACGAACCACGGGTCGGCGACGATCGAGCGCGCTTCCTGGCCCGAGGCGGACGCGAACGAGGCGAGCGTCGAATACTCACTCGAGCCCCACTTTACGAGCGCGCGGCCCGGGCTCCACCACACGTTGTCGCTCGAGGCGAACCCCGACCGGGAGGCCGAGTCGATCCACAGGTCGTAACCGTTCGGCACTTCGCCGTTTCCGCCCGCGACGCAGTTGTACAACGAGGTGTTCGGTGAACTCTCGCACGAGAATCCGTAGCGCCCGTTCTCCCACGCCACGTTGCCGACATTGCGGTTGCCGCCCGAAGACAGATGCTCGAATCCGTCGTCGCCGTTCGACCACGCCCGGTTCTGAAGAATCTTGTTGCCGGTGGACGACGAGGACAGCAGCAGTCCCGAACGCAGATTGTGATGCAGTCGGCAGCGCTGGACCGTCACACCGGTCGTCGCATAGAGCCGGATGCCCGCGGCTTCCGGTCCATTGGGCACTCCGTTGGAGTGCGACTCGATGTCCTGCAACACGCCGCTGGTGGCACCGTTCACGTACACGCCGTGCTCGCCGTTGCCCCACGCGAGCGCCGGGCCGATCGAAACCGGAGACGAACTCGCCGTCGTGATGCCGTAGCGCCAGCACTGAATCAGCGTGTCGGAGCGCATCACCACATTGTTGGATCCGCTGGTCAGCGTGATTCCACGATCTTCGGCGCGGGCGATGGTGATGCCTTCGATCGTGATCCACGACTTGCCGGAGAGCCGGAATCCAAAGTCACGGCGTCCGACCTTGACCGTGCGGGTGCCGGGATTGACGCCGCCGTAGCGAACGTAGAGACCCTGTCCGAGCGTCCAGCGGAACGAGTTCTGCGGGAGCGATGACGCCGAGGCCGAGGACTTGGTGAGGCGCACGCCACCCACGAACACCTGCTCGGGGCTCCACGTGACGGCGGAGGCCAGGAATACCTCGCCCGAGTAGACCGCCCATTTGATGCTCGACGAGAAATCGTCGGCGCCGTCCACGATGACGTTTCCGCTGACGCTGCGGACCGTGAACGGTGCGCTGGAACTCCCGCCCGCCGAGAACTCGATTTCCTCGGCGTAGGTTCCCGGCTTCACGTTCACCGTGTTGCCGGGGCCGCCGCGCGCGCTGACGGCGGCCTGAATCGTCTTGTAGGGGGCGGACTCCGTCCCCGATCCCCCATCGGAAGCAGCAGGATGTGAACGATCGACCCAATAGGTTCCCGCGTGAACGGGTACAGCAAGCATGAGAGCGGCGGCCACGAGGGCGGCTCGTGCGACGAAACGCAATCAGACCTTCCCTGATCTCCGGCAACAAGCAGCTCGAAAGCGGCGGCTTCCGGTGTCGGTGGTAGTGCGAGGGTCCTGGTCATTGGGCGGCGGGCACGCGGGGGATGCGTGCATCGACAGGTCGCATATTCGAAGGGTGGCCGGACCGCGTCAAGGAAAACGTCGGTGCCGCTTACGCTTTTTAGGAGCCCTTGACCGTCAGTTGACGACGACGAGGCTTCCCGAACGAACGCCCTCACTCGCCTCGACACGGTAGTAGTAGACACCCGCCGGCAGCCGCGCGCCGTGATCGTCGCGGCCGTCGACGGCGAACGTGTGGCGGCCCGGCTCGAACGTCATACCCTCAGAAAGTGTGCGAACGACGCGGCCTCGAACGTCATACAGCTTCGCGCGCACGACGCCGGCCTTCGTCAAGGAAAGTCGCAGCGTCGCCGTGGGCCGCGCCGGGTTCGGCCCGATCGAAGCACCGAACTCGACGAACGGAAGCGTCACCGTCAGCGATTCCGGAGCGCTCGGGGGCTCCACGACCGACCCATTTTCGTCCGGTGCTCGCCGACTCGCCAACGCATTTCCGGGGGTCGGAGCGACGTAAACGAGGACATCGTCGACCATGAACGACTCGCCCGGGGCGACCGGCGTGTCGATCACCTGGAAGTCGATATTGCGGCCGCTGCCGGAGGAGACGAAGTCGACGCTCACGAGCTGCCATGCGGCCGACAGTGTAACCGGCGAAGAGTAGACCACCGGGCCGACCTGAACTCCGAGCGCGGTGTACTCGCGGAGCTTGATCCGGACCTGGCCCGTGCTCGATGCCGATCGCACGCGGGCCACGTAGCGGTAGCGCGTGCCGCCGGTGGTCGAGTTGACGATGTTCGGGCTGTCGTTGATGCCGAACACAACGTTCGAAGCAGGACCGGATGCCTGGCAGGCGAACCCACCCGAATAGCCGCCCGCGATTCGCGTGAGCGTCGAGCCGCCGTTCTGGCCCCAGCCGTTGAGGTTCGTTTCGAACGACGGATTCGACACCAGGTTCACGATGTTGTCGTTCACCGTGATCGCGACTGCCGCATTGCCACTCAACGCGTTGGTCGCCGTGAAGGACACCATATAAGGAGCAGGGCGGCCGTCGTTCCAGGCCGGCGTCCACGTGAAGGTTCCACCGGTGCGGCTCGCGTTGGGCGTGAACACGGCGGAGTTCCCTGCAGGAAGACCGGCGAAGCTGACCACCAGCGACACGATCGAGTCACCGTCAGCATCGGAAACGGTCACCGTGACCGACTTCGGCTCGCCTTCGTTCGCGGTCGCGGTCGCCGCCACGTTGACTACCGGAGCGCGGTCGATGTTCGAGATCGTGACACCCGTCGCCGCACTCCCCAACAGCGCGTTCGTGGCGGTGAACGTCACCGTGTAGGGCCCACCGGCAGCCTGGTAGCCCGGAGTCCAAGAGAACGTGCCGCTCGTGCGCGTGCTGTCGGGTGTGAAGGTTGCGCCCGAAGGGAGATTCGATGCGGTCAACGACAGGATGCCCTCGCCATCGGGATCGGACGCCGTCACCGAGAACGTCAGTGGCGTGTTCTCGGCACCGCTCTGGGTGGTGGGCGCGGACACGACCGGTGAACGGTCGACGTTCCCGACCGTGAGCGCCGTGCTCGTACTCGCGCTCAGCGCGTTGGTGGCGGTGAACGTAACCGTGTAGGGACCGCCTGCGACATCGTAGCCCGGCGTCCAGTTCAGCGTGCCACTGGTGCGCGTTTCATTCGCCGTGAACGTCGCGCCCGCGGGCAGGCCGTTCGCGACCAGTGACGTCATCGCGTCACCGTCGACATCGCTCGCCGTCACCGTGATGCTCAGCAGCGTGCCTTCGGCGCCGTCGGCAGTCGCCGGAGCGGACACCACGGGGGCGCGGTCGAGGTTCGTCACCGAAACGCTCGTGCTCGAGGTTCCGCTCAGCGCGTTGGCAGCGGTGAACGTCACCGAGTACGGACCGGGGGCCGAATCGTAGCCGGGCGTCCAGGCGAACGTGCCCGAGGTGCGGGTTCCGTCGGTGATGAACGTTGCGCCCGCCGGCAGATTACTCGCCGTCAAGGACGTGATCGCATCGCCGTCCGGATCGCTCGCCGACACCGTGATCATCAATTCCGAGATCTCGGTCGCACTCACGTTCGCGGCCGCCATCACGGCCGGCGCGCGGTCGGTGTTCACGATGGTGAGCGTCGTCGTCGCGGTTCCACTCAGCGCGTTCGACGCCGTGAATGTCAGCGTGTGGGTTCCGGCCGCCGAATAGCCCGGCGTCCACGTGACGCTGCCGCTCGTCTTGTCGCCGCTCGGCGTGAACACCGCGCCCGCGGGGAGGCCCGCGACGGTCAATGAGTTAATGGTGTCGCCGTCGGGGTCTGACGCCGTCACCGTCAGGCTCAGAGCCGAACCCTCGGACACGCTATGTGTGGCGGCCGTCGACACGACCGGCGGCCGGTCGCCTTCGGTGATCGAGATCACGGTCGCGGCACTTGCGGTCAGCGCATTGGCCGCCGTGAACGTCACCGTGTAAGGGCCCGGTCCATCACCCGAACCCGGCGTCCACTCGAGGGTGCCGCCGGTGTTGGTTCCGTTCGGCGTGAATGTCGCTCCCGCTGGCAGGTTCAAGGCACTCAGCGACGTGATCGCGTTGCCATCCGGATCGCTCGCCGAGACCGTGAAGCTCAA
>JANLWX010000220.1:0-6738 GCA_031364845.1 Candidatus Eiseniibacteriota bacterium
TTCAATCAAAAATTCGCCGCACGGCGCGCATTCGATAGGCTTGGCGGCCATCTCGAGATGGAGATCTGGCGGAACGTCGGCACCTATCGATTCGCTCACCAATGGGCGTTCCTCGACGCTTGAGCCCGGCGCACCTGTCGAGTCCATACTACGGGGACCTATGTCATAGCCGAATGGCAGGGAGGTGTTGGCGTCCCCAACGGGATTCGAACCCGTGTCGCCGCCGTGAAAGGGCGGTGTCCTAGGCCTCTAGACGATGGGGACGCAGGCACACGCTCGCGGGAACCTGGCGCGAGCGGCAAGAGGCCGGACAACTTAGTCGGTGGCGCCCCTTTGGAGCAAGTCGAAAGCGCCCCGCGGTTGCCCGCGAGGCGCTCGTCCAGCTTCCAAGCCCGCGGTCACCGGCAGGCCGTACCGAAAGCGATCTACTTCTCCGCCGGCAACAACTCCCCAATCGTGAACAACGACGTATAAGGGAACCCGCGCTGCTGAAAGACCTGGCTCGCGCCCTGTCCGCGGTCGACGACGGTCAGCACCTTCACGACCTGCGCCTTGTACGACTCGGCGGCCTCGGCGGCGACGATCGCGCTCTCGCCGCTCGTGATCACGTCATCGAGGATCGCGACGCGCTTGTGGCCGGCGAGGTTGCCTTCGACCTGGCCGCGCAGTCCGTGATCCTTCGTGGTCCGCCTCACGAGAAATCCCTCGAGCGGCTTGCCCTGCTCGGCGCTGTACAGCATCAGGCCGGCGACGAGGGGATCGGCTCCGAGCGTCAGGCCGCCGATCGCGGTGATGTTCTCGCTCTGGAGCATCTCGTAGAACAGCTTGGAGATCAGCTTCAATCCCTGCGGATGCAGGCTGGTCTTGCGCACGTCGATGTAGTAATTCGAGGTGGCTCCCGAGCTGAGCACGAACTCGCCGAACCGCATCGAGCGGTCGAGAAGCATCTGGCGCAGCTGGTCGCGTTCTGGATGGCTCATGGTTCCTCTGGCTTCTAAGTGGCGCAGGTAACGAGGAGCGCGAAAGCGCGGCACGGACTGTTGCCGACCGTGGTTTGAGTGTCAAGGCACGGTGCGGCGGGGAGCGCGTTCCCAGGTTTCCGGGTCGTGTATGCATGTTCCTTCGAGGACCGGGCACCCCAAAGAAGTATCGGCGCGTCTTGCCGGGGGCTCAATGGCTCCTTAAACTCGTTCCGTGATCCCGACTTGGTTGAGATTTACGGCGATTACCTTGTTCCCTGGTGTGCCGCGTTGGATGCGCCGGCGGGCGGGCATGGTTCGGATTGTTCTCGTGGTCTCGGCGCTGACCCCGTTCGCGGCTACCGCCGCAACCCCGACCGCCCGCATCGAAGCGCCGGGTATCGCAGGCGCGAGCTGGGCAACGGATCGCATCGAGGTCCAGTTGCGGCCGCGTGCGGCGCACGCAGCTCGGGCGATGCGCGCGGCCGAAGCGGCGCGCGTGGGGTGGACGCCGACGGCCGCGGCGCACACGGCGGCTCCGGATGTCGCGGTCGCGCGGCTGGGCATTGCGTCGATCGATCGTGAGGCTTCCGCCGCGCGCATCGTTTCCTTCGAGCCCGAATTCCGCGCCGAAGCTCCGCCCGCCGACGGCTCGGAAGAAACCGACTTCACCGCGTTCTACATCGCGCACCTCGAACGCGGCGCCTCCGCCGAACTCGCGGCGGCGCGTCTCGCGGCACTTGCCGATGTCGCTTCCGCCGAGCGCATCGCGTTGTTGCCGGTGTCGGCGATTCCGAGCGACTCACTGTTCTCGCAATCGTGGTGGTTCTACGACCGTCCGGCGGGTCGCGACATGTTCGGCCCCGAGGCCTGGGACGTGCTCACGGGCGACACCGCGATCGTGGTCGGCGTGCTCGACACAGGCGTGCTGCCTTATCACCCGGATCTCGGCGGAACTTCAGCAGGTCGCGCAGGACAGATATGGACCAATGCAATCGAAGCCGCAGGCATCGCGGGTGTCGACGACGACGGCAATGGTTTCATCGACGACGTGCACGGCTGGGACTTCGTGAATCGTCCGGGCGACGGTGTGACGGCGGGCGAGGACTACGCGGATCAGGACAACGATCCGAACGACTTCGCGGGGCATGGCACTGCGGTCGCGGGCGTGATCGGTGCGATCGCCGACAACGGGATCGGCGTGACGGGCACCATCTGGAAGGTGCGCATCATGCCGCTGCGCATCGGATGGTCGGCCGATGGCGCGGCACTCGGGCTCGTCGACATGTCGTACGTCGCGCAGGCGCTGCGTTACGGAGCGCGCAATGGCGCGAGCGTTCTCAACTGCTCGTTCGCGACGCTCAATCAGTCGGGACTGTTCGCGGCGGCGAGTGCGACGACGCGCGCGGGCGTGACGATCGTCGCGGCGGCGGGCAACGGTGGACAGCCGCACGATCTCGCGTCGCGCTCCGATGTCATCGCGGTCGCGGCGACGGGACGCAACGATGTCGTCGCGGGCTTCTCGAACCGCGGTTCGTATGTGGATCTCGCGGCTCCTGGTGTCGGCATTCTGTCGACGTTCACTTCGCCGGGAAGCACGAGCGACAGTATCGGACTCCGCCAGCCTGCGTACGTGTCGATCGACGGCACTTCGTTTTCCGCGCCGTTCGTTGCGGGCGCGGCGGCACTGGTCCAGGCGCAGCGCCGCGCGAATGGCGAGCCTCCGTTGAGTCCGCTCGGGATGTTGTTGCGACTCAGCGAAACCATTACGTCGATCGAAGACGTGAACCCGGGCGTCACGGGCTATGGCACCGGACGGCTCAATCTCGTCAACGCGCTCACGGCGCGTCCGATGTCGACCGCGACGCGCACGGGCTCGACGACCGTCGGCGCGCCGGTGGTGCTTCAATCGGATTCACTCCTGCCCGCTGTCGCCTATCTCACGAACAATCAGCAGCTGATGATGATGGCGGGGCAGACTTCGGACACGCTCAGTCTCACGGCGATTCCCGCTCGGCCGCTGGGTTCACTCGCGGGCGGTTTCGTGTTGCATCCGATCGTCGTTCCAGCCGGATCTGCGCGAGCGCAGCAGGAGAGTGTGTACTTGATGTACGCGAGCCTCGCGAATGGACGCATTGCGGCGTTCAACGATCTCGGGAATCCGATGCCGGGCTGGCCGGTCGTGGCGGGTGGTGTGTTCAATCGTCCGCTCGGTGGACCCGCACTCGGTGATCTCGACGGCGATGGCACGCTCGAGGTCGTGTGCGCGCTGGAAGACGGCAACGTGCTCGCATGGCACTGGGACGGCCGCCCGGTCGAGGGTTTCCCCGCGTTCACGAGTGCTGCCGGTGTGACGGCACCGATCGCACTCGCGGACTTCGACGGCGACGGCGCGGTCGAGATCGTCGCCGCGGGCGCGGACGGTGAGATCCACCTGCTCGGTGGCGATGGCGTCGAGCGCGCGGGCTGGCCGATCACGATCGATCCGTCGCCGGTGGCGCCGGTGGTCACGCGCTTCAGCGTGGGCGGCGGTTCGGTGATCGTGGTGGCGGCGGGCAGCGTGGTGCACGCGTTCTCACCGGACGGCTCGGAGCGCTTCGCGACGGCGCTGAGCGGAAACGTGATTCAGGATCCGGCGCTCGGCGATGTCGACGGCGTTCTCACCGCCGGCGCAGAGCCGGTCGACGAAATCGTCCTGGCGCTCGACACGCCGGCGATCGCGGTGCTCGACTCCGCGGGCAGCGTGGTCAACGGCACCGAGATCACACTCGCCGAAGTGCCGCAGAGTGCACCGTTGATCGCTTCGCTCACCACGAGCACGCGCGACATTCTGGTGCGCGTTGGCCAGCAGCTCGTGGGCATGAGCACGAACGGCTTTCCACGCGGCGCATTCCCGAAACCGGGCAACGCCGGCCTCGCGTCGACGTTGATCGACATCGATCACGATCAGAACACCGAAGTGCTCGCGGGCACGGGCAGCGATTCGGTCCTCTATGTCTACGACGCGGGAGATGCCTCGGCGGCGGAGCCGTACTTCGGATGGCCGACCACGCGCGGCGACTTCGCGCGCACCGGCAGCCGCGACATCGGTCCGCCGTCACCGGTACGCGATCTGCGTCTGGCGACGACTTCCGATTCGACGATCGCGATCGTGTGGAGCGCGCCGGGCAACGAAGGGGCGGGCGTGCTGCCGGTGTCGTTCGAATTGAAGATCGCGCGCGACACGCTGACCGATGCGAACTTCGATGCGGCGATCGGAGTGACGCTGTCCGACGTCATCGCGGCGGGCGAGCCCCGGGTTCACGTGTTCACGGGACTCGAGCGCGGCGTGCGCTATGTGTTCGCACTCAAGACTACGGACGCCGCCGGCAACCGCTCACGGATCTCCAATATCGCCGCGGGTGTCACGCGCCTCGGTGGCCCGCTCGCGAATCGCCCGGGGCCGGGCATCGCGCCGCGCCTGCGGCCGTCACGGCTTCCGGTGCAGCTCTACTGGCGTGGTGCGGGGGGCAACGTCGCCCAGAGCATCGAGCTGTTCGACGTCACGGGACGCCGGCTGCGTTCGCTCGATGCGGGGTCGGGTCCGGATGGCCTCACGGAATGGAACGGCCGGGATGCGAGAGGTGTCCTCGTCCCGGCCGGTCTTTATTTCGCGCGTCTGATCAGCGGATCCGTCCACGTCCAGACGCGCGTCGTGCTGCTTCCCTGAGCACGTTGTTCGTACTGCGAAATTACTCTCCGGTGCGGTAGCGCGACTCGCCGTCGTCGTTGCCGCCCGTCATTCCCGGGCCGCCGCCACCGGTGCCGAGTGCCGGCAGATGCACGTTGGCTTCAGCCGAGAACGCGCTGCGGTTGCCGGCCGTGTCCACCGCGCGGACGCGGTAGTAGGTGTCGGTCGCTTCGCCGGTGCGTCCGAGGTTGAAGCTCGGGGTCGTTGACTCGCCGACCATGACGTAGGCGTTGTCGCGCGACGGATCGGGCAGGTACTGATAAACCTGATACGAGGCGACATCGGCCGCGGCACTCGCCGACCAGGTCAGCTCGTTGAACTCGGGCACCGTGTTGATCGAGACGCCTTCCGGCGCCGGCGGGGGCGTCGAATCCAGCGTTCCGGCGGCGTTCGTGACGTCGGAACTGTTACCGCAACCATACAAACCGACGCACGCGAGCACGGCCAGCGCTGCCAGTGTCGATGTAGCGACCTTCACGGTGAATCCTCCTTGACGATTTGCGATTGCGTTCGGACACGGGCCTCGTGGCCGCGTTCCGTGGATGTACTGAGCGCCGGGGTTTGAGCAACACCGGTGCCATGCGCTCGGCGAAGCTCTCGCTCAATGACGGCACGGAGTTGGGGGCGCGGCATCGTGCGAGGCCCCCGTGCAAGCCGCGTGACCCGCACGTGTCGCGCGTGCGGGCTGCAATGAGGGACTCCCGGGCAGGGGGCAGCGGGCCCGCTGTGCTAGATTCCCCACGTACGTCATCCCCCCAACACTTCGCGCAGGACGCGCCCATGAACCACGCCGACTTCGTGCACCTCCACAACCACAGTGACTATTCGCTGCTCGATGGCGCGAGTTCCATTCCGCGCATGGTCGCGCGCGCCGCCCAGCTCAAGATGCCGGCACTGGCGCTCACCGACCACGGCTCGCTGTTCGGTGCGATCGAGTTCTATCAGGAGGCGCGCAAGGCAGGGGTGAAGCCGCTGGTCGGGATGGAGGCGTACGTCACGCGCGGCAAGCGCCACGACCGCACGCGCGACACCGCACACCATCTGGTGCTGCTCGCGCGCGACGAGATCGGCTTCAAGAACCTGATGCGGCTCTCGTCGCTCGCGTATCTCGAGGGCTTCTACTACAAGCCGCGCGTCGATCACGAGATTCTGAGCCGCTACTCGCAGGGCCTGCTCGCGCTCTCGGCGTGTCCTCAGGGCGAGATCGCGGCGGACCTGCTCGAGGATCGCGACGAGTCGGCGCTCACGACCGCGATGAACTATCGCGACATGTTCGGCGCTGAGAACTATTTCCTCGAGATCCAGAACCACGGGCTCGACATCGAGGACAAGATCCGCGGCAAGGTGCTGGCCTTGGCACGCCAGACCGGGATCCCGGTGGTGGCGACCAACGACTGCCATTATCTGAACGCCGAGGACACCGACGCGCAGGACGTGTTGCTGTGCATCCAGACCGGCAAGATCGTGAGCGACGCGCAGCGCATGCACGCGACCGCGAACCTCCATTTCCGTTCGGTCGCCGAGATGAAGCAGGTGTTCGGCGACACGCCCGAAGCGATCCGCAACACGATCGCGGTCGCCGAGCGCTGCAATCTGCAGATGCAGTTCGGCAAGCCGCTGCTGCCGGAGTTCCCGCTGCCGCCGGGGAAGGAGAGCGCCGAGGCCTACCTGCGCGAGCTGGCGTGGGAGGGCGTGCGCAAGCGCTATCCGGGGCTCGGTGACACGGTCGAGCAGCGTCTCGAGTACGAACTCGGCGTCATCATCCGCATGGGTTTCGCGTCCTACATGCTGATCGTGCGCGACTTCATCGACCAGGCGCGCAGCCTCGGCATCGGCGTCGGCCCGGGCCGTGGCTCGGTCGCGGGATCGCTCGTGGCCTACTGCCTCGGCATCACCAAGGTCGATCCGCTCAAGCATTCGCTCTACTTCGAGCGTGCTGAGTCCACCCGTGTTAGAAATACGGATACTTTGCTTATGCCCCGTCCCTTTATCTTGTGCAAACACGTTCAAAATTCCGTTCGCATCAATATCAAAGGTCACTTCAATTTG
>JANLWX010000231.1:0-115863 GCA_031364845.1 Candidatus Eiseniibacteriota bacterium
GCCAGCCGGTACTCGACCACCGGGACGCCACGGTCAGGCTGTTCAACCGCCACCTGGCAAAGGCTGCCCCGGTCCAACGCTTCGCACTCGTTCACGTTCAGCGCTACTTGGAGCGCATGCAGTCACCGTTCAGCGAGTGGCTTTTGATATTGGTGAACGACGCCCTGAAGGAAGGTTTCCCACACATCACCGCGGCTACGCAACCGCTTGAGGGGGAAAAAGTAGAGGAATCGGCGTGACGAGGGCGGGATGTTAAATGTCGTGGAACGATAATTATGTAAACCTGCAGCGGGCGTGGGCCTCTCGCTCATGCTGAGTCTGGCTCGGTACTCCTGCTCAGATCGTGGCCCCTCGCCTTCAGCACCGATCGAGTTGGAGTTGCCGGCGCGCGCTCATCGCTCCAGCGTGAACACCAGCGACGAATACGTGTGCGGCACCGGCTGGATTCGATACTCCTTCGCGCGCCGCGTGATCTGCCATTCGAGGCGCGCGCGCTTCACGCGAAGGCCGATGCCGGTCTGCATTTCGGGCACCAGCGGCGTCGCCGAGACACCGGCGCTGCGCCGGAACAACGTGCCGTCCAGCAGCTCGTCGCGGGCGATGACGTCGAGCCGTGCGGCGGCGAGCAGGTACAACGAGGCAGCACCCGGCGTCCGCGTGGTTCCGCCCCAGGGCAGCGGCGGATGAACGCCCGCGGTCGCTTCGAGCGCTCCACGCGCGTCGACGGCAAAGGTCCCGAGCCGCGCGCGCCACATGGGGCCGCCGTGAAGCATCAGTCCTCCGGGCGCTCCGCGGGTGAAGCTGAGCGTCGCTCCGCCGGCTTCGATCGCAATGCCGGGCTCGTAAGGAATCTGGCCCGACCAATCCGGAGGCACGCCGAATCCGAAACGGCGGTGGATATAGCGCTGCATCCGGGCGGCCTGCGAAGGCGGTCCGGTGACGCCGACATGCAGGATCGCCTCGCGGTGCGCGGTCGAGGTCTCACGCCGGAACCCAACTCCAACGCCGAGCCAGCCGCCGTAGGGACGATCGGGCGGCAGCTTCCACGGCGCATAGATCGCCTGCCGCACGCGAATCTGAAGCCGCGCGGCACCGTCGCGGTCGGTTCCGCCGAGCCAACCGGGTGCCATGCGACTCAATCCGCGCGGCGCGCCCGTCCCCTCCCAGATCAACTCGCTGCCGTGCGTGTAGCCGAAGTCGGGGCGTTCGTCCGGCCGCTGCCAGAAGTTGAAGTAGTCGTTGTCGACCGCGAGGCGAATACCGTCAGCCGTGGCGAAGCCGGCCAGCGCCAGCGTGCATGCGATCGCGAACGCAAGGAACCGGACGCCATGCCTCACTTCCCCGCCACCACGAGATTCAGGAGCTTGTCGGGAACATAGATCACCTTACGCAGCTCCACGCCGTCGAGATACCGCTTTACACGCGCGTCGTCGGCGGCCGCAGCGTGTGCTACCTCCTGCTCGACTCCGCGTGGCAGCTCCAGCGTCGCGCGCAGCTTGCCGTTGACCTGAATCGCGACGGTCACGCGATCCTCGACGAGTTGAGCGGGATCATGGACCGGCCACGCGGCATAGGCGCAGCTCTCGCCATGACCCAGGCGCTGCCACAGCTCCTCGGCCAGGTGTGGTGCGAACGGATTCGCGAGCAGCACGAACGGCTCGAGCACCGCGCGCGGACGCACGTCGAGCTTCGTCACTTCGTTGACGAACACCATGAGCTGCGAGATCGCGGTATTGAACTTGAGCGCCTCGAGATCATCGGTGATCTTCTTGATCGTCTGGTGCAGCACACGTGTGAGCTCGGGCGGCGGATCGGAGGTGTCGACCACGCTCGTGCCGTCTTCGGCGACGTACAGACGCCACATGCGATCGAGGAAGCGCGCGATCCCTTCCACGCCCTTTGAGCTCCACGGCTTCGACGCTTCGAGCGGCCCCATGAACATCTCGTAGAGCCGCAGCGCATCGGCACCGTAGTCGTCGATCATGTCGTCGGGACTCACGACGTTGCCGATCGACTTCGACATCTTGCGATTGTCCTCGCCGAGGATCGTGCCCTGATGGACGAGCTTCATGAACGGCTCGGGTGTGGAGACCAGACCGATGTCGAACAGCACCTTGTGCCAGAAGCGCGCGTACAAAAGATGCAGCACGGCATGCTCGGCGCCGCCGACGTAGAGGTCGACCGGCATCCAGTAGCGTTCCTTCTCGCGATCGACCAGCGCATCCGGATTGCGGGGATCGAGGAACCGCAGGTAGTACCAGCACGACCCGGCCCACTGCGGCATCGTGTTGGTTTCGCGATGCGCGGGTTTCCCGGTTGCGGGATCGGTCGTCTGTACCCATTCGGTGATGGTCGCGAGCGGACTCTCGCCGGTTCCGGCCGGCTTGAACGACGTGGTCTCCGGCAGCAGCACCGGCAGCATCTGCTCGGGCAGGGCTTTGGGCGCGCCGTCGACCCAGATCACGGGGAACGGCTCACCCCAGTAGCGCTGGCGCGAGAAAAGCCAGTCGCGCAGCTTGTAGTTGATCGCCTTCTTCCCCGTCCCCCGCGCTTCGAGCCATTCGGTGATCGTGCGCTTGGCGGTCGCGGGATCGAGCCCGTCGATCGTGAACGATCGGTCGGGTGTCGCCGAATTCACGAGCGTGCCGCTCTCGTTGTCGACGAACGCCGCGACCTCGACGTCGCCCCCGGCGACGACTTCGCGGATCGGCAGGTGGAACTTCTTCGCGAACTCCCAATCGCGTACGTCATGCCCCGGCACCGACATGATCGCCCCGGTGCCGTAGCCCATCAGAACGTAGTCCGCGATCCAGATCGGCAGGCGTTCGCCGTTGACCGGATTGATCGCGAAGCCGCCGGTGAACACTCCGGTCTTCTCCTGATCCTCCTGGCGCTGCAGGTCGCTCCTGCGCGCGCTCGCCGACACGTAGACCTCGACCTGCGCGCGCTGTTCTGGCGTCGTCAGCGCGGCGACGAGCGGATGCTCGGGTGCGAGCACCATGAAGGTGGCGCCGAACAACGTGTCGGGGCGCGTCGTGAAGATGCGCAGCGTTCCGCTGACGTCGGCGAGGCCGAACTCGACCTCGGCGCCGATCGAGCGGCCGATCCAGTTACGCTGCATCTCGAGCGTGCTCGCCGGCCACTCGACCAGCGGCAGATCGTCGAGCAGGCGCTCGGCGTACGCCGTGATCTTGAGCACCCACTGGCGCATCGGTTTGCGAACCACGTCGAAGCCGCCGACCTCGCTCTTGCCGTCGATGACTTCTTCATTCGCGAGCACCGTGCCCAGCTCCGGGCACCAGTTGACCGGAACCTCGGCGACGTACGCGAGGCCGCGCTCGAACAGCTTGAGAAAGATCCACTGCGTCCACCGGTAATAGGCGGGGTCGGTGGTGTCGACTTCGCGATCCCAATCGTGCGACAGGCCCGCGCGCTTCATCTGGCGGCGGAACGTGTCGATGTTCTGGCGCGTCGTGATCGCGGGATGGACGCCGGTCTTGACCGCGTACTGTTCGGCGGGCAGGCCGAATGCATCCCAGCCGGTGCAATGCAGCACGTTGAATCCGCGCATGCGCTTGTAGCGGCACAGGATGTCGGTTGCGGTGTAGCCCTCGAGGTGGCCTACATGCAGGCCGGAACCCGACGGATATGGAAAGAAGTCGATGCAATAGAACTTGGGCTTGGGCGAGAAGTCGATCGCGCGAAACAGCTTCGACTCTTCCCAGAGCTTCTGCCAGCGGGGCTCGACTTCAGCATAGGGGTAGCGCTTCATGGGGCGTGAGGCTCCTCTCGAACGCCGGAGCATAGCGGGATTGGGAGGATGCGTCACGTCGCGGCTCGGGTGCAGTCGCCGCGCGGACACTCGTGATCGCATGCGTCCGTGGCCAGGAGTGTCTGGCGCCGGCGAACGCGATCTGGCTTTGGGCTATGCGCTCGGCACGATGTTCTTGTTCGTGCGGAACAGATTCTCGGGATCCCACTTGCGCTTGATCTCGGCAAGTCGCGCGTAGTTGTCGCCGTAGGCGGCGCGCGTGCGGTCGCCGCCATCGTCCTCGGTCAGAAAGTTGATGTACGTCCCTCCGGTCGAGAACTCGCGCAGGTCGCTCCAGCTCGATCTTGCCCAGTCGATGTTGGCGGCGTCGTCTTCCGGACGTTCCCATGCGCTCGTCACGTTGAGCACCCACTCCGCGTCACGGTTGCCGACCGCCGAGTGGTCGCGCGCAACATGATTGAGCGCGCCTCCGACCGGGAACAGGATGACGGCCGAGTGCGGTGAGACGATGCGCGAAGCGTGGTGCATGAACTTCTGCATCATCGCGGGGTCGAGCCGCGGCAGGTATTCCGACTTCCAGTAGTAGCGCCGGCCGCTCGGCTGGGTCGCATCGAGCAGGTTCTGCTGCGAGACATAGGAGCGCCGCTGAACGACATCGCCCACCGGCGTGCCGAACGCCTTGAGCGGCGCGAGCGCGCGCTCCGCGGCCTCGACCGGACCGGTGTGGCAGACGAACAGCACGACGACGGGTTTGCCGTGCATGTCCTTGCGAATCCAGGGCGCGGGCGGGGCGAGTCTCATCGCCGCGACGCACGTGAACTCGCGCGGCGCATCGGCAGTGAGCGTGCGGAACATCTCGAGCACGCGCGGTGCATCCGTGGCGGGCCACGCAATCGCTCCGCCCATGATCTCGGGACCCACCGGGTAGAGCGCGTATTCGAAGTCGGTGACCACGCCGAAGTTGCCGCCGCCGCCGCGCAGGCCCCAGAACAGATCGGCGTGCTCATGATCGCTCGCGCGCACCAGATGTCCGTCGGCGGTCACGACCTGCATCGAGACGACATGGTCCGAGGTCCAGCCGAAGCGGCGCGACAGGTAGCCGAAGCCCCCTCCGAGTGTGAGCCCCGCGATGCCGGTGTTGGAGACGAAACCGAGCACGGCCGCAAGTCCGTGCAGTTGTGTTTCGCGATCGACATCGCCGAGCAGACAGCCGGCCTGCGCATGCGCGACCCGCGTCACCGAATCCACCCACACGCCCCGCATCCGCGACAGATCGAGCATCAGGCCGCCTTCGCACACCGCGAGCCCGGCGATGTTGTGGCCGCCGCCCTTCACTGTCATCGCGATGCCGTGCTCGCGCGCGAAATTCACGCCGGCCATGATGTCGGCGACTCCGAGGCAGCGCGCGACGAGCGCCGGGCGCCGGTCGATCATCGCGTTCCACAGCGTGCGTGATTCGTCGTAACCGGCTTCACCCGGCAGGATCAGTGTGCCGCGCAATGCGGAGCGCAATCCCGCCACCGTTTCGGAGCTCAGTTCGTGGGCCGTGCCTTGAGGAGTCTTCGCGATCACTGCCGACATGGGATCCTCCACACTGTGCGACCGCATCCGTCAATCGCGGGCGCTATCGAATCTCGCAAAGACGCCTATCCGGCCCCGCTCAAACTCCGCGTGGTCTGCTCGAGCAGGGCGACCACATCCGCGCGTCCGCCCTTCCACGCCGACTCCGCGCGGTACACCGCATCGAGTGCGCGATTGAGTTCGCGCGGCGGAACCCTGCGCCGGTAGGCGTCGGACAATTCGCGCCACCGCGCCCACCCGCCCATCGCGCCGCCGACCAGGTTCGAGAGCGCGAACAGCACCGCCCCTTCCCCGGCGCCCGCGGCGAGCAGGCGGCCGAGTCGCTGCGAGGCGAGCGCGGGGTTTCCGAGGGCGACCGCGCTCAGGAACTCCGGAATGTCGGCGCCGACCACCGGGCGCAGGAGATCACTGACGTTCTTCAACGTGATGCGGCCGCCGTCGCCGGCCCACCCCGCAAGCTTCTGCAACTCGTTGAAGTACGAGAGCGGATCGCCTTCGCACGCATCGACGATCGCCTCGACCGCGCCGGGTTCGACGCTGACGTGCTGGCGCGCAAAGCTGCGCTCGCCCCACGCCTTGAGTTCGGTACGGGTGAGCCCGGCCGCGATCACGTGATCCTGCGATGCCTGGCGCAGCGGATCGAGTGTCTTGCGCGGGTTGTCCGCCGCCGACTCGACCAGCACCAGGCACGACTCACCGCCCGCGCGTTCGATTCCGTCCGCGAGTGCGCCGACGCGCTTCTCGCTGCGCCCCAGGTCTTCGACGTCGAGCACGATCACCAGCTCGCGCGCGTGGAACAGCGACGTGCTCTGATAGGCCGCGAGGATCTTGTCGACGCCGGCCTCCGCCGCGCGGAACACGCTCGGGGGCGCACCCGCGTTACGCGCCATCCACGCGCGCTTGAGTTCGGCGAGCAATGCGGTCTTGATCGCCTCGGCCGGTCCTTCGAGGTAGAGCGATCGGGGGAACTCGCCGCGCTCCCAGGCTTCGATGCGCGCCGCGAACCCGCTCGACGCTCCCCGCCCCGCCGGCCGGCGCGTCGCGGTGCTGCGGACGCCCGCGGCCTTACCAGCCCTGGACGGAGCGGGTGAGGATTTCGTCGGCGATTTTCGTGATGGCTTCTTTGCGTCCATCGAGCTCGGTCCTGGCGGTCTGCCCCGGCACATCGGTGACGTAGTAGTTCGCGGTCTTCTGCAGCGCCGGCTCGCTCCAGATCTCACGATTCTTCACGAGGTCCTTGAACACGACCGAAATCGTGATCGTCACGCGGTACTCTTCGGCGCGTGCCGTGGAACCGGCGGAGATGCCGAACACCGAATTGCGGTACTCGGTGATCTTGCCCTTGATCGTACACTGGGCGACCCGTTCGTCCACCACCTTGAGATGGTTGTCCGCGACGAACCGCTGGATCACGAGGTCGGTGATCTCCTGCTCCAGGGTGTACTCGCTGGTCTCGTTCTCGAACACCGGAATCGCCACGCTCTTCAAATGCGCCGGCAGCAGCGCCGGGCTCGTGCTGTACCCGCACGACCCCAAAACGAAAACTGCCCCCAGCAGGAGCAGTTTCGTAAGGGTCGAGGAGTAACGCACAGGCGGTTCCTATTCGTTCACGGCGCGCGCCTCGTCGGAGGATGATTCGTCCTCGGAGTGAATGCCGTAAAGCTTCATGCGGTAGCGGAGCTTGTCGCGCTTCAACTGCAGCAGCTCCGCGGTGCGACTCTGATTCCACTTGGTAACATACGATGCCCGCATGATCAAGGCACGCTCCAGATCCTCGGTGATCGACTCGAACGGGATGCCGCTCGGCGGAATCGGCCCGTTCATCATGGAGTCGATCCGCTGGCCGAGCGTGGCCTCCCCCGCGCCGCGCGGGCGCGCCGAGAGCTTCAAGTGGTGCGCCTCGAGCACGGTCCCGGTTTCGAGCAGTACGGTGCGCTCGAACAGGTTTTTCAACTCGCGGATGTTGCCCGGCCACGGATAGTCGATCAGCACGCGCTCCGCGGACGGCGAGATCTCCTTGAACGCCTTCTTGAACTGCTTGGTGAAGCGCTCCATGAACAGCCGCGTCAGGAGCATGATGTCTTCCTTGCGCTCGCGCAGCGGCGGAACGTAGAGCGGTACGACCTTGAGGCGGTAGTAGAGGTCCTCGCGGAAGCGCCCTTCGCCCACCATCCGCTCGAGGTCCTGATTGGTCGCCGAGATGATGCGCACGTTGACCGGCACGTCCTTGGTGCCGCCGACGCGGCGCAGCGTGCGGCGCTCGAGCACGCGCAGCAGCTTCACCTGCAGCATCGGACTCATCTCGCCGATTTCGTCGAGGAACAGCGTGCCGCCGCTCGCAAGCTCCATCAAGCCGAGCTTCTGCGCACGCGCATCGGTGAACGCACCCTTCTCGTGACCGAACAGTTCGCTCTCGAGCAGCTCCGCCGGAATCGCGGCACAGTTGATCTCGACGAACGGCCGGTCATGGCGCGCGCTCATGCGATGGATGAGGTTCGCAAAATACTCCTTGCCGGTTCCGCTCTCGCCTTCGATCAACACCGTGGTGGTGTCGCCGCGCGCGACCTGCTCGGCGATCGTGTACGCCTCCTGCATCGAGGTCGCGGTCGAGTGCAGGAAGTCCTCGTCGGCGAACGCCTGATGGCGCAGCCGGCGCAGCTCGATCCACAGCTTCTGCGACTCCAGCGCCCGCGCGACCAGCGCCAGCAGCTCGTCGTTCTGGAACGGCTTCTTCACGAACCAGAACGCGCCGGCGCTCATGGCTTCGACAGCGGTGTCGACTTCACCGAAGGCGGTCATCAGGATCACGGACACTTCCGGCTGCGCGCGCTTGATCTCGCGCAGCAACTCGATGCCGTTGCCGTCGGGGAGCTTGTAGTCGAGAATCGCAAGATCGGGCATGTCGTGTTCCAGCACCTGCCGGGTCTCGCGCAGCGAGCCCGTGGTCTGGACCGTGTAGCCGTCCTCCTCGAGCGCCTTGCCCACGAAGTGACGGATGGAATCCTGGTCGTCGACGACCAGGATGCTGGCCTTGCTCATGAGAATCCTCCTGTGCTTTCGATCGGCAGCTCCACGGTGAAGCGGGTGCCGTTTCCGAGTTCACTGCTGACCGTGAGATTGCCGCCGTGTCGCTTGACGATGTCGTGTGTGATGTAGAGGCCGAGGCCGGTGCCGCCCTGCTTGGTGGTGAAGAACGGTTCGAAGATGGTTTTGATCTCGTCGGGACCGATTCCGCAGCCCTGGTCCTCGACAGTGACGGCGATGGTTCCGGGCAGCCCGCGCGAGCCGCGCGCGACGCGCGGGATCGGGCCCCCGACCTCGGGGGTATCGCTCGTGACGGGTGCCGCCGCCGCGTTCGCCACGCGCGCTGCACGTCCGCGCGCGGGCTGCGCTTCAGCCACCGCGATCCGCACTTTGACGGCACTCCCCGCCTGCGATGCCTCGGCCGCGTTCTTCAGCAGGTTGAAGAGCACCTGCTGGACCTGGTCCTGGTCGTGTGCGATCGGCGGCAGGTGCGGCGCGATGTCGACGGTGAGGGCCACCCCCTGCTGCTCGAACAGCGCGGCGACGCACTGCACCGAGCGGCGCATCGTGTCTTCGATCGGCGACGGCCTGAGATCCAGCCGGCGCGGATGCGTGACGTCGAACAGTTCCTGGACGATGCGGTCGAGCCGGCGGATCTCGCTCAGGATGAACTGGAGATTCTCGTGCTGCGGATCGCCCGTGGGAATCGAACGCGACAGGTATTGAACGCCGGCGCCGATGCCGGTGAGCGGATTGCGGATCTCGTGCGCGACACTCGACGTGAAGCGCCCGAGTGCCGCGAGCCGGTCGAGCTGGCGCGCGTGCTCTTCGGCGCGCTTGAGCGGCGTGAGATCGACGAACGTCGCGATCGCGCCGTAGATCGCGCGGCGATCGTTGCGCAGCAGCGAGGTCGTGAGGCTGACCGGAACTGGCGTACCGTCGCGCGCGCGCAGGATGGTCTCGACCCGCACCGCTTCGCGGCCGTGTTCGAGCGTGTCGCGCACGGCGACTTCGCCGTCGGTGCCGAACAGCGCGCCGAACGGCTGGCCCAGCACTTCGTCGACCGGCCAGCCGAGCAGGTGCTCGGCCGCGTGATTGAACGTGAGCACTTCGCCCTGCATGTTCACCGCGACCAGCGCGCTCGCCATGCTGTCGAGTACGTGATTGCGGAAGCGCTCGCTGCGGCGCAGGTCCTGATAGAGGCGCGCGTTCTCGATCATCGGCGCGACCGAGAGCGCGATCGACTCCAGCAGCATCACGTCCGACGAGGCGATCTCAGCCGATCCGCGGCGGCGCGCCATGCCGATCACGCCGAGCAGCGGCATCACTTCGCAGCCGAGGCACGCGCGCTGGCGTTCCTCGCGATCGGCGGCCCACGGCTCGGCTTCGGCCCCGGGCGGCGGCGCGATCAGCTGCGCATCGCCCAGGATGCAACGAGCTCCGCACAGCTCGTGCGTCTCGGCCAGCGGCAGCACCGTGTTGCTGCGCTGGAGCGGAACGCACGCGGTGGCGGCGATGTCGTCGAGCACTTCCTCGAGCGGATGCCCGTCGGGCAGCAGTGCCGGACGATGGCGCTGCGCCGCGTGATGGACGACGGTGCGGTTCATCCAAAGAGAGCGCGCGAGCGTTCCCGTGTCGCCGGTGAGCGGCAGCTCGATCGACCAGCTCTGATCGCGATCGCCCCGCGCGTGCGTCCAGGTGCCTTCGAGCTTCCCGGTCTCACGGTTGATGAGCAGCAGGAAGCCTTCCTGGAATCCGAACGCGCGGCACAGGTAGCGCGTGACGAGCCGCGTGGTCTCGCCCACTTCGTGCGTGCCGACCATGCTGCTCGCGACTTCGCGCAGCGATACCAGCTGCACGTTGGTCTCGATCAGGCGCCGGTGGCTGCGCTCGAGCTCCTGGGCGAGTTCCTGGACGGTGGCGAACAGCGCGTTGGTGTCGTCGGGGTCGATCGCCGCTGACGGCTCCGACCGTTCGGACATGCCCCGCACTTCGTCCACGCGCCGCAGCAGCTCGCGCAGCGTCTCGCGCTGAGTGGCGTTCATGAGCAGGTATGCACCCGCGGCCGGCATCGGGGTCTGATGCCGGGTACGCTCGTACATCTGTGCGAACCGGCGCGTGCCTCAGGGCGGGGAAGCGGCGCGGCGGGACGGTCGGGGCGGATCCGCTCTAGCGGTCCCGCCCCGTAATGCGGTTATCGGTCCACGAACTCGCGAACCGTTGCGGCAACGTAGCGGATGCGTTCCTCGCCGACTTCAGGGTAGATCGGCAGGGCGAGCGTCTCGTTGGCCGCGGCCTCGGAGTGCGGAAGGTCGCCGGCCTTGTAGCCGAGCGACGAGAAGCACTGCTGCAGATGGAGCGGAACCGGATAGTAGACCTCGGTGCCGATGCCGCGCTCGGTCAGGAACGCCTTGAGACCGTCGCGGTCCGGAACCCGGATCACGTACTGGTTGTAAATGTGGCGCCCGCGCGGGTCGCGATACGGACGGCCGGTGCGCGATCCTTCGAACAGCGAATCGTAGAGTTCGGCGTTCTTCGCGCGCATCTCGCTCCAGCGATCGAGGTGCCGCAGCTTGACGCGCAGGATTGCCGCCTGCAGCGCATCGAGGCGCGAGTTGGTGCCGACGATCGAGTGGTAGTACTTGGGGCGGGCGCCATGTTCGCGCAACAGGCGCGCGCGATCGGCGTAGTCCGGATTGCGCGCCACCATCATGCCCCCGTCGCCCGCCGCACCCAGGTTCTTGGACGGGAAGAACGAGAAGCATCCGAAGTCGCCGAACGACCCCGCGCGCTTGCCGTCCCACTCCGATCCGATCGACTGCGCGGCGTCTTCGATCAGCCACAGCTGGTGCTTGTCGCACACCGCCTTGACCGCCGTGATGTCGCAGCACTGCCCGTAGAGATGGACCGCGACGACCGCCTTGGTGCGCGGCGTGATCGCCGCTTCGAGCACGTGCGGATCCATGTTGTAGGTGCGCGGATCGATGTCGACCATCACCGGCGTGGCACCGACGTTCACGATCGTCCCGGCGCTCGCGAAAAACGAGTAGGCGGTCGTGATCACTTCGTCGCCCGCGCCGATGCCGAGCGCGCGCAGTGCCAGTAGCAGCGCGTCGGTGCCAGAGGCGCACGCGATGCCGTGCGGGCACTGCGAGTAGCGCGCGATCTCTTCCTCGAGTGCGGTGATCTCGGGTCCGCCGATGAAGCGGCAGCTCTCCATCACGCCCTGGACGGCGGCGTCGATGTCGGTCTTGATCGTGGCGTACTGGGCTTTGAGATCCAGCAACGGCACCGTCATCATGGTCTTCGTGGGCATCGCCTCTCCCCTTTGCCTAGCTGTCCGTCCAGCCCTGATTCTCGAGCCACTGTTCCACCGGCACATCGCGCAACTTCTTCGCCGGCGAACCCATCACGATCGTGCGCGCCGGCACGTCACGCGTCACCACCGAGCCCGCGGCGACCTGACCATCTTCGTGGATGGTCACGCCCGGCAGGATCACCGAACCCGCGCCGATGCGTCCACCTTTGCGGACCGTCACACCCTTGAAGTGCTTGAAGCGCTCGGCCGTGCGGCCGACGTAGTTGTCGTTCGAAGTCACCACACCCGGTGCCACGAACACGCGGTCCTCGAGCGTCGAATAGGCCGTGATGTAGCACTCGCTCTCGAGCTTGCAGTAGCGCCCGACGGTGCAGAAGTTCTCCACCGTGACCCCGCGCCCGACGATCGTGCCGCGCCCGATCGTGACGTTCTCGCGGATCGTGCAGAGGTCGGCCATCAGCACCTTGCCGTCGATCGCGGCCCCGCGATAGAGCACCACACCGGTGCCGACGATCGAGGTGTCGCCGACCGTGAGCGGCGGCAGCACCTGCTCCTTCGTGGTCGCGGAATTCGCCGCGCGCATCGGCAGCTTGCCGAGCGTGGCGTGGTCGTCGACCCGCACGTCGTTGCCGATCTGAGTGTCGGCGTGGATCACGACGTGATTGCCGATCACACAACCCGTGCCGATCGTGACGTTCTCACCGATCACGCAATGCTCGCCGAGCGTGGTTCCCGCTCCGAGGCGTGCCGTATCGTGCACCGATCCCGCCGTCGTGCTCATCACACCCCCGCTTTCGAAGGTGAAAGCGCCACCGGGGCGCCGCCCTGCTCGAGCGAAGCCTGTGCCGCCGCCAGCACCTTCACCACGCGCAGGCCATCGAGGCCGTCGGTGAGCGGCTGCTTGCGATCGCGCACGCAATCGACGAAGTGCTGGCACTCGAGACGCAGCGGCTCTTGAAGGGAGATCTTGGGGATCAGGATGTCGCCGCTGCGCACGGTGAGCGAGTCGCCATACGACAGCACCTCTCCCGCGCGATCGACGCCCTTGTCGTAGATGCGGATCTTCTCGCTCGCTTCCATGTCGTCGAACACCACCATCTTCTGGCTGCCGACGACCGTGAAGCGGCGCAGCTTGTGCGGGTCGAGCCACGACACGTGAACGTGCGCCATCTTGCCGCCCGGGAACTTGAGGTCGGCGAACACCACGTCCTCGATGCCGCTCTGGATGAATGCCGAACCGCGCGCGGCGACGTCGATCGGTTCCATGCCGAGCAGGTGGAGGATCACCGAGATGTCGTGCGGCGCGAAGCTCCACAGCGCGTTCTCGTCCTTGCGCACCTTCCCCAGGTTCACGCGCTGGGAATAGATGTAGAGCAGATCGCCGAGCTCGCCCTTCTCCACCATGCTGCGCAGGTAGCGCACGCCGGGATGGAACAGCAGCAGATGGCCGACCATGAGGATCCGTTTGTGCCGGCGGGCCAGCTCGACCAGCTCCTCGGCGTGTTCCACCGTGAGCGTCAGCGGCTTCTCGACGTAGACGTCCTTGCCCGCTTCGAGCAGACGCTTGGCGATCGGATGATGCTGGGGGGCGGAAGCCGACACGACGACCGCCTGAATGTCCGGATGCGTGGCGATCTCATCGAGCGCCGGGCATGCGAGCACGCCGGGGTATTTCGCGGCGGTCGACTCGAGGCGCTTGGCGTCGCTGTCGCACAGCGCCACCAGTCGCGCGCCGGGCAACGACGCGAAGTTGCGCACCAGATTCGCTCCCCAGTCGCCGGTTCCGACGACCGCGATGCCGACCTTTTCCGACACGAAACCCTCCCGAGAACCCGATAATTCGACGCCCCGGATGCACGTACCGCATCCGGGGACGCGGTAGTCTATCAGCGGCTCGAAGCGACGGTCAAAGTCTGCACCGGCTTCATGCGGCGCGTGCCTGGACGATCTCTACGCGGTTGCGGCCATTGCGTTTGGCCTGGTAGAGCGCAAGGTCGGAGGCGCGGATCAAACCCATCGCGTCGCCAGCGTCGTCCGGGAACACGGCGATCCCGAGGCTGATCGTGATGCTGCCGGTCGCCGCGAGCGGGAACGTGTGCGCGGCGACCGTCGCGCGCATGCGCTCGGCGACCACGCTCGCGCCTTCGATGCCCGTCTGAGGAAGGATGATCGTGAACTCGTCGCCGCCATACTTGGCGACCAGATCCCACGACCTCACCTGTTGCGCGAACAGCCCGGCGATCTCGCGCAGCAGCAGGCTGCCGCGCATGTGGCCGTTGCGATCGTTGTACGCCTTGAGGTTGTCGACGTCCATCATCACGATCGAAAGCTGCTGCGAGAAGCGGCCGGCGCGTTTGATCTCGCGCCGCAATGCCGTCTTGAGGAATCGGTAGTTGTAGACCTGCGTGAGATCGTCGGTGACCGCGAGACGTTCGACGCTTTCGCTCAGCCGCAGGTTGTCGAGTGCCAGCGTGAGCCACGCGCCGAGGAACGTCGCGAGCCGCACGTGCTCGACGCCGAAACGCGCGGCACCCTGACGCCGGTAGACCGCAAGATATCCGTGCGTGCGCTGTCGCTGACGCAGCGGCACGAACAACGCGGGCCCTGCTTCCACGCCGGGGCAGCCATCTTCGCCGCTCGCGCGTCCGTCCTGCTGAACGTCGACGATCTGGATCGGATGCAGCGCCTTCAACACCATGCGTCCGAATTCACTGCCCGGACGCGAGACACCTTCGGTGACCGGCGTGGTCTCGTCGCGGCGCAGTGACCAGCGCTCGAGCGCGCGGTTGTGCGTGACCAGCAACGTGGCGCCATCGGCGTCCGCCAGTTGCATCGCGCTCACCAGTGCCTTCTTCAGCACCTCGGCGCGCGAGGCCGAGACATGGTCGAACAGGTCGATCAGACCGTCGAGAGACTTCTCGCGAGCGAACATGGGTCGGGTTTCCGGGGTGGCGGCCAGGCGCGGAAGTGCGCGGTTGTGCCGTGCGGCGCGAAATAACACGCAACCCCTATGCCATGTGGGGGAATTGGCTAAATGCTCGATGGCGACCGGAGCGAACGGAGCAGGAACACCACGGCCCGCACCGCGAAAAAGACCCCGCCCCCGATCACCAGCAGGAACAGGACCGACCGCTGGGGACCGCCCAAAGGGATGTCGATACTGGGGTTGAGCATCACGAACAGCGCCTGGACCAGGGCGGCTGCAATCGCGCCCGACAGGGCGGCCTGGACCGCGTCCCACACCCGGTGCCTGCCCGCCTGCGAGGCACGAGCGGTGGGCATTTCGCCCCGCGCGGAAACTCCCAGTCGTGCGTCGTGCATGGTCGATTCGGAGCCGACCGTTTTCTCGCCGATCGCCTCCGGCGACCGCGCAACCCACAGCCGTGTCGCGCCGAGCAGGAACGCCCGTGTTCCGCGCCACGTGAACCCGTGATGCTCGGCCGCCTGCGTGAACAACTCGCCCGGGCCGAACTCGAGCACCGAGGCGCCGAGATATTCGTAGGCGCTTGGATCGGGCGAGAGATGACCGAGCAGCGGAACGACGCGGCGCAGATAGAATCGATGGAACGGCGCGAACCATCCGGTGCGCGGAGCGGTCGCTTCGAGCACCACAAGTGTTCCGCCCCGGCGCATCACCCGCGCGAGTTCCCCCAGCGCTTCGCGCTGCGGACGCAGGTTGCGCACGCCGAAGGCGATCGTGACCGCATCCACCGAATGATCGCGCAGCGGAATCCGAAACGCGTCCGCGCACACGAGCCGCGGCGCCCATCCCCCTCGATGCTGCTGCGACTCCGCGTGCTCGAGCATGCCGAAGGAGGTGTCGAGCCCGATCACGAGCCGGCCCGGTTGCCGCAGGCCGCCGAGCGACGATCCGTCGCCGGTGCAGAGGTCGAGCACGACGCGCGCGTCCGCGGGAACCGCCGCCCACATCGCGCGGCGCCATGCGCCATCCTGTCCGAGGCTCATGAGTTGATTGAGCAGCTGATAGCGCGGCGACACATCGTCGAACATCTGCGCCATCGCCTCGGTGGCGTTGGGATCGAAGCGTCCGGGTGCTTTCGCCACGAATCAGCGGTCCTTGGCTCCGAGAATGCCCTTCAGGTCCATGATCGTGTTCTGGTCGGAAACGATCACCGAGATGTTGTCGGACAGCTTGTCCACGTAGAGATATTTGATGTAGTTGGGATTCTGCGCCAGCGCCTTGTTGATGACCTCGATCGCATTGGCGCGGCCCTGTGCCTCGATCACCTTGCGCTCGGCCTCCTTCTGTTCCTTCTCGAGCGTGTACTTCATCTGCTCCGCCGACTGCTGGGCGATCTGCTTGGCCTCGATCGCTTTGGCGAATTCGGGCGTGAAGCGGACGTCGCGCAGCACCACCTCATCGATGACGAAGCCATCCTTTTCGACCAGCGCCTTGGTCTTCGCGTTGATCTCGTTCTGAATCTGCGCGCGGCGCGAGGAGTAGACGTCCATCACCGCGTACTCCGAGATGACGAGCCGGATCACCGAGCGCACGGCAGGACGAACAATCTTCTCTTCGTAGTCCGGGCCGATCTTCTGATGAATGGAGATGACACGTGCCGGGTCCAGGTGATGCCAGACCGTGATATCGATGCCGACCTGCAGCCCCTCGCGGGTCGGTGACCACAGCGAATCGTCGATTTCCGACTTGCGGCCTTCCCCACTCACGCCCGACATCGTGTACTCCATGCGCCTCAGGTCGTAGTCGGCCGTTGCCGTGATGAATGGAGCCACGAACGCAAAGCCCTGGGTGGCGAGTTGGAACGACTTCGTGATCGTGTTGAAGATCACGAGCGCATGGCCGACCGGAACCACGCGAAACGAAGTCGCGAGCAGGATCAGGAACACGACCGGGATCGCGGCGAAGGCCAGGATGCGGCGCCCGTCAGTAGCCCAGTCCGGGATAACCCGTCGGCCATCGGCGTCGTGAACCCGCATTCGCATGCGACGACCCAGCACGCGCTGCAGAACGATCCCGCCCACGACGAGAATGATGACGAACAGAATCCCGCCCATCTTGAGGCCTCCTTGAATCCAGCGACTGCAACCCGGCGGCGCACGCAATCCGTCCGCCGATCACGGGACAGTAGAGGGAGCCCGGGCGCGAAGCCAGCGTGCGGCGGCGGGCAACCTCACCGGTGGCAGCGACGCGGCCTACGAATGCCGCTCCCTTACGCCAGCAGCACGGTCGCGATCGTGTTGCGCAGCGCGTGGACCAGGAAGATCAGGAGGAACGGTCTCTGGCCAGGCTCGTATCGGACAGCGTACCCATAGACCAGGACGAGTCCGATGAAGAACGAGTAAGCGACGTAGCCGAGGCTGTACGTGTGCGCGCTCGCGAAGAGCGCGGCTGCGAGGACTAGGATGACTCCCCACGGCAGGTGGAGCTTCCCGCGGAGCAGCCAAACCGGCACCCATTGAAAGACCCAGGTTTCGAGGAGCGGGCCGAGAATCGAGGCGATGACGATCTTGGTGGTGAGCCCCGACGACTTGAGGGCTGATGCGCCCGGGCCGAGTTCGAGTTGAGGTACGATCAGGCTCAACAACGCCTGCGGCAGCACGACGACGTACGTCCCGCCGAGGACGATGAGCACGAAGAGTGCCGGGTGGATCTCTCGCAGCCACTTTGAAACCGGGTTGTTCATCAAGAGCGGCCTCTGGGCGGTGCTACGCTCCCACGATGCTGTTGTGCTGCGGCTGCACGTCGGGAGCGCCCACATCGATCCCGAGGCCGGAGAGAATCGGCATAAGGACCGCGCCGAATGCCTCGAACTCCGCCTGACTCGCCCAGACATCGATGACGCGCAGCGCGGACGGCGGGCCGAAGCACGTGTGGAACTGTCGGCCCTTGGGTGCGCCGGAACCGGCCGCTTCCAGCTGGCGGATGACTTCGTCGTACTTCGCGGTGGTCATGTTGACGGATGTGAACGTGATGGTGAGTGCCACGGCGGCCTCCTGTGCCTGGATGATGGGTTCGGTGGAGCGATGTGCATATTACGACGGTCGGACGGGATTGGATTTGGAGATCTAATGACGGTGAGCTGCCAAGATAACGAGTGTTCGGTGGAGACGGCATCAGAAGTTCGATCCTCAGAGCATGACACACCGCCAATCGCGCGAACGAAATAGGACTTGCTACCTCCAAGCGCACGCTGAGATCCTTGCCTCATGGTTGCCCTCCTGCCGCAACGCCCTCACGGGCTCGTTTTCCTGCTGATAGGTTCATTGATGGGACCCGCGTGCTCATCCGCGGGAACGTGGATCATTCCGGATCAGTTCCCGACCATACAGGCCGCTCTCGACTCATTGGTGCCATGGCCGCCTGACACGCTGATGATTCGCCCGGGCCACTACCCTGAACGCTTGGTCGTGCCTGGAGGATTCGCGCTGAAGAATATCCTGACGAGTGGCGATCCGGACTCCATGGTGAAGGTCGACGCTCTCACTCTCGAACCCGGTGACAGTGGCAATCACATCTGGATCAGCGGCTTCCAAAGCTTGGGCCCCGTGGTTGCGTATTCCGGCGGCGGCCCATCGGTGATCACCTTCGTTTCGTGTCAGATCGACTCCGGCTGGCTGGACCCGTCTGGCAACAACGAGAGCGAAACCGACCGGATGACTTTACATCGATGCAGACTATTCGGGCCTGTCCGGATCCATGCGTGGGAAACCACTGTCGATTCGAGCGAAGTTCATGGTCCTCTGTACATGCGCGGTCAATGGCGGGCTCGAGCTCGCGGCAATCGTTTCGAGAATGTCGACGGTGCTGCTCTTACGGTGGATGCCGAATTGAACGCGGACATCACCGGGAACGTCGTACAAGGTGGGACGTACGGGTTCAACATTGAGGCAACGGACGGCCTACTGTTGTTTGGCGACAATCTCATTGAGGGCTGCTCGGGATTCGGCGCCGATCTCCATGGACACCAGGACATCACGGTCTCGGGCAATCGGATCGTCGGATGCGGGGGTGACGGCATCCGCGCCATCGCGAGGCTGCAGGTTCGCAACAACACGATCCTCGAGTGCGCCGGCGCTGGAATGATCCTCAGGCAGAGCGAATGGCAGGGCGTTGCCGAGTTCAACACGATCGGACGGTGCGGCGACGTTGGAATTCGCATCGTGAGGGAAAACCGTGATGAGCTCGACCCGTGGATCGTAAGGAACAACACCATATTCTCCTGCGAGGGCAACGGGTTCGAAATCGATGAGAGCGCAAACGTCCACAACAATGTCGGCTACGGAAACGGAGGCTTTGGCCTAACGCACTCCGGTGCCTTCGTACCGGTGCTCGCCTGCAACGACTGGTACGCGAACACGGCGGGCGCGGTCTCGAGCGCACCTGGCGCCACCGATCTGGACGTCGATCCGCAATTCTGTGACCTCGACACGAACGACGTCAGCCTGACCGACAAGTCTCCGCTCGTGTCCGCGTCGGGTTGCGGACTCATCGGCGCTCGCGGGGCGGGATGCGCCGAAACTGCCGCGCTGATCGGTCGATTTGGCGCCGCGCGCGTCGACGCGGGTGTCGAACTCGTCTGGACGACCGAGTCAACCTTCTTGATCTCCGAGGTGCACGTCGAACGCGCCGAGAGTGTCGAGGGCCCATGGCAGCGGGTGGCCTGCGAGCGTCGCCAACGTGAAGGCGCCATCGCGGATCTGGACCGCACTGCGTCAGACGAGCGGGAACTGGCGTACCGGCTGGTGATGTCGAACACCACACCATCGGTCGTGCTCGCCGGTCCCATCACCGTTGCGGGTGCCGTGACGTCCCGGCTCGCGCTGCGGATCCTCTCCCCCAATCCAGGCGCCGGCGCCGCGACGTTTGCGTTCGAGTTGCCGCACGCCGCGACCATCTCGCTGGATGTGTTCGACGTGCAGGGGCGCATCGTTGCGACGCTCGCGCGCGGGTCATGGCCGTCGGGTCTTCACACCGTGCTGTGGAACGGACAGGAATCCGCGCCGCCACGCCCCGGCGTCTATTTGGTCCGACTACGTGTCCCCTCTGCCAGTCGCGAAGTGCGAGTGGTCCGGATGCGGTAACCGATCAGCACGCCAGTAAGACCACGCTCACGCGGCATTGAACTGCGACTGAAACCGTGCAATCACCGCAAGGATGTCATCGAACGCCGGTGGTGTGCTCACGAACATTTCGTCGCGCATTGCCAGGTAATCACGGCGCCAGTCATCGAGCTGCTCCGCGCGGGGCAACATTTGGATCGTGCCCTTCTTCAATGAGTCGTAATCCACCCACGTGTGCCGGAAGAACACTCTTCGATGACTTGCAACCGCTTCGAAGAGTTCCAACTCCGCGGAAGCCTTCGCAGCCACTCCGGCCCCAATCAGTCTCCAGACATCATAGTAGTGACGCGCGAGGCGTGGCTGACGCGTCTTGCCCGGGTCACGGAAGGTTTCTTCGTGGAGCAGCATGACCTTTTCCCAGAACGTTCGCTCCGGCATCAGGGCGCGTACCGTGCACGCGCTGACCTGGAAGAGCTGCGGAAACTCCTCCGCCACGAATGATGTCACCGGGCGAGTCTCGACCGGCCACGGATCGGAACGGGCACCGAATTCGAGTTTAACGACCGGTTGAACGTATGAGGGCGTGGCGCTCGCGACGATTCTCGGGTACGCGAACAGCAACGTCTGGCCGTCCGGATCCTCGTCGTCCGATATCAGCGCCCAGGCGGCGTTCGACGCCAGCAGTGACTGCAATCGCGATCGGAGG
Organism: Candidatus Eiseniibacteriota bacterium; assembly: GCA_031364845.1. Taxonomy (GTDB): domain Bacteria; phylum Eisenbacteria; class RBG-16-71-46; order RBG-16-71-46; family RBG-16-71-46; genus JANLWX01. The sequence continues at coordinate 20,446 of JANLWX010000231.1, forward strand.
TGAGGATCGATCCGGTGGGTGATCGCCTCCCGGCACGCCTGCCTCAGCTTCAGGATCCTTCGCTGTCGCTCTTTGCCGCTGCCTGCTCCTTCCGGGCCGTGGTCGCCGCCGAAGCCGAGATGGTCGCGTTCGATCGTCAGATCGATGTCCTCGGAGAACCGGTCGATGAGCCCCCACGCTTTGGAGAGCGAAGTGCCGCCTTTGAAGCTCAGGTGCGCACCGTGATCCGGTGTCGCGAAGACTTCCCGGAGCATGAGGCACACCCAGAAGTCCTTCTCGACACTTCCCGGCGACAAGCCGCGCCGTGCGGCGGTCTGCTCGAACGCCAGCGCGCGGTCCGCGGGCGACAGCCGGAGGAAGCCGTCCACGCGCTAACGCTTCGTTCTGCCGGCGATCTCACGCATGAGCTCGGCGATCCACGCCGGCGCGAGCGCGGCATCCTTGAGCAGTTGAGCGCGCTCCCTCGAATCGAGCCTCTTGCGCACCTTCTCGACGACCCTCTGATCCACATGGCTCTGTCCGAGGTATCGAAACGCCTGGATCACGAGCCCGCTGGTGCGGCCGGCGGTTGCCATGTTCCGCGGGGTCGTGCGGCGGAGCACGATCTGCTGCTTGCCGACTTGAATCTGGCGCGGCGTTCCGTCGGTGAGATAGACGATTCGCAGCGGCACCTGGTCCGACAGCCCGAGGAGATTCGCGGCGTACGCGCCCGAGGGCTGAAGTTTGAGGCGGTCCTTCCCCGCCAGCGCGGTGGCGATCTGGTCTGGTGTGGCCTGTAGGTCACCCAGCAACGGATGCACGTCGGGAATCTGATAGATCCCGCGCGCGGGCCGTTTCACGGTTCCGGCCTTGAGGTGGCGGGACAAGGCGGACGCGATGGCCGTGCGGGGCCCGAGCCGAGTGAGATCACGGGTCGTGAAGATGCTGCCCGGCTTCATCTTGCGGATGTGCCGGAGGACGAGGCTGTCGAAGGATCCGGAGTGTTTGGTCATCGGAATTGCCACAAAAATAGATTGTTTTTGTGGCAAAAGCCAGTGGGATATTACGGTCCCCAGCGGCTACTCCGAGCGAACGACGCGCCGTACCTCCTCTCCACCCGGATACTTGAATCGGACGAAGTACAACCCGTTCGCCTGATTCCCGGAGAGTACCGGCCAGATCACCTCATGACGCCCAGCAGGCCACACGCCGCGAGCGAGTGAAGCAACCATCCGACCCAGGACGTCGAATGCATCGAGTTCGACCCGAGCGTCGCGGCCCACTGTGAATGCGACCTGTAATGGCCCGCTACCCGGATTGGGGCCAACGGTCAGCAAGCCAAATCGTAGCCCTTCCAGCGCGCCGACCCGTGTGGGTTGCCCGATGACGGACGCAAAACCCGTTTCTCGGACCATGAGCCGGTACCAGTAACTCTTGTCCGCGTGCGCCGTGCGATCCAATGCAATGATGGCGTCGCGCTCGTGCGACTCCTCCGTCACGGGACGTTCCCAGGGACCCGTGATGGCGTCAGCCCGCTCGAGCCATACCTCTGCCGACGAAATCGAGGAGCTTACGACCCACGCAACGCGAACGCCGCCTTCCATCCTTTCGCAGGTGAACAGCGAAAGTTGCACGGGCGTCGTCGCAAAATCCCAGTTCAGCGCCCACACGCTGGCATCGAACCCGCCGAAGACCACCATGCGGTCCAACTGTGGGTCGTAGATCGCCGTGTGCTGAAAATGTACCTCGGGCCGGTTCATCGCAGGGGCCAGCAGGCTCCACGCTGGACTGCCCGACAGCGACAGCGCCCACGCGTCATTGAGATAGCCAGGACTCGGAACGCCGCTGCTCTGGCCACCGAAGACGACCATCCGATTCCGAACCGGGTCGAAGATCGCCGTATGCTGATGGAGCCCCGTTGGCGGACCGCCCGGAGGAGCGATCGCACTCCACTGCGGAGTTCCCGAGAGCGTCAGAATCAGCACAGAATCCTGGTGGACGACAGCGCCACCGCCGAACACGATCATCGCGTCGCGAGTCGGGTCGTAGATCGCGGTGTGTCCGATAAGAAGCGGTGGCGGATTGCCGGTTGGAATCTCGATCCACTCCGGACTCCCGGATAGCTCGAGCGCCCACGTGTCGTTCGGACCATTGCCGCTGCCATGGCCGCCGCCGAATATCACCATCTGGTCACGTACCGGGTCGTAGATCGCAGCATGGCTTGTGCGCGCTGCGGGCGGATTCCCCGACGGGGTCAGTTCACTCCAGGTAGAACTTCCCGAGAGCGACAGCTCCCACACGTCATTTCGAAAACTCGTGCCGTCCAACCCCCCGAACATCAGCATGCGATCCCGCACCGGGTCGTAGATCGCCGTATGCCCGGTGCGCGCGGTGGGCCGGGTACCCGAGGGCGACAGGACGCTCCACGCCGGATTGCCGGAAAGCGACAGCGCCCAGGTATCGTTGCGATTGCCGGTGCGCCAATCGTAGCCGCCAAACACCAGCATCCTGTTTCGCACGGGGTCATGGATGGCGGTATGCCCCGTGAGTTCGCTCGGACCCGACGGAGTCATCTCACTCCACGCCGGGCTTGCGGATAGCGTCAGCGCCCACACGTCATGGTGAGTGACGCCATCGATCCCGCCGAACACGACCATCCGGTCCCGTATCGGATCGAAGATCGACGTGTGCCCGTATCGGCCCAACGGCACGGTCCCCGAGGGGGTCAGCTCGTTCCAAGCCAAACTCCCGGATAACGTCAGCTCCCACGAGTCTTTCGGATAAGGGTAGCCGGCATCGATCCCGCCGAACACCACCATGCGGTCGCGTATCGGATCATAGATCGCCGTATGCACGGCGCGTCCCGACGGAGGACTCCCCGACGGAGTGATCGCGTCCCACTCGGGATCTCCCGACAGGATCAGAGTCCACACGTCGTCGCGATAATGCCGGCTGGTATCGATCCCGCCGAACACCAACATCCGGTCGCGCAGTGGGTCATAGATCGCAGCGTGTCCATACCGTCCTGCCGGCGCGATGCCCGCTGGCGTGAGCGGGCTCCAACTCGGACCGCCGGCGAAAGAGAGCGCCCAGGTGTCGCTGCGGTACGTCCCATCGTATCCGCCGAACACCACCATGCGGTCCCGCAGCGGGTCGTAGACCGCCGTGTGCAGATAGCGCCCCGGCGGCGGACTTCCCGATGGAGTCAATTCGCTCCAGGAAGGAGTTCCGGAAAACGAGAGCGCCCACACGTCATTGCGATAGATATCGTCGAGTCCACCGAACACGACCATCCGGTCGCGCACCGGGTCGTAGATCGCCGTATGCCCTGCGCGCGCAGGTGGTGGACTTCCCGACGGAACGATGGCGGTCCATGCCGGGCTCTCGGTCAGTGTGAATGCCCATGCTTCATTGCGCGCCCCATCATCTCCACTGAATCCGCCGAACACCACCATACGATCGCGCAGTGGGTCGTAGATCGCGCTCGACGCATATGCCTGTGGGAGCAGGGGAGCCCAGATACCGTCTGAACCTTCGGCAGCCATGTTCTGCGGTGAGAGCGGATGAGCAATGCGGTACGGTCCGCGGTCGGAGTCATCGCGCGTCAGTGAGAGCATGACTTCGCGTTGCCATGGCGTGAGCGCCGGGTCCGCGGCCCCCAACTCCAAAGCGCCGCGTTGCTCGAGGGTGAGCGGGGGCAGTTCGGTCGACGGTGCTTTGTGCTCCCCGGCGAGGACGACTTGCACGGACATCATCGCCATGGAGAGAAACCAGAGTGCCTTCGTGAAGCTTCGGGTCATGGTAGCAGCCTCCCGTTCAGAACGGTGGCTCCACCCGCACCGTATGTCCGGCCAGAGCGCTCGCATCATACCTGCTGCGGTCCTGAATGCCGGAGGCATGTTACCGCGCGACCACTTCGGAGGCCTCACCACTCCTTCGTCAAACAGAACGGCCCCAACCGGGGTCAACCGATTGGGGCAGCGTGTAGATGACTGCGGCGAAATTGCTTCAGTGCTTGGTGCGCCCGACAGGAATCGAACCTGTAACCTTTAGCTCCGGAGGCTAACGCTCTATCCAATTGAGCTACGGGCGCACGTGCGCGATTTGTAGCACATGCGTCGGGTGCCGTCACACCGCGCGGCCGGGCATCGAAGTGCCGCGGACCCCGCAGGAACTCACCCCTTCCCCAGCACCCTCAGCACCTCGTTCACGTCCTTGTCGCCGCGCCCCGAGAGATTCACGATCACGGTCGCGTCCTTCCCGAGCGCCATGCCGTCGCGCAGCACCCACGCCACGGCGTGCGAGCTTTCGAGCGCGGGCAGGATGCCCTCGAGATGCGCGACCGCTTGAAACGCGGCGAGCGCTTCCTCGTCGGTCGCCGACGAGTACTCCGCCATCCCCGCGTCGGCGAGCCACGCGTGTTCGGGACCGAGCGCCGGATAGTCGAGCCCGGCCGAGACCGAGTGCGTCTCGCGGATCATGCCGCGGTCGTCCTGCAGCACCAGCGTGCGCGTGCCGTGCAGCACGCCGACCGAATGCTCGGGCAGCCGCGCGGCGTGGCGTCCGCTTTGAAGCCCCTCGCCCGCGGCTTCGACGCCGACCTTGCGCACGTCGCGATCGCCGAGGAACGCGTGGAACAGTCCGATCGCGTTGCTGCCGCCGCCGACGCACGCGACCAGCACGTTCGGTCGTCCGCCGACCTGGGCTTCGAACTGCGCGCGCGCTTCAATGCCGATCACGCGATGAAAGTCGCGCACGATCATCGGGAACGGATGCGGTCCCAACACCGAGCCCAGCACGTAGTGCGTGTCCGAAACCCGCGTCACCCAGTCGCGCAGGGCTTCGTTGATCGCGTCCTTCAGCGTGCGGCTGCCGGCGTCGACTTCGCACACTTCGGCGCCGAGCAGTTTCATGCGCTCGACGTTCAGATGCTGGCGGCGCGCATCCTCGGATCCCATGTAGATCGTGCACTGCAGCCCAAATCGGGCAGCGGCGGCGGCGGTCGCCACGCCGTGCTGGCCGGCGCCGGTCTCGGCAATCACGCGCGGCTTGCCCATGCGCTTGGTCAGCAGGCACTGGCCGATCGTGTTGTTGATCTTGTGCGCTCCGGTGTGCAGCAGGTCCTCGCGCTTCAGGAACACGCGGCATCCGGCGGCCTCGGAAAGCCGCAACGCCGCGATCAGCGGCGTCGGGCGTCCGGCGAAGTCGCGCAGCGTCTCGAACAGCTCGCGCTCGAAGCCGGGATCGGATCGCGCGCGGCGATACTCGTCTTCGAGCTGATCGAGCGCGTGGATCAGCGTCTCGGGAACGAAGCGCCCGCCGTAGGGTCCGAAGTGCCCGGTGGCGTCGGGGCTCTGGATGTCACTCATGTATTCTCCTGTTCGGCCTTGATGTCGCCAACGTGCGCGTTCTTCATTCGTCGCCCGCTTCCGCGTCCGCCGCTCGGGCGGCATCGATAAACGCCCTCACGCGTCCGGGATCTTTGATCCCCGGCGCCGACTCGAGCCTCGACGATGCATCGACTCCGAACGGTCGCACTGCGGCGATCGCATCGGCGACGTTGTCCGGGCCGAGACCGCCGGCGATCATTACCTCTCGCGACGCCGCGACGACGCGCGCGGTGTCCCACGGAAACGCAACACCCGTACCCCCGGCCTGAACCGGATGCGCGGTATCGAGCAGCACGAGATGCTCCGCCGCAGGCAAAGGTGCCGCGAGCGATCCGTCGGCCTCCACACCGATCGCGAACGCGACCGGAATCGGAAACGAGATTGGCCACGTGAGCGGGTCGACGCGATGGAGCTGCAGTCGCGCGACTCCCGCCGCGCGCGCCAGTTCGAGCGCCTGCGCGGGTGCCGGTGCAACCATCACGCCCACCGTCACCGCGCCATCGAGGGCGGTCGAGATGTCGCGGGCGGTTTCGATAGTGATCCGCCGCGGGCTCTCGCCGAGCAGGATCATCCCGAGCCAGTCAGCGCCCGAGGCGTGCGCCCAGCGCGCGTCCTCGAGCCGCGTGAGCCCGCAGATCTTGACGATCGTGCGCCGTGCCACACGCTATCCACTCGCAGCGGCGGACAGAGTCGCGAGCGTCGCCGCGGGATCGGCGCTGGTCATGAACACCTCGCCCATCAGTACCGCGTCGCAACGCGTCGCGCGCAGGCGCGCGAGATCTTCGGGGCGCGAGAGCCCGCTCTCGGCCACGGCCGTCACGTGCGAGGGAATCCGCGGCATCAGCTTGATCGAGGTGTTGAGATCCACTTCGAACGAGTGCAGGTCGCGGTTGTTGATGCCGACCAGCGTGGCGCCGGCCTTGAGCGCGCGCGCCAGTTCGTTCTGATCGTGCACTTCGACCAGCGCGTCGAGGCCGAGGATCTTCGACTCCGTGACGAACCGCTGGATCTGCGTCGCCGACAACAAGGCCGCGAGCAGCAGCACTCCATCCGCGCCGCGCGAAGCGGCGTCGAGCAGTTGGTAGGAGTCGACGACAAAGTCCTTCATGAGGATCGGGATCGTAACGTGCGGTCGCACCGCGTCGACCCATTCGGGCTCGCCCATGAAGTGATCGGGCTCGGTGACCAGCGACACCGCCGCCGCTCCCCCGCGCTCGTAGATCTGCGCCATCGTGGTGGGATCGGCGTCCGCGCGCAGTTCGCCGAGCGACGGTGACGCGCGCTTCACTTCGCACAGCAACCGCAACGGGCGCTCGGCGCCCCCGCGGCGCAGCGCGTATTCGAGGCGACCGGCAGGGCGCACGTTGATGCGCTCGCGCAACACATGACCCGGAACCTCAAGCTTCATCTTTTCGACGCGCCGGCGCCGGTCGGCGGTGATGCGCACCAGAAAGTCGATGCCCGCCGGGCTCATGTCAAAAGCTCCCGGTCCGCAGCGCGGGCGTGGGTGGTCATCCCCGGAACGCCGTGAGTTCGGTGAGCTTCGCCTGTGCCGCTCCGCGGTCGATCGCCTGCTGCGCGCGTTCGATGCCCTCGGGGAGATCGTTCGCGAGGCCCGAGACAATCAGCGCGGCGGCGGTGTTGAGCACCACGATGTCACGCGCCGGGCCCTTGTCGCCCGCGAAGATCGCGCGGATCTTCGCCGCATTCGCGGCCGGGTCGGCACCCGAAATGCCTTCGCGGTCGGCGGCACCGAAGCCGAGCGTCGAGGGATCGACCTCGAATTCGCGGATCTCCTGCCCCTTCAGCTCGGCGACGTGGGTCTTGCCGAACACCGTCAATTCGTCGAGGCCGTCACGGCCGTGCACGACCCACGCGTGCTCACTGCCCAGTTCGCGCAGAACTTCCGCCACCGGACGCACGAGTTTGTCCGAGTAGACGCCGAGCAACTGGCGCTTGGCGCCGGCGGGATTGGAGAGCGGGCCCAGGATATTGAAGAACGTGCGCACGCCGATCTCGCGGCGCGGCGCCGAGGCGTGACGGAGTGCGGCGTGGTAGTTGGGCGCGAACAGGAACGTGATGCCGAGGATGTCGAGCGAGCGCGCGGCACTCTCGGGCGTGAGGTCGATGCGGACGCCGAGCGATTCGAGCACGTCGGCGCTGCCGGTGCGGCTCGTCATCGCGCGGTTGCCGTGCTTGGCGACCGCCACGCCGCACGAGGCGGCCACGATCGCGGCACTGGTCGAGATGTTGAACGTGCCCGCGGAATCGCCTCCGGTGCCGCAGGTGTCGAGCAGCGGCGAGCGTCGCGTGCGGATCGGCGACACGCGCAGGCGCAGCGCGTCGGCCATGCCCGCGAGCTCCTGGGGCGTCTCGCCCTTCATGCGCAGCGCGGTCGCGAGCGCGCCGATCTGCGCCGGTGTGGCTTCGCCCGCGAGGATCTGCTCCATCGTGGCGCGCGCGAGATCGCGGGTCAGTTCTTCGTTCACCACCGCGCGTGCGATCGCCGTCTGGATCATCGTGCGGGCCTTTCGTGCTGCCGGCACAGCGTCATAAAGTTCTCGATCAACTTCATCCCCTGTCGCGTGAGCACCGACTCCGGGTGAAACTGAACGCCCCAGGTTTCGGTGTCACGATGTTTGAGTCCCATGATTTCGCCTTCGGGTGTCCACGCCACGACTTCGAGTGTCTCGGGCAGCGCTTCGCGTTCGACGATCAACGAGTGGTAGCGCGTCGCCTCGAACGGATTGTCGAGCCCCGCGAACAGTCCGCGGCCGCGGTGCAGGATCGGGCTCGTCTTGCCGTGCATGAGCCGGCCGGCCCGCACCACTTTGCCTCCGTACACTTCGCCGAGTGCCTGATGGCCGAGGCACACGCCGAGGATCGGAACCTCGCCTGCGAGGCCGCGGATCGCATCCTCGGACACTCCGGCATCGCGCGGTTCGCCGGGGCCGGGCGAGATCACGAGGCCGTCCAGGTCGAGTTCCTTGAGCGCAGGCACCGTGATCGCGTCATTGCGCCAGACCGTGACCTCGGCGCCGTGCGTGCCGAAATACTGGACGAGGTTGTAGGTGAACGAATCGTAGTTGTCGATGACGCCGATCACCCGTTCCCCCGGTCACTCGATTCGGTGCCGCGCTCCGCGCGTTGCACCGCGAGCCACAGCGCGCGGCCCTTGTTCATGGTCTCGTCCCATTCGTGCTCGGGTTCCGAGTCGGCCACGATGCCGGCGCCGACGCCCCAGTGAGCGTGCCCGTCGGCGTACACCAGCGTTCGGATGGCGATGCACAGGTCGAGATTGCCATGATAGTCGAAGTGCCCGACCGCACCCGCATACACGCCGCGGCGCACCGGCTCGAGCGCATCGATGATTTCCATCGCGCGCACGCGCGGCGCGCCCGAGACGGTTCCGGCGGGAAAGCACGCACGCACGACGTCGAGCGGTGTGAGGCCCGCTTTCGCGCGGCCGCGCACGTTGGACACCAGATGCATCACCTGCGAATAGCGCTCGACGGTCATGTACTCGTTGGTTTCGACGGTGCCGTACTCGGCGACGCGGCCGATGTCGTTGCGTCCGAGATCGACCAGCATCACGTGCTCGGCGCGCTCTTTCTCACTCGCGAGCAGTTCTTCTTCGAGGCGGCGGTCCTCATCGGGCGTCCGCCCGCGCGGGCGCGTTCCGGCGATTGGCCGCACTTCGACGACACTGTCGGTGCGCCGCACCAGCACTTCGGGCGAGGATCCGACCAGCGAGAAACCGTCGAGGCGCAGGAAGTACATGTAAGGCGACGGGTTCGTGACGCGCAGCGCGCGGTAGGCTTCGAATGCGGGATGCGTGACGCGGGCACTCATGCGATGGCTGAGGACGACCTGGAAGATGTCGCCGGCGCGGATGTGCTCCTTCGCCTGTTCGACCGCTTCGAGGAACTGCTCGCGGCTCGCCGAGGATTCGGGCTCGGCCGTGTCGCCTCCGCCCGGAGGTTCGGCCCACGCGAGCGGCGCGCGCAGGCGCGCGACTTCGGCATCGAGCCGCGTGACGGCCGCGTCGTAGGCGGCGTCGGCGTCGGTTCCCATGCGGGCGTGGGTCACGACCTTGAGCGTGTGGGTCAGGTTGTCGAACACGCTGACCACATCGCCGAACACGAACACGGCATCCGGGAATTCGAGGTCGCGCTTCGCGCGCTCGGGAAGCTTCTCGATCCAGCGCACCGCGTCGTATCCGAAGAATCCGACCGCGCCGCCGCAGAAGCGCGGCAGGCCCGGGAGTGCGACCGCCTGGTGTTCGTCGAGCAGTGCCGCAAGTTCTTCGAGCGGCGGGCGCTTGCCCTTGGTGGTCTTGCCGTCGCGGTGGATCTCGCTCGTGTCGCCGCGCGCGGTGAACACGAGCGACGGGCGGCTGCCGAGCAGTGAATAGCGGCCCCATTTCTCGCCGCCTTCGACGCTCTCCAACAAGAAAGCAAAGCCGCCATCGTCGATCTTGCGGAACGCGGAGACCGGAGTGTCGTGATCGGCGAACACTTCGCGGTAGACCGGGACCAGCTTGCCGCCGCGGGCAAGAACCTTGAATTCGGATCGCGACGGAATGATCACGCGCGGCCTCCGACCAGTAGTTCCTTCGCCTGGCGGCGTGTGGTCTCGGTGGTCCTGCTCCCCGCGAGCATGCGTGCGATCTCCTCGATGCGATCGTCGCCTTCGAGCGGCTCGATGCGCGCGACGGTGCGCTTTAGGGACACGTGCTTGACCACGCGCAGGTGATGCGCGGCGAACGCCGCGATGATCGGAAGGTGGGTCACGCAGAGGATCTGGCGATGTCGCGACAGGCCGACGAGCCGTTCGCCGACCGCCTGTGCAACGGTGCCGCCGATCCCGGAATCTACTTCATCGAAAATCAGAACGTCAACGCGATCTTGGGTTTGCAGCGCTGACTTGAGGGCCAGCATGACCCGCGAAATCTCGCCTCCCGAGGCGATCCGCCGCAGGGGTTTCGCGGGTTCCCCGCGGTTCGCGGTGAACTGGATCTCCACACGGTCGAGCCCGTTCGCGAGGAACTCGGGGTCAGGGCCGGTGCCGCCCGCCACTTCGAACGCGAGTGCGGCGTGCTGGAATCCCAGCGGCTGCAGCTCACGCGTGAGCCGAGCGCTCCACTCCCGCGCCGCCGCCGCCCGCGCGCGCGACAACGCGCGGCCCGCGGTGAGGCACGCGGAACGCGCGCGCTCGTCTTCGGCACGCGCGGCGAGCAACGCTGCGTCCCCGCCGTCGCCGAGCGCCAGTCGTGCCGCGAGCTCCGCGTGCCACGTGATCAGCTCGTCGATGCTGCGCCGGTATTTCCGCGAAAGCCGCGCGATCTGCTCACGCCGCGACTCGATCGTTTCGAGCGTGGCCGGATCGACATCGAGGCGCTCGAGATAGTCGGACAACGCGCGCACCGTCTCGCCGGTCGCGATGCGCGCCTCGTCGAGCGGCCCGACGATGCTCACGAGCCCCGGATCGATCGCCGCCGCCTGATCGAGTGCGTGTGCGGCGGCATCGAGCGCGTGCGTCGCCGCGTCGTCGTCTTCGGACAGTCGCGCGAGCGCATGCGACGCGCGCTCGCGCAACCGGTCGGCATGCGCGAGCCGCGCGGCCTCTTCACGCAAACGCACGTCCTCACCCGGCGCGAGCTGCGCCGCATCGATCTCGCGCGCCGCCTCCTCCATCTCGCCGCGCTCGTCTTCGTAGGTTCGCATCGACGTTTCGAGCTGTTCGAGCTCGGCGCGTGCGCGACGGTGCTCGGCGAGGGCGGCCACGTAGCGATCGCGCGCCTCGCCGAGACCCGCGAGGCGGTCGAGCGTCTCGATACCGGCGTCGGGACGCAGCAGGCTCTGGTGCTCGTGCTGGCCGTGGAGATCGGCGAGGCGCTCGCCGAGCTGCTTCAAGGCGCCGAGCGTGACCGGCGACTGGTTGACGATCGCGCGGCTCTTGCCGGTGGCGGCGATCTCGCGGCGCACGATTACGGTCTCGCCGTCGAACTCGATGCCCCACGCTTCGAGCAGTGCCGCGATCTCACGCGCGACGTCGGACGCCACGCGGAATTCGCCTTCGACGGTCGCGGTGCGGGCTCCATCGCGCACGAACTCGGCGTCCGCGCGTTCTCCGATGAGGAGATCCACCGCCTGGACGAGCAGCGATTTGCCCGAGCCGGTCTCCCCCGTGATCACGTTGAGTCCGGCCCCGAACACGATCTCGGCGCGGTCGATGAGCGCGAGATCCCGAAGCGTCAGACGCTCGAGCATGAAAACTCCAACCCGGGGGCGAGGATCAGGAAATGCATCGGGTGAGTCTAGCGACTCGACTGTTCGGCGGCCAACATGGGCGCGGGCGTCAGGGAAGCTCGCGAATCCGGTGCAGCGGAAGGATGACCTGAGTCGCGCGCCCGAGCACGCGATCGCGCGGCGTTAGCTCGGCGAGCGTGTCGCCGGAGGCGCGGCCGAGCCGTCCCGTGACAAGGACGCGGTCGCCGATCGCGATCGTCTCTCCCGCCCGGGCGGCCGAGACCGTCGCGGAGTCGAGTTGAACGAAGACCTCAGGACGCGCCACGCCCGGACCGACCACGAACACCTGTTGGAGATCCGTGGCTCCATCACCGCGCGCAACCCACACGATCTGGCCGGGTTCGAGCGAAGCCACATCGCGGCGCACGACCACCACGTCGTCATGGCGGAGCGGTGCCGCATCGGACGCGCGCGCTTCGACCAGCGCGTAGGGAGTTCCGGCGAGCACGAAGTGGGCGGCGAACACCAGCACGCCGCCCCAGTGATAGAAGAATACGACCAGCCCGACCAGCGTCCAGAACACGGTGCTGCCCGGAACTCCGATGTCGGGTTCGATCGGGTCGGGGGTCGGTTGCACGCCGGGCTCGAGCGGCTCACCGGACCCGGGCTTCGAAACGCCTTCGGGCTGCGCGGCCGCTCTGCGGCGCATGCGCCGTTCGGTCCACGATCCGCGCTCGATGATTCGCAAGGCTACATACTCCGCTTCTTGCTCCCCTGCCAGCCGAGCTTCTTCTGCAGCGACCGCGCGAACGGCCGGTCGGGATTCTGATACATGAGCACTGACGTGCGGTCGAGATGGATGCGCACGTCGTCGCCGACCGCGAGGTCGACGATCTCCTGGCCGTCGAACAGCAGCACGGTGCGATCGAAGGATCCGAGCACCTTCACGTCGAGTTCCGCCCCCGGTCCCAGCACCAGCGGACGATTGCCGATCGAGTGCGCACACACCGGAGTCACCACCATCGCATCGACGTCGGGTGCGAGCACCGGTCCCCCGGCCGACAGTGAGTACGCAGTCGAGCCCGCCGCGGTCGCCGCGATCAATCCGTCGGCGACCAGATGTCCGAGGTCGCTGCCGAGAGCCGCGAGTCTCAGATGGACGGCGGCATAACCGCCCGCGCCCTTGATCACCGCGTCGTTCATCGCCACTCCGCGCGCGACCGTGCGGCCGCGCCGGCGCACGAGTGCGCTCACCATTCGGCGCGGCACCACGGGCCACGTGCGGTCGAGCGCGTGTTTGAGGGCGGCGGCGATCTCTCGGTTCTCGGCGACGGTGAGAAAGCCGAGGCCGCCGAGGTTGATCGGCAGCAGTGCGGCCTTGGTCCCGGCGATCGCGCGTCCACCGACGAGCACCGTGCCGTCGCCGCCGAGCGTCACCAGGATCTCGCACCACTCGGCGAGTTCCTTGAGCGGGAGGCCGTCTTCGCCCATTTCACCGGCGAGGCGGGCATCCGCGCGGACCTCGATCTTGCGCCGCGTGAGCATGGAGCGCAGCCGCTGGGCCGCGAGCCGGATCCCCGGCCTCGAAGTGTGACCGAGAATCCCGACGCGCCGGATGCGCGCGCTCATGTGTACTGGCGTTGGGCGATCTGGACCCAGTCGAGCACGCGGCGCGCGATCCCCGACGCATCGAGCCCGGCCTGTTCGAGCAGTTCGTCGCGCTTGCCGTGGAGCATGAACTGCTCCGGCATCGCGATGCGATGGAGCGGCGTGCCCGACAGTCCGTTGCGGTCGAGGCATTCGCTGACCGCACTGCCGAAGCCGCCCATCGGCACGTTCTCTTCGATCGTGACGATGCGCCCGACGGATTTCGCGAGACCGATGATCGCCTTCTCATCGAGCGGGGCCACGAAGCGCGCATCCACCACGGTCGCGGAGATGCCGTCGTGGTCGAGCATCTCGGCGGCCTTGAGAGCCGGCAGCACCATGGTGCCGATCGCGAAGATCGCGACATCGCCTCCGGCGCGCAGCTGTTCCGACACGCCGATCGCGAGCTGCTTCGGCGCGCGCTTGGGAAGTTCGTCCTCGGGAATGTTGGCGCGCGGGAACCGCACCGCGACCGGACCGTCGTAGCGGATGCCGGTCCACAGCATGTCGCGCAGTTCCTCGCCATTGCGCGGCGCCATCACGACCACGCCGGGGATCATTCGCAGAAAACCGAGATCGAAGCATCCGTGCTGCGGCGCACCGTCTTCGCCGACGATGCCGGCACGGTCGACGGCGAGCAGCATGTGCAGGTCCTGGACCGCGACGTCGTGAATGATCTGATCGAACGATCGCTGGAGGAACGTCGAGTAGATGGCGGTGATCGGTCGCATGCCGCCGGCCGCGAGTCCGGCCGAATACGTGACGGCGTGCTCCTCGGCCATGCCGACGTCGAAGAAGCGCTCGGGGAACTGCTTCGAGAACGGCTTGAGCCCGGTGTTGTCGGTCATCGCCGCGGTCACCGCGACGACCTCGGGAATCTTCTTCGCGATCTCGAGTGCGGTTTCGCCGAACACGTGCGTGTAGGTCTTGCGCGCGCTCTTCGAAGTCGTGCCCGTTTCGGGGTCGAACACGCCGATGCCGTGGAAGGTGGTCGCATCGCCTTCGGCCGGCTTGTAGCCCTTGCCCTTGCGGGTCACGACGTGCAGCAGTGTCGGTCCTTCGAAACGCTTGAGGTCGCTCAGCGTCTCCTCGAGCACGTCGAAGTCGTGGCCGTCGATCGGACCGAAGTACTTGAGCCCGAGTTCTTCGAACAGGATGCCGGGCACCACGAGATTCTGGAGCCCTTCCTTGACGCGCCGGGCACCTTCGCGCGCCCGCAGCGCCTTCGGCAGCTTGCCCAGCAAGTCGTAGACGTCGGACTCGAAGCGGCGGTAGATGCGGCTCGTCGTCAGCTTGGTGAGATAGCGGTGGATCGCGCCGATGTTGGGCGAAATGCTCATCTCGTTGTCGTTCAGGATCACGATCATCCGTTTGCCGAGCTCACCGACGTTGTTGAGCCCTTCGAACGCCATGCCTCCGGTGAGCGCTCCGTCGCCGATCACCGCGATCACATGGTGATTCTCGCCCTTCAGATCGCGCGCGACGGCCAATCCGAGCCCGGCGGAGATCGAGGTGCTGCCGTGGCAGGTGCCGAACGGATCGTGCTCGCTCTCCTGGCGCCGCGGATAGCCGGCGATGCCGCCGAGCGTGCGCAGGGTGTCGAACTGCTCGTAGCGTCCGGTGACGAGCTTGTGCGGATACGACTGGTGCCCGACGTCCCAGATGATGCGGTCGGTCGGCGAGTCGAAGACGCGGTGAAGCGCCAGCGTCAGTTCGATCACCCCGAGATTGGGAGCCAGATGCCCGGCGCGGCGCGCCACGGTCTGGATGATCACGTGGCGCATCTCGACCGCGAGCGCTTCGAGCTCGGGCCGCGTGAGCGCCTTGACGTCGGCGGGCGAATGAATCCGTTCGAGCAGGGTCATTAGAAGATCCAGTGCCAGAATACGGCGGTCAGGACGCCCAGCACCGCCCCGACGAATACTTCGAGGGGGGTGTGCCCCAGTAGCTCCATGAGTTTCTGCGCGCCGACTTCGGGATGCTTGAAATGTTCGTCGATCAGGCGGTTCAGAATCTTCGCCTGCCGGCCTGCGGCACGTCGTAAGCCCGCAGCATCATACATAACGATCAGGCTGAAATACAGAGTGGCCGCGAACACCGGCGAGCGGAAACCTTCCTGGATTCCGAGCGAAGTCGACAGTGCGGCGACCGAAGCGGCATGCGAACTCGGCATGCCGCCGGTTTCGACGAAACGCCGCAGATTCCACCGGCGTGTCAGGAAATAGACCAGGAATCCCTTGAAGCCCTGAACGGCGAACCCGACCCCCAGCGCGAGCCAGAAGGCGATATTCGGAAGAATGTGGAATTCAGAGTTCGTGGCCATTGTCGTGGGTTTATCGGCGCGCGACGGCGGCAGCGTGGGCGATTTCGCAGGGCATCATCGCTCCCGCTCGGCGACGGTCAGCATCAAGCCGGCGAGCTTATGGGCACTGGGGCCGAATCCGGTGACGCGACCCACGGCGGCCTGAAACAGCCGCGCGGCATCGAAGCGCGCGCGCTCCTCGCCCACCGCCCGCGGGTAAGTCGCCTTGCCCCGGGCATCGTCGGTCCCGGTGCGCTTGCCGAGCCGCGCGAGCGTGGAGACCCGGTTCAGGAGATCGTCATGGATCTGAAACGCGAGACCCAGCTCGTGGCCGCACACTTCCAGCGTTCGCAAGGCCGCGGCGTCGGCGTCGGCCGCGATTCCGCCCAGCACCAGCGACGCGGCTACCAGCGCGCCGGTCTTGCGCCGGTGGATGTCGCGGACCTGAGCGCCCGTCACGCGGCGGCGCTCGGCCTCGATGTCGAGCACCTGCCCGCCCACGAGCTCCCGGCTGCCGGCCGCGCGCGCGAGCACCTGCACCGCCTCGACCACGCGTACTGCCGGCACACCCTGGTCGGCGAGCCGCGCGACGTGTTCGAACGCGAGTGCCAGCAGCGCATCGCCGGCAAGCACGCCGAGCGCTTCTCCGTACTTCTTGTGCGTGGTGAGCCGGCCGCGGCGATAGTCGTCGTCGTCCATCGCGGGCAGATCGTCGTGGACCAGCGAGAACGCGTGCACGCACTCAACCGCGACGGCGGCAGGCAGCGCCCGCTGCCAGCGCCCGCCCGCGGCCTCGCACGCCGCGAGCACCAGCAGCGGACGCATGCGTTTGCCGGGCGACAGCGCGCTGTAACGCACCGCCGCATGGAGCCGTGGCGGCGAGAGCGTCGCCGCCGGCAGCGCGGCGGCGAAATACCGCTCGAACTCTGCGCGCATGCGGTCGATCCCGGCCGGCAACGGTGCGTTCGCGGCGCGCGACACGGCCGAAGCTCCGGAGGGAACGCGACGGCGCACGCGCCGGATGGGAGTCGCGACGCTCAAAACGGCAGCTCGCCCTCGGGCGGCTCGTTCGCCTGCGAGTCGAATTCCATCGGCTGCGTGACCGGAGCCGAATCTTCGTCGCCCGATTCGATCAGCCGCTCGATGCGCTTCTCGGCTTCGTCGAGCTGATGCGTGAGGCGCTTCGACAGCTTCATGCCTTCTTCATAGCGCTCGATCGACTCGTCCAGCGTCAGCTCTCCCCGCTCGAGTTCATCGACGATCGTGCGCAGTCGCTCGAGCGCGGCCTCGAAGCTGAGATTGGGGCCGCCGGTCGTCGCGTCCGGTACTGCGGGCTTCCTAGCGGGCATCAGGTCCTCCGGATCGCACCGTCTCGATGCGGGCGTCGGCTTCTCCGCGCGCGAACTCGATCGTCACGCGCTCACCCACGGTCAGCGTCTCGACGGTGCGCAGCACACTACCGTCGGCGCCCCGCGCCAGGCAATAGCCGCGCTCGAGCACGAGGCGCGGGGACAGCGCGCGCAGCTGGTCCACGCACGACGTCACCTGGCGACGGCGGTCGTGCAGTGCCCGGACCAGCGCCGGTGCCAGGGCGGCTTCGAGCTCGCGGGGTTCGTCGCTGAGCGCGGCCAGCGTGCGCGGCCACTCGCGCAGCGCGTAGCTCGCGGCGAGATGCTCGATCGACTGGCGGACGCTCCCCAGGCGGGAGCGCAGTGCGAAGCGCATGCGCAGCGTCGACTCGCCGACCGTCGTATGCCAGCCCTCGAACAGCTGCTGCAGGCGCTGGAAGCCGTATTTCTGCGTGAGGTGCATGAGCGCCTGGCGCCGCGATTCGAGCCGGCGTTCGAGCGCGCGACGGCTGCGCCACGTGAGGTGCCCGAGATCCTCGAGCAGTTTTACCCGCTCGCACACCACGAGCTCCGCGGCGTTGGACGGTGTGGCGGCCCGCACGTCGGCCGCGGCGTCGGCGAGCGTCCAGTCCACTTCGTGTCCGACCGCCGAGACGATCGGGATCGCGGAGCCCGCGATCGCACGCACCACGACTTCCTCGTTGAATGCCCACAGATCCTCGATCGAGCCGCCGCCGCGTCCGACAATCAGGACATCGACCGCCCCGTGGCGATTGAAACGCCGGATCGCATCGGCAATCTCGAGTGCGGCACCCGGTCCCTGCACGCGCACCGGCGCGAACACGACCGCGATGCCGGGCATGCGCCCGCGCAGCACCTTCACGATGTCGCGGATCGCGGCCCCGACCGGCGAAGTCACCACTCCGATCCGCCGCGGGTAGCGCGGCAGTGGACGCTTGCGCGCGGGATCGAACAGGCCTTCGGCGGTGAGGCGCTGCTTCAGCTGTTCGAGCTGCAGCAGCAATGCTCCGAGGCCGGCCGGGCGCATCTGCTTGACGGAGAACTGGTAGTTGCCGCGCGGCTCGTAGACCGTGATGTCGCCGAACGCTTCGATCTCGAGGCCTTCCTTCGGCTCGAATCCGAGTCCGCTCGCGGTGCGCGACCACATCACGCAGTCGAGTGCCGCGTCCTTGCCGTCCTTGAGCTTGAAGTAGAGATGCCCGCTGTCGGCGCGCTTGAAACCCGACAGCTCGCCCTTGACCCACACGCCGGTGAATTGCTCGGCGAGCGCCTCCTTGATGGCGCGCGTCAGCTCGAGGACCGAAAGGACCCGGTCGTTCCCGGCCGGTGCGAGGCTCATCGCGCGGCTTCTTCTCCGATGGTCTGGCGCGCGGCGGCGAGCACGAGGTTCGACACCACCATCGCCACCGTCATCGGACCCACACCACCCGGAACCGGCGTCAGCGCACCCGCAACCTCGATCACCGACTCCGCGTGCACATCGCCGCAGAGTCGTGAGCCGCTGCGCTTTTCGGGAGCGGCGACGCGATGCACACCGACGTCGACGACCGTCGCACCCGGCTTCACCCACTCGGCGGTGACCGCTTCGGGCCGGCCCATCGCGACCACCAGCAGATCCGCCTCGCGCGCGAGACGCTGGAGCGCGGGCCCGCTCGCGCTGTGACCGATCGTCACCGTCGCATCGACGCCTTTGGTCGAGAGCAGCGTCGCGACCGGGCGCCCGACGATCGAGCTGCGCCCCAACACGACCGCGTGGGTGCCCGCGAGCGGCACCTGATGAAAGCGCAGCAGCTCGAGAATGCCGCGCGGTGTGCACGGCACGAGTGACGGAAGTCCGAGGCTCAGGCGTCCGGCGTTCACCGGATGGAAGCCATCGACATCCTTGCCCGGGGGGATTGCATCCAGCACTTCGTCCGCGCGCGCGGGGGCGGCCAGCGGAAGCTGGACGAGGATGCCGTGAACGTCCGGGTCGTCGCCGAGCTGGCGCACTTTCGCGACCACGGTACGCGTGTCGGTGCCGGCGGGCAGCGAGATGCGGCGGACCTCGATGCCCGCTTCCTTGCATGCGTCGTCCTTCTTGCGCATGTAGATCTGGGAGGCCGGATCGTCCCCGACCGAGACCAGCGCCAGGCACGGTTCGACGCCCCCCGCGCGCAGGCGCGACACTTCGATCTGCGCCGCGTAGCGCACGCTCGCGGCCGGATCGTCGCCGCGCAGCAGCCGCGCCTGCCCGGCGGGCGTCGCGTCGGGCGTGTAGCGCATCTGGATGCGCTCGATCGAGTGCGCCTTGCCGGTCGCGGGATCGACGCGGACCACGGCGCCGTTCAGGCGCAGGTCGCCATCCGACGGCGACAGCCGCTCGTTCATGAGCGTCGTGAAACGTCGCAGTGCCGCGACGCGGTCCATGCCGATCACCGAATCGAAGCCGCCCGTCATGCCGGCGTCGGTCAGGTACGCGGTGCCTTTGGGCAGCACGCGCTCGTCCGCTGTCTGCACGTGCGTATGCGTGCCGAACAGCGCGCTCACGCGGCCGTCGAGGTTCCAGCCCATGGCGACCTTCTCGGCGGTGGTCTCGGCGTGGAAATCGAGCACGATGATCTTCGCCTGATCGCGCAGCGCTTCGAGCGTGCGCTCGATCGAGGCGAACGGCGAATCGATCTCCTTCATGAACACGCGGCCGAGCATGCTGATCACGGCGACCGGCGTGCCGTCCTGCGCGCGGAACACGCCAAAGCCCTGCCCCGGCGTCGTGGCCGGCATGTTGGCGGGCCGCACCAGTCGCGGTTCCTCGGCGAGATAACCGTGGCTCTCCTTCTTGTCCCACAGATGATTGCCGCCGGTGAGCACATCGCATCCGGCCGCGAACAGTTCCGCCGCGCCGTCACGCGTGACACCGAACCCGCCCGCCGAGTTCTCGGCGTTGCAGATCACGAGACCGATTTCGTGGCGCCGGCGCAGCTCGGGCAGCAGCGCTTTCACCACCTTGCGGCCGGGTGAACCCACGACATCGGCGATGAACAGGATGTTGAGCAACCGGACTCCTCGTGGTTTCGCTACTTGGCGTAGTCGACCGCGCGCGTCTCGCGGATCACGGTGACGCGGATCTGGCCGGGATATTCGAGTTCCTTCTCGATGCGGCGCGCGATGTCGCCCGCGAGGCCCTGCGCGCGGGCGTCGTCGACCTTGCTGTGCTCGACCATGATGCGCACTTCGCGGCCGGCCTGGATCGCATAGGACTTCTCGACGCCGGCGAACGCGTTGGCGATCTTCTCGAGCGCTTCGAGCCGCTTGATGTAGATCTCGAGGCTCTCGCGCCGCGCCCCCGGTCGCGCCCCGGACATCGCGTCGGCCGCCGACACCAGCACCGGCCACAGGCTGCCACCCGCGTAGTCGTCGTGGTGGTATCCGATCGCTTCCAGCACCGGTTGCGGTTCGCCGTAGCGCGTGGCGACTTCCATCCCGAGCGCGGGATGGCTGCCTTCGTGGTCGTGGTCGATCGCCTTGCCGATGTCGTGCATCAACCCCGCGCGCTTCGCGGTTTTCTGATCCATGCCGATCTCCGCCGCCATCATGCCGGCGAGGTGCGCGACTTCGATCGAGTGGTTGAGGATGTTCTGCCCGTAGGAGGTGCGGTAGTGGAGCCGGCCGAGCAGGTAGACGAGTTCGGCGTGCATGCCGTGAACGCCGATCTCGAGGCACGCGGCCTCGCCGAACTCCCGGATCTTGCCTTCGACCTCGGTCTTCACCTTGGCGACCACTTCCTCGATCCGCGCCGGATGGATGCGTCCGTCGGCGACCAGCCGCTCGAGCGCGATGCGCGCGATCTCGCGGCGAACCGGATCGAAGCCCGACAGGATCACGGCCTCGGGCGTGTCGTCGATGATCACGTCGATCCCGGTCACGATCTCGAACGAGCGGATGTTGCGGCCTTCGCGCCCGATGATGCGCCCCTTCATCTCGTCGCTCGGCAGGTGGACGACCGAGACCGAAGAGTCCGAGACGTGATCGGCGGCGTAACGCTGCATCGCGAGAACGATGATCTTGCGCGCCTCGCGTTCGCCGTTGCGCTGGGCGTTGTCGCGGATCTCGGTCGTGCGGCGCGCGGCCTCCGAGCGGGCTTCTGCCTCGATCGAGGAGATCAGCTGCAGTCGCGCGTCCTCGGCGGTGAGTCCGGCGATGCGCTCGAGCCGGCTGCGCTGCTCCTGGACCACCTGATCGAGTTCCTGCGTGCGCGAGGTGACCGCGGTTTCGCGCTGTGAGAGATCGTGCTCGGAACGTTTGAGATCGCGGTCCTTCTTCTCGATCACCTCGACGCGCCGGCTGAAGGCGACTTCCTTCTCCTGAAACGCGCGCTCGGCCGCGAGCTGGTTGTTGCGTGCTTCGAGCATCTCGCGTTCGAGCTGCTGCTTGAGCCGCAGCGCCTCCTCGCGGCTCTCGAGCACGGCGTTGCGCTTGAGCGCCTCGGCCTCGCGCTGGGCCTCTTCGGTGAGCGAGACCGCGCGGCGTTCTGCGCCCAGCACCTGCGAGCGGCCGAGCTGGGCGCGAAGGAAGAAGCCGATCACAAACGACACGACGGCACCGAGGACGATGCCGCCGATCAGGGTCACGTCAGACATTCATTCTCCCTGAGCATCCGCGTCCGGCGTTTGCGGCAACGCCGGGCGGCGGACGCCCGGGCAGGGAAAAATCCCCGCCAAATACCGTGTGCTTGTGGGGTTCTTGAGACCTGGCGAGCCAGGTGGGCGTCCCTACGACCGGGTCGGCACTCCCCGGATTCCGGCGCCATACCGAACGCGGAATGCCGGAGCACAACGTCGCCGGCCACCAGAACACCCAGAACGAAAGTATTGGTTCAAGAACTCCGAGGCATCACGAGCACGGCAGGGAAAACGCTGCGGCCTCTGATTCCGTTCGCCGCCTTACTTTCCTGGCGCTCCTTCGAGCACTTCGTCCAGGACGGCGGTGAGATGCGCCGTGCGCGTGCTGAGGTCGCGCAGATCGCGATCCTCGGTTTCGCGCCGTGCGCGCTCTTTGAACAGCTCGTCGGCAATATTGAGAGACGCGAGAATCGCCACTTTGGAGAGCGAGGCCACCGGCAGCTTTTCAGTGATCTCGCGCATCTTGCGGTCCACATACGCGGCGACCTCCAGGATGTACTCCTGGTTCGCTTCGCCGCGTATCGTGTACGAGTGGCCGAAGATCTCGACCTGAACGACGTTCTTGGCGAGCATGGCGCCTCCGTCTTTGCAGCATACTTCCCTGCGCTCTGATCCCGTTGAATTGAGGCCGCAGGCTGCTGAAAAACCCGATTGCTGCGTTGCTCGGTCGCTCCTCGCTTCGACGTATCCTTCGGATACGCCTCGCTCGTCGCTTCCCTCGCGCCTTGCACTCGGCTTCTTCAGCAGCCTGCTAAGCTTCGAGCTTCTCGAGCTTCTTGAGCATCGACTCGACGCGCGAAGCGACGTCTCGACGTTCGCTGTGCCAATCCTTCTGCTCGCGACGCAAGGTCCCGAGTTCCTGCAGCAGCGCCGCCACGTCCTGACCCTGAAGTCGCTGCTCCAATTCCGCGGACCGTTGCAAGAGCTCGTCGCGCTCCTGCGTGGCGCGCTGGGCTTCGTCGCGGAGCTTCTGTACCAGCTGGGCTGCCCTCTCGACCCGCTCGCTCAGCCGGTCGAGATCCGTCTGCATCAACGCGGTCTCGGTCATTTTTCTCTCAACTGGCCGCCACATTCCTTCGCGACGGCCATCACCATGCGTTCCTGGATGGCCTGGACCTCGGGCTCCGTCATGGTCCGCTCGGGATGCATGAAGCGCAACGCGAACGCCATGCTCTTCATCTCGGTCGGAGTACCCGGGCCAGCGTACACGTCGAACAATTCGAGCGAGGCCAGCCGCTCTCCGGCGGCAACGGTCAGCGCGCGCTCGAGGTGCTGGTGCGTCACGCTCTCGGGCACGAAAAATGCGAGGTCGCGGCGCACCGGAGGAAAGCGACCGGGCATCGAGGCTCGGGGCGTGCGTTGCGCGGAGTGGATCAAAGGCTCGAGCAAGGCCACGAACACGTGAACC
This sequence comes from Candidatus Eiseniibacteriota bacterium, assembly GCA_031364845.1. Lineage (GTDB taxonomy): Bacteria > Eisenbacteria > RBG-16-71-46 > RBG-16-71-46 > RBG-16-71-46 > JANLWX01. The sequence continues at coordinate 43,451 of JANLWX010000231.1, forward strand.
TGCGCGTCGATCTCCCACTCCTTGAGCAGCGTCTGGCCCAGAGTTCCCGCCCATCCAATGCGTGAAGCCGAGCTTGCAACCTCCGCACTGGCATCGCGTTTCCAGCCGTCGCCAGAATAGGCTCGCCATTCAGGGGTGTCAACGCGCAACTCCTGGAGCCATGCCTCCCAGATTCCACGCGCATCGGCGAAGTCGACCGGCTGCTGCGAGGTGTCGTGCGCATGCGCATATCGGGGTCCGGTAAGGAGTGCCGCGATCATCAGCGTCTCGGCCGGCAGCGTGGCTTCGCCGTTCGCGGCGATGCGCGCACTCTCGTCCGTGTTCCACGCGAACCCGTGGCCGATCTCGAACAGCCGCACCGCTTCGACACCCTGCTTGAGATTGTGCGCGCACGCGCGCAAGAGCCCGCCGAGCAGATTCGGCCGCAGCACTTCGTGCTCGCGGCTCATCGGATTGCGCAAGCGCACGAGTCGCGCGGGATCGGCGCCGAGCACCGTGGCGGTGATCTGCGCCTCGCGTTCGGACAGCAGGCTGGTCGAGCACGCTTCGGTGAGTCCGCGCGCGAGCATCGCGGCGCGCGCGGCGGCGATCGTGCGCTCGCGCGCGGAGCGCACGGCGTAGGCGCCGCTGGTCTCGAGCGGCACATCGGGAATGCGGTCGTAGCCGTTGGAGCGCGCGACCTCTTCGACCAGGTCGTCTTCAAGCGCCACGTCGATGCGCCATGGCGGCACCGTGACCGAGATCGGGTCTCCGGGCTTCACGCCGAACTCCAGCGCCTCGAGATGACGCGCGGCATCCGCTGCCGAAACCGGCATGCCGATCACGCGCGCGCAGCGCGAGGCGCGCAGCTCGAGCACGCGCGGCGCGCGCGCATCGACGTTGCGCTCGCACGCCGCCCCCGCCCTCATGCCCGGACACAACGTTGCGAGCAGTTCAAGGAAGCGCGCGACCGCGACCGCGCCGATCTCGGGATCGACACCGCGCTCGTAGCGCTTGGAGGCTTCGGTCGAAAGTCCGAGGCTGCGCGCGCCGCGCCGCACGCGCGTCGGTTCGAACCACGCGCACTCGAGCAGCAGCCGCGTGGTGGCGGCATGGACTTCGCTGTCGGCGCCGCCCATCACGCCCGCGACCGCGACCGCGGCGTCGCGATCGGCGATCACCAGCACTTCGGGATTCAGTTCGCGCTCCTTGCCGTCGAGCGTCACCAGCTTCTCTCCCGCGCGCGCGAGGCGCACGCGGATCGCGGGACCCTTCAGGCGATCGAGATCGAACGCGTGCAGCGGCTGGCCGAGCTCGAACAACACGAAGTTCGTGAGGTCGACGACGTTGTTGATCGGACGCTGGCCGATCGCTTCGAGCCGCTGGGCGAGCCACGCCGGCGAAGGGGCGATAGAGATGCCTTCGATCGCATGCGCGATATAGCGCGGACACCCGCGCGGTTCTTTGAGTTCGAGGTCGAACGGGCCCGCGGCACTGACCGCGCTCCAGCGGCGATCGAACCGCGCGCGGGCGCCTTCGGTCCAGCGTCCGCCGAAGGCGGCCTTCACCTCGCGCGCGAGACCCACGACGCCCATGCCGTCCGGACGGTTGAACGGGATCTCGACTTCGAGCACCGAGTCCGCCGGGCCGAACAGCTGTTCGGCCGGCCGCCCGGGCGTGAGATCGGCACCCGCGAACACACGCTCGAGATCGACGATGCCGTCGTGGTCGTCGCTGATCTCCAGTTCGCGCGCCGAGCACAGCATGCCCTGGCTCTCCTCGCCGCGGATCTTGCTCTTCTTGATCACGAGCCCGCCCGGGAGCCTGGCTCCCACCGTCGCGAGCGGCACGACCATTCCCGCGCGCACGTTCGGCGCGCCGCACACGACGCGCAGTTCACCCGCGCCGCCGTCGACCTTGCACAGCGACAGTTTGTCGGCGTTCGGATGCTTCTGCACATCGAGGATGCGCGCGACCACCACACCGGTGAAGCTCGGACCGTGCACCTCGATGCCTTCGACATAGAACCCGCGGCGCGTGAGCGCTTCGGCGATGTCCTCGGCCGTGGCTTCGACTTCGATCCACTCGCGCAACCATGACAGCGACAGTTTCATCGAACACTTCCCTGGCGAGAGGCGGTTGGGACGGTCAGCGGTCGCCGCGGGATTACCGCGCGGCGGTCAGAACTGGTTCAGGAAACGGAGGTCGTTCTCGAGGAACATGCGGATCTCGCCGACGCCGTGGCGCAGCATCGCGATCCGCTCGATGCCCATGCCGAACGCGAAGCCGGTGTACTCCTCGGGGTCGTAGCCGACCGCGCGGAACACGTTCGGGTGCACCATGCCCGACCCGAGCACTTCGAGCCATCCGGATCCTTTGCACACGCTGCAGCGCTTGGTCGTACCGCCGTCGGTCACCTGGCCCGCGCCGTCGCAGATCGTGCACGACACGTCCATCTGAGCGCCCGGCTCGACGAACGGAAAGTAGATGGGGATGAAGCGCGTTCGCACCTGGGCGCCGAACAGCGCGCGCGCGAAGGTGTTCAGCGTGCTCTTCAAGTCCGCCATGCTGACGTTCTTCCCGACATAGAGACCGTCGATCTGGTGGAACTGATCCATGTGGCTCGCGTCGATCTGCTCGGCACGGTAGACGCGCCCCGGAAACACGAGCCGCAGCGGCGGCTTCATCTCCGACATCGCGCGCACCCAGCCCGGGGACGTGTGCGTGCGCATCAAGAGCGAGTCGGTGACGAAGTAGGTGTCGTGCGCGTCGCGCGCCGGATGATCGGGCGGGAAGTTGAGGCGCGTGAAGTTGAATTCGTCGCGCTCGACTTCGGGGCTCGTGTACACCGAATAGCCGAGACCGTGGAACAGGTCGAGCAGCTCGTCGTAGATCTGCATCAGCAGATGCCGGCGTCCGACCCACGGCAGTCGTCCGGGCAGCGTGACGTCGGTCGCTCCGCGCGACTCGGCCGCGCGTGCGTGCGCGGCGCGCACGGCTTCGTGCAGATCCTCGAGCAGCCGCTTGGCGAGGTTGAGCGCGCGGCCGCGAACCTTGCGCTGATCGAGTGGCAGTTGCGGGATCTCGGCGAGCGCGCGGGTCAGATCCCCGCGCTCGCGCCCGAGTGCCGCGGTGAAGCGGCTCACGAGCGTCGCCGCATCCGCGGCTCCTGCGATCGCATGTCCGTAGGCACTCACCGCATCGGCGACCTCACGGTCGATCGCCGACAGCTGAGCGATCCGCTCGGCCCAATCCGCCACCCGCGTGGCGGGATCGGTTCGTTCCCAGCCGTCTTCGAGTCCGCGCACCAGGGGTGCGGCGGGGGCGCTCACGCTGCCGCCGACTTCGCGACCTCCGCGAGACGCGCAAACGCCGTCTCGTCACGCACGGCGAGGTCCGCGAGCAGCTTCCGATTGACCTCGATGTTCGCGCGCTTCAATCCCGAGATCAGCGTGCTGTACGACAGGCCGTTGATGCGCGCGGCCGCGTTGATGCGCGTGATCCACAGGCGGCGGAAATCCCGCTTCTTCGCGCGGCGATGCTCCCACGCGAACTGCCCCGCGCGCTGAACGGTCTGCAGCGCGGTCTTGAACAGCTTGCGACGACCCTGGAAATTTCCCTTGGCTGCCTTGAGGACCTTCTTACGTCGGGCGCGGCCGGGAACTACTGTTTTTGCGCGTGGCATGACTCAAACCTCCATCCCCGCAGTACCGGATGCGGCGCGGGGAAATTGAACGAATCTGTGGACGACGAAGCGTCCCGATTACCGCTTGCCGAGCATGCGCAGGACGCGCGGCTGATCGACATCAGCCACCATCGCGGTCCCGACCAGCTTGCGCTTGCGACCGCGAGGCTTTCCGATCATTCCGTGACGGAGACCGGAGTGTGCTCGCTTCGCCTTACCGCTTCCCGTGAGCTTGAATCGCTTCGCGGCGGCGCGGTTGGATTTCTGCTTGGGCATCGTTACTCCTTCGAACCGGCTTCCATGCGGATGCCGGAGGACGCGGACGAACTCTTCTCGCCAGCACCCGGGTGGTCGTTGTCTTCCGTCATTTCACGGTGCTCCTTGCTGCCGGGCTTCGGGGGCCTCGGCATCAGCACCGTCGTCAGCGAGCGCCCTTCGGAACGCGGCGGGGATTCCACCGTCGAAACGTCGGTCAACTCGGCGATGATCTTCTGGATCAACGTGAAGCCGATGTCCATGTGCGCCATTTCACGGCCGCGGAACGTGATCGTGAACTTGACCTTGTCGCGTCCGTTCAGGAAGTCGCGCGCATGGTTCATCTTGAAGTCGTAGTCGTGGTCGTCGATCTTCGGGCGCATCTTCACTTCTTTGAGCTGCATCTGGTGCTGCTTCTTCTTGGCCTTGCGCGCGCGGCGGTTCTGTTCGTACTTGAACTTCCCGTAGTCCATGATCCGGCACACCGGCGGCCGCGCCGTCGGGGAAACTTCCACGAGATCGAGGCCGCGGGACTGCGCGAGCTGCAACGCCTCGCGCGTGGCGAGCACTCCGACCTGTGACCCATCGTCCCCGATCACTCGGACCTGGGGGACGCGGATGCGTTCGTTCACCCGAACTTCAGGCTGCTTGGCTACTGAAATGGTTGCCACCTCCGCGAGAGCGGTTCGCTGCAGGGCCCGGAGCGCATGCGACGCATGCAAAAAAACGCCGGGCAGGGTTCCAAGCAGAAACCCCGCCCGGCGTTGCCGGAAGACCAGGCACCCACGAATGATCGCGGAATGCGTGCGTCCGAAGCGAGAACCCTTGAGCGAGACCCAGAGGTCCGCGGGGGTGAGAAGCCGGTAGGGCTTCTGCTTGAAGTAAGACGTCGGGCAGTTTAGGGGGCCTGGGGTGGAATTGCAAGGCCTGCCGGGGGCCTCGCGCGGTTGCTGCCGAGGCAGGGTCCGGGCTGGCCGGCCCGCGCGGGACCGTCAGCCCTCCCCCGTGACCTTCCCTACTGAACGACCACGAACCTCCCCGTGACGCGTTCCGTCCCCTGGCTCAATCGCGCGAAATACATTCCGGGCTTGAGCGATCGGGCGCCCGCGATCCGCACGTCGTGCGTGCCGGCCGACAGCCCTTCGAGTGCTTCGCGCACGAAGCGGCGTCCGCCGAGGTCGTAGATCTCGAACGTCGCCGCACCCGCGCGCGGCAGCGCGAGTGATACGAGCACGCCGCGCGATCCGGCATCCCACCGCACTGCGGACATCGCGAGCGCGGTGTTGCCGGGGACCGAAACCGACGTCTCGCCCACGAACACCTCTCCCGACGCGAGCATGATGCCGAGCCGGTAGGCGTACTGCGCGCCCGGAACCACGTCGTAGTCGTCGAACGTCAGACGATGCGACCCATCCGGCACCAGCCGCGCCACGTGCGTCCATTCGCGTGCACCCTCACGCCGGTAGACCGCGGCTTCCGGAACGTCGGCGGTCATCCACACCACGCGCACCCGTTCGGAGTTGGCCTCGGTGGTCACGACCGATGCCTGCACAGGAGTCGAGCTCACGCAGTTGGCAATGCCGCCCTGCCACGAGATGTAGTTGCGATTGATCGGCATCGTGAGCTGCGGGTCATAGTTGAGTTGGAAGGGCTGGAACAGCTGAATCTCGTTCAGCAGGAGGCACATGGGTTCCGAGCAACCGGCGCAACTGCCGCTGCCGGTGGTCTTGGAACGCAGGATATTTGCCTTGAACGCGTAGTACTCGGTTTCGGGATCGACCGGCGCCGCACTTTCGATCGGAACCGCCGCCTGGATCCGGAACCGCGCACGGCTGGGCGAACCGAAACCGACATCGTAGGCATAACCGCCTGCCGCCTGTCCGGCGAAGTAGTCGACGCACGTGAACGGCCCGGAAGTGAAGTCGAAACTGGTCGCGAGCCCGGTGGTCGAGCGGCATTGCTGGCTGCCATGCCGCCACCAGTCGGGCAAGGTGGCCGTATTGGACCGGATGTCGATCTGGGCGGACATGCCGGCGAACTCCGTGACGTTCGGCGGAGGAATGAATGATGCGATCATCGCGAATGCGGAACCAGAGTTCGCATCGCAGGCGAACGTCATGTTCTCGGTGCCCGCGGTTCCGCAGTCGCTCCACGACAGGTTGATGCCGCCGTTCGTGATCATCAGGGGCCCCACACGGAACGTGCTGTCCGAGACCGCGGTCCCGCCGGGATTGGTGACGCTGATCGGACCGTTCGTGGCTCCGGTGGGAACGGTGGCGGTGATTCTCACATCGGAAGAAATACTGAACGGCGTCGGAAGTCCGTTGAACCGGACGGACGACGTGTACAGGAAGTTCTCCCCCGTGATGGTGATCGTGCTCCCCACCGGCGCCTGGCGAGGCGAGAAACTCGCGATGCGCGGCGCGACGATGAACGTGCCGGCCGACGTCATCGAACCGTTCGGTGTGCTGACTTCGATGAATCCCGTGCGCGCACCGGCCGGGACGGTGGCGTGAATCACCGAGTCCGATACGGTCGTGAACAGAGCCGGCCGCAAGTCGAAGGTGACGAGCGAAGTTGCGGTGAAATGCAGTCCGCGGATCGTGACCACGGTGCCGGGTGCTCCCGCGCCCGGCGTGAACGACTGAACGTCCGGCAGCGGACCCGGAACTCCCTGCCACGCGATCGTCTTGTGATCGAGTGCGGTCGTGATCACCGGGTCGTACTTGAACTCGGGCGTCTGGAACAACTGGATCTGCCGCAGCGTGAGGCTCACGGGAACGTTGCACCCCGAGCAACTGCCCGTACCCGTCGACTGCGTGCGGAGGAGATTCACCTTGAAGGCGTGGTACTCGACGGCCGGATCCAACGCGACGCGATGGGAGTTCATGAATCCGAACACTTCGATCCTGGCCATGTTCGCGCCGCCGAATCCGACCGTGTAGTCGAGGGTGCCCGTCACCAGTTCCTGCCAGGGGTTCACGCAGGAGCCCGGGGCCAGCGAGAAGTCGAAGTTCGACGTGAGGTCGCCGGTGCCGCGGCAGAACGAGGAACCGTGCTTCCACCACTCGGGCAGCGCGGAGCCCGACGCGATCCGGATGTCCCCGGAGAGACCGATCATCTCGGTGACGCCCACCGGCGGTTTGAACGATGCGAACGCCGTGACCGTTCCCGTGTTCACGTTGCAGGCGAAGTTCTTCAAGTCGGCGCCCGCCGCGCCGCATGCATCCCACGACAGGTTGATGAATCCCGGCGGCAGCGGCCCGACCGTGAACGCGATGTCGGAGATGTCCTCACCCGCGGGATTGGCGACGCGCAGCGGACCGCTGGTGGTGCCCGCCGGCACCGGGGCCGTGAGCATCGAGTCGTTGACGATGGTGAACGTGGCGTCGAGGCCGTTGAATTCGACGTCGTTGACGTTGATGAAGTTCACGCCGCGCACGGTGATGACGTGACCCACGGGTGCCTGCCGCGGCGCGAACGACGTGATGATCGGAGCGACGCTGAACAGATCGTCGCTGACGTCGCTGCCCTGAATCGTCGCGACCGTGATCCGGCCGGTGCGCGCGCCGGGCGGTACCGAAGTCGCGATGGTCGTGTCCGAGGTCACGGAGAACGACGCACTCAACGTGTGAAAGAGCACGGAATTCGTTCCGGTGAAGTGCGCGCCGCGAATCGTGACCGGCTGTCCCGGGGCACCCGCCATGGGTGAGAACGAGTCGATCACCGGCGGCGGACCCGGCTCCGCCTGCCACGCGATCGCGTTGCGAAGCTGCGGTGTCGTGATCACGGGATCGAAGCCGAGTTCCGGGGACTGCATCAGCTGTAGCTGCTCGAGCGTGAGCGAAACGGGCACGTTGCATCCGGAGCACGCACCCGCTCCGGTCGTCGCGGTACGAAGCACCTGCACCTTGAACGCGTTGTACTCGCGATCGGACTGGGTCGCGGTGCGATTCGACGGATCCATCGCACACACGACCTGCAGCAGTGCCGTGTTGGGGCCGTCGTAGGCGACTGAATACGAGGTGTTGCCTACCGCCTGGCCCTGCCACGGATCGAAGCATGGTGAGCCTGCGAAGCTGAAGGTTGCCGGCAGAGCGGAGCTGGCGCGGCATTGCGCGAAGCCGTGTTTCCACCAGTCGGGAAGCGCCTGGGACGATGCGATGCGCACGCGGGCGGACATTCCGATCAGCTCCTGCACGCCGGGAGGCGGCACGAACGAGCCGACGAACGTGAACCCGGTTCCCGTGTTCGCGTCGCACGCGAACGTCTTGAGCGCCGTACCCGCCGTACCGCACAGATCCCACGACAGGTTGAGCAAGCCCGCGGGCAGCGGTCCGACATGGAACAGACTGTCTGAGGTGTCGGAGCCGCCGATATTGGTCACGGTGATCGGTCCGTCGGTCGCTCCCGCCGGCACCGGCGCCTGCAGGGTCGAGTCGTTCTGCACGGTGAACGTGGCGGTGGTGCCGTTGAAGCTCACGGCCGTGGTCCGCGTGAAGTTGAAGCCGCGGATCGAAAGCGGATAGCCCACCGGGGCCGATTGCGGAAGGAAGTTGCGCAGTTCGGGCGCCGCGATGAACATGCTGTCGCTGGTGTCCGAACCCTGGATCGTCGCGAGGTGAATCGGTCCGGTGCGCGCACCGGCCGGCACGACCGCCTCAACCTTGGTGTCCGAGGTCACCGTGAACGACGAGGCCGCAAGCGTGTGAAACCTCACCGACGAAGCGCCGGTGAATCCGCTGCCCGAGATCGTGACGACCTGAGCAGGACCGCCGCCCGGCGGTGTGAACGCCGAAATCTGCGGAACCGGTCCCGGTGCTGCCTGCCACAAGGCGACCACTCGAGCGGCCGGTGTGGTGAGGATCGGATCGTATCCGAGTTCGGCACTCTGGAAGAGCTGGATCTGATTGAGTGTGAGGCCTACGGGGAGGCTGCAGCCCGCGCATGCGGCGGCGCCGGTCGTGTTCGCGCGCTGGATCTGCGCTTTGAACGCGTAGTACTCCGTCGAAGGACTGGCCGCTCCCGCCGAGGCCGGCAACGAACACGAGATCTGGAGTCGCGCGCTGTTCGCGCCATAGAACCCGACGCCGTACGAGGAACTCCCGGTCGCGAGCCCCTGCAGGATGTCGGTGCACGACGTGGGTCCGCTGCGGAAGTCGAAGTTCGTCGTGAGCCCTGTGGTTCCGCGGCACTGGCCGGGGCCGTGTTTCCACCAGTCGGGCAGATCACCGGTCGAAGCGATTCGGATCTCGGCCGCGAGGCCCGTGAGTTCGAGGACATCGGGCGGAGGAATGAACGATCCGACCAGCGTGAACGCGCTGCCCGTATTGAGGTCGCAGGCGAACGCCTGGGTCGCGGTCCCCGCGAGTCCGCAGTCGTTCCACGACAGATTGATGGTTCCCGATACGATCGGACCGACATGGAACGGGTCGTCGGAAGTGTCGGTGCCACCGGGGTTGGTGATGGCGATCGGACCGTCGGTTGCGCCAACGGGGACGATGGCATAGATCGTCGTGTCCGAATGCGTCGTGTACGACGAAGCGAGTCCGTTGAACCGGACCGACGTCGAGCGCGTGAAGTTGGTGCCGCGGATCACGACCGTGTGCCCCACCGGGGCGGTGTGCGGCAGGAAGAAACGGATGTCGGGCTTCACCACGAACAGACTCTCGGATGCCGCGGTTCCGCGGGATGTGGTCACCGCGATCGAGCCGGTGCGGGCGGCGGCGGGGACGGTCGTCGAGATCCGTGTGTCGGAGTCGACGGTGAAGGAAGCGGACACGTCGCGGAACCGAACCGCGGTGGCTCCTGTGAAGTACTGGCCCTGGATCGTCACCGGGATGCCGGGGGCCCCGGCGAGCGGCGTGAACGAATCGACCCGCGGCAACGGCCCGGGCTCCGCCTGCCAGAACGCGCTGTTGCGATGGAAAGGAATCGAGATCACCGGGTTGTAACCCATCGCGGCCGGCTGAGTGAGCTGGATCGTGTGGAGCGTGACGCGCACCGGCGTCTCGCAGCCATCACACTTCCCGGAGGAGTAGCTCTTGTTGCGCGTGATGTTGACCTTGAACGCGTAGTACGCCGTGTTCTGATCGACCGGAGTGTTCAGGGTCGACGAACTCGAAATTCTGATGCGGGCCGTGTTCGCGCCATAGAAGCCCACATCGTAGCTGAAGCCCCCGCCGTTGATCTGGTCGAGCCACAGGTTGTCGCAGGAATAGGGTCCGCCGAACGAGCTGAAGTTGACGTTGAGCCCGGCCGAGCTGCGACACTGACCGGATCCATGCTTCCACCAGTCGGGCAAGGTGGTGGCATACACGCCGAGATCGGAGATCGCCCCGTTGAGCTGGCTCACGCCGGGCGGAGGCACGAACGACCCGATCAGCGTGAACGGCGTTCCCGTGTTTCGATCGCACGCGAACGTCTTGATCGCCGTTCCCGCGAGTCCGCAATCGTCCCACGACAGATCCAGCGCGCCCGCCGCGGGGCCCACGCGGAACACGGAGTCGGATGGAGTCGTGCCGCCGGGATTCGTGATCGAGATCGGCCCGGTGGTGGCCGCGCCCGGCACGACCGCGAGGAGCAGCGAATCGCTGTCGATGGAGAAGCTCGCCGTCGTCCCGTTGAAACGCACGGCCGAGACGTTTGCGAAGTTGCGGCCGGTGACGAGGATCGAGGCACCCGCGGACGCCTGCTTCGGCAGGAAGTGGCGGATCGCAGGGGCCACCGTGAACGAGAGGCTGGTGCCGCTTCCGAACGCCGTATCGAGCGTGATGGGCCCGGTCTCTCCCCCGACGGGAACGGTCGTCGTGACCTGAGCGTTGGAGACGATGTTGAACGCCGCGGCCACGGTCCCGAAGCGTACGGACGTGGTGCCGAGCAGGTTCGAGCCGTTGATCGTCACGACCACGCCCGGCGCTCCGGCTGCAGGCGAGATCGAACCGATCACCGGCGGTCCCGGTGTGACCGCCTGCCAGTACACGGTGTTGCGCGTGAGCGGTGTCGTGATGATCGGATCGTTCGCACTCGATAGCGGTTGGAACAGTTGAATGCTCTGAAGCTTGAGGCTCACCGGCGCGCTGCACCCGGCACAACTGCCGGCACCGGTCGTGTTCGAACTCAGCACGCGCAGCTTGAACGCGTAGTATTCCTGCGCCGCGGAAACGGGCGCGGCTTCATTGGAAGGAATCGCGCACTGGACCAGGACCTTGGCGGTATTGGGGCCGTACGCCGAGATCGTGTAGAGAAGCCCCCCCACTTCGCTGCCCGGCCAGAAGTCCGTGCATGCAACCGGCGAGAACGCGAAGTCGGGTGTGAGCGCGCTCACGCCGCGGCACTGTCCGCTCCCGTGCTTCCACCAGTCCGGAAGGCTGGTCGAGGCCACCCGCACCTCGGCCGACATGCCGAGCAGGTTGTTGATGCCCGCGGGCGGAACGAAAGACGCCACGGCGTTGAACGCCGGCCCGGCGTTCGTGTTGCAGGCGAACGTCTTCAACTGCGAGCCTGCAGCGCCGCAATCGTCCCACGAGAAGTTGATTCCGGCGGCATCGGCGGAGGGAACTCGAGAACTCATGAGCAACGCGGCGCAGCAGATGAACGCGAATGTCCGGCGTAGCAACTCGGCGAACGCGACGGGACGAGACGAGCGAGGGCGGATCATGGGATCGACTCCACGATGAGTTCATGCTGCGGGGCATGGTTCAGCGTCGACGGATGGAGTTTTCTGAGGGAATGATAGGCCAGTGCCCGCGTGGAGATACAGAACAATCTCTGAACAATCTTGCGGGTGCTCCCTATATAAAGAGAGACGCCGTCTTTCCTTCCTCGAACGCGACAACGAAAAAGGCCCCCGCGGCGAGCGTCGCCGGGAGGCCTCATCGTGATGTGCGGCAACGACCTTGTCGTTCGCCGAGAACCTAATGCGTGCGCGCCCGCGTCTCCTCGGTGACACGCTGCACGAACGCTTCGCGGCTCATCGCCTCGAGCTGCCCCTGACCCTTGCGGCGGGGCGCGACCGTGCCGGCTTCCGCTTCGCGCGGGCCGACGACCAGCATGTAGGGAATCTTGGCAAGTTCGGCATCGCGAATCTTCGCACCCATCTTCTCGTCACGCAGGTCGATCTCGGCGCGAATGCCCGCGTCCTTCAGCATCTGCGTGGTGCCGTTCGCGTAATCGAGCGCGCGTTCGTTCGCCGGGATCACCATGACCTGCACCGGCGCGATCCACACCGGGAATTCGCCGCCGGTGTGCTCGATGTAGATGCCCATGAACCGCTCCAGCGATCCATAGAGCGCGCGGTGCAGCATGATGCACTCGTGATCCTGGCCGTCGGGTCCGGTGTACATGACACCGAATCGCTTCGGCAGGTTCAGATCGACCTGAATGGTCGGACACTGCCACTGGCGGCCGAGCGCGTCCTTGAGCTTGACGTCGATCTTGGGCGCGTAGAACGCGCCGCCGCCCTCGTCGACCTCGTACGGCAGGTTACGGCTCTCGAGCGCCTCACGCAGCGCGTTCGTCGCGAAGTCCCACTCCTCGTCGGTGCCGAGATACTTGTCGGCCGGACGGGTCGCGAGATAGCACACGTATTCGTAGCCGAACGTCTTGAGCAGGAAGTCCATCAGATCGAGGATTCCGGCCACTTCGTCGGCGAGTTGTTCGCGCGTGCAGAAGATGTGCGAGTCGTCCTGGGTGAAGCCGCGCACGCGTTCCATGCCGTGCAGCACGCCGCTGCGTTCGTAGCGATAGACGGTCCCGAGTTCCGCCATGCGGATCGGCAGCTCGCGATAGCTGTGCTTGCGCGTGTTGTAGATCATGATGTGCCCGGGACAGTTCATCGGCTTCATGCGGTAGGGCTGGCCGTCGATGTCCATCGCGGCGTACATCATTTCGGCGTAGTTCTGAAGATGGCCCGAGATCGCGTACAGCTTCTCGCTCGCGACATGCGGCGTGTACACGAACTGATAGCCGCGCTTCAGGTGCTCTTCCTTCCAGAACTGCTCCATCAGATGGCGCACCATGCTGCCGTTCTGATGCCAGTGGATCAGCCCCGAGCCCACCTCCTCGTGCACCGAGAACAGATCGAGCTCCCGGCCGAGCCGGCGATGGTCGCGCTTGAGCGACTCCTCGATTCGCTTCAAGTACTCGTCCAGCTCCTGCTGGTTCGCGAACGCGGTGCCGTAGATGCGCTGGAGCATCTCGTGGCGTTCGTTGCCGAGCCAGTAGGCGCCCGCGACGTGGGTGAGCTTGAACGCCTTGAGATCGCCGGTCGCCGCGACGTGCGGACCGCGGCACAAGTCGAGGAACGGTCCGTTCACGTAATAGGTGATCTTGGAACTCTCGGGAATCTGCGACAGGAAGTGGAGCTTGTACTTCTCGCCCGCCTTCTCGAAGCGCGCCTTCGCTTCGTCGCGATCGGTCTCGCGGAATTCGAACGGCTGATTGGCGGCGACGATCTCGCGCATCTTCGCTTCGATCCGCTCCAGATCTTCGTTCGAGAACGGCGTGTCCTTCGCGAAATCATAGTAGAAGCCGTTCTCGATCGGCGGCCCGCCGGCGACCTTCACGTCGGGGAACAGCTCGATGACGGCGGTGGCGAGCACGTGCGCCGCCGAGTGGCGCAGACGGTAGAGCGCTTCGCCTCCCGGATACTGCGCGATGTCGGGACGATCTTCGGACGCAGTCGCCATGGACATGGCGTCACTCCTTGGGCGGATGGCGAGGCTGTTCAGGCGGCGGATATCGCGGGTGTTCGGGGCGGCAATGCCGGAAGCGAACCCGGGATGTTCCCGCGGGTGCTCGCGTTCTCGTTCCGCCTTAAAGTGGTGGGCGATACTGGACTTGAACCAGTGACCCCTTGCTTGTCGAGCAAGTGCTCTACCAACTGAGCTAATCGCCCGCGAGGCCGCGGATTAAGCCGCAAGCGCGACACGCTGTCAACTCTGACTTGAAAAATCCTTGACGTTGGTGCGGTACGGGTTCATGTTCGTTCGCGTCGAGGCCGCTTCAAATTCTGCGCTCATCCCCCGAGTGCACCACCGCCCCCCGGTGGCCATCTTCGCGCTCGACGCGAAGCGCATCGATGCTGGTTCTGACAGATCTCGAGAGGTCGCCGTCGAGATGCGCCGCTTCTGTCTCCACATCACGCTGCTGAATTCGAGCGGTTGCTCTAAACGACCCGATTTCGAGCCCTGACGACAGAACCGCACGCATGATTCGAGGCGCGGTCGCTTCCGGCTGCGCCTGAACCGGAGGTGCATCTTGAGTCGAGTCGTTCGCAGTTCAGTAGTGGCGGTTCTGGCAGCTTGCGGCGCGTTATCGATCCTCGCATCCACTGTGATGGCCGATGCCTTCGCGCGCTCGAACCGATCGAATCGCAAGGTTCACGTGTCGGCGATCGCTCACGATGGAGGGATTCCCTGCTCCCAGGACGCGAGCCAGCAAGGGGGAACGCTGACGCGTGTGTGCTTCAGTGCCGGCGGGCTCGGCGGCTCCAACGTCGGCTACGCAAGCGCGAGCGCCGGGCCGGGCTTCGCGCATTCGGTGAACTACACCAAGGGCACGGCGAGAGCCGGACTCGGCGTTGCTGCGGCGGGCGACACCGCGGTCAGCGATTCGTTCCTCGTGACCTACTCGAACACGGCCGTCAACCAGACGACGATCGTCATCAACGGACGCCTGTTGGTCGATGGCACCAACATGCTGAACTCGACCAAGGGGTTACTGCGGGTGCTCGTCTATCGCGATTCGGCTGCCGCCGATTCCGACCCCGCCCACGTCGGTGCGGGTGCGGGAACTCTGTTCAGCGGAAAACTGGAGGTCACGAAGGCGTCGCATGTGGCTTCCGGCGGATTCAGCAGCGGAAACTTTGCGGCGATCGCCGGAGCGAACCGCTATCAGGTGTCGGCCAGCAATCTCTCGAAGGTCGTTTCCGGTGTGGTCGACACCTCGAAGGTCGTCGTCATGGTCTTCAACGATTCGGTGTCGGACGTTCCCATGAGCTCGCCGCTCGTCGTGTTGCTCGGCGCGGGGCTGCTGGGCGGTAGTGCGCTATGGGCGATGCGCCGGCGCAAGTCGGCCGGTCTCGCCTGAGTCGAATCCGGACGCGGGCGGTCGAGTGCCGCCCGCGTCTCTTCGAGCTCACACCCTGCGGCCGAGCACCGTGGCGATCGTGCGGATCTGTCCGACCAGTTCCTCGAACTGCTCCGGGTACAGCGACTGGGCACCGTCCGACAGCGCGCGATCGGGATCGTGGTGCACCTCGATCATGAGACCGTCGGCGCCCGCGGCGATCGATGCGCGCGCCATCGGCGCCACCTTGTTGCGGATGCCGGTGCCGTGCGAGGGATCGACGATCACCGGCAGATGCGACAGCTCCTTCACCACCGGGATCGCATTCAGGTCGAGCGTGTTGCGCGTGTAGGTTTCGAACGTGCGGATGCCGCGTTCGCACAGGATCACCTGCGCGTTGCCCTGCGAGACGATGTGCTCGGCGCTCATCAACCACTCTTCGATCGTCGAGGCGAGCCCGCGCTTGAGCAGCACCGGCTTGTCGGTGTGGCCGACCTCGCGCAGCAGCGAATAGTTCTGCATGTTGCGCGCGCCGATCTGGAGGATGTCGGCGTAGCGCGCGAGCAGATCGACCTGCTGCGTGTCCATCACTTCGCTCACGACCGCGAGCCCGTGCGCATCCGCAGCACGGCGCAGCAGCTTGAGCCCCTCCTCGCCGAGTCCCTGGAACGAGTACGGCGAGGTGCGCGGCTTGTAGGCCCCGCCGCGCAGGATGGTGGCACCCGCCTTGGCGACGGCGGCGGCGATCGTGAACGCCTGCTCCTCCCCTTCGACCGAGCATGGTCCGGCCATCAGCACGAGCTGGTCGCTGCCGATCGCGCACCGGCCGACGGTGATGACCGTGTCGTGCGGCCGGAACACGCGCGAGACGAGCTTGAACGGCGCGCCGATCTTGCGGGTCTCGGCGACGCCGGCCCATGACCGCACCGCGTCCCAGTCGGCGGCTCCCGCCTCGCCGATCGCGGCGAAGCGCGCCTGTCCGTCGTGATCGGTGCGGTGCACCGACAGACCGAACATGCGCAACCGTGACGCGACATCGTTCGCGACGGCTTCGGGGGTGTTGCGCTGCAGCAGGACCAGCATGCGGTGGACGGACTCCGGGGAAGGCGAAGGTGGCGGGCCCAGGATCGAGCCATGGCGGCATTGTCTCTCAACTAATTAGATCAGGCCACCCACGTTGCTGATTCGGGGCTCATCGGTCGCGCCCCCGCAGCGCCCGCTGGTGCAGCCATGCGTCCATCAGCACGATCGCCATCATGCTCTCGGCGACCGGGACCACGCGCGGGCAGATGCACGGATCGTGGCGGCCTTCGATCGCGATCGTGGTCGTGCCCCCGTCCGCGGTCGCGGCCGTTTGAGGTTTGCCGATCGAAGTCGCGGCGCGCACGGCGACCCGCACCACGATTTCCGCGCCGTTGGAAATACCGCCGGCGATCCCTCCCGCCCAGTTGGTCGTGAAGCGCTCGCCATCGAACACGTCGTTGGTTTCGGATCCGGCGCGGGTCGCCATATCGAAGCCGCCGCCGATCTCCACACCCTTGGTCGCGGGGATCGACAGCATCGCCGATCCCAGTTGCGCATCGAGCTTGGCCATCGTCGGATCGCCCCAGCCCGCCGGCACACTGCGCGCGACGATCTCGACGATGCCGCCGACCGAGTCCTTCGCCTCGCGCGCCGCGACAATGCGCGCGGCCATCGCCTCGGCGGCCACCGGATCCGGACAGCGCACCGGATTGGACTCTGCGGTGTCCCACTCGCGAAGCGTCGCCCTCACCTCGCCCACCTGCACGGTGCCGCCCGCGATCGACACGCCGATCGTTCCGAGTGCGAGCTTCGCGAGCGCACCCGCCGCCACGCGCCCCACCGTTTCACGTCCCGACGAACGCCCGCCGCCACGATGATCGCGGATCCCGTACTTCTGGTGGTAGACGTAGTCCGCGTGGCCCGGCCGGAACACGTCCCGCAACGGCGCATAGTCCTTGGAACGGGCATCGGAGTTGCGGACCAGCATCGCGATCGGGGTTCCGAGCGAAACTCCTTCGAACACGCCGCTCAGGATCTCGACGACATCGCCTTCCTGCCGCTGCGTGGTGAGCGCACTCTGCCCCGGCCGGCGCCGGTCGAGCTCACGCTGGATCGCTGCCGGGTCCACCGCGAACCCGGGCGGCATGCCGTCCACCACCACACCCACACCAGGCCCGTGCGACTCGCCGAACGTGGTGATCGTGAACAGGTGCCCGAAGCGCGAGGACATCTACTTCTTCTTCGCCGTTTTCTTCGCCGCCGCCGAACGCGTCGATTTCACGCGCGTGTACGCCGCGATCGTCCGCGCGCGAAATGCCTGGTGCGCCTCTACCATCTTTTCGAACTGGTAGAGGTAGGTCGGACGGATGTCGCCGCGCGCTTCCTCGACCCAGCCCTTGCAGCGCTCCCACGTCACGATGTCTTCGCCGGTGTGATCGAAGAACAGCTCGGCGTGCAGCACGCCGCGGTTCACGAGCGTGGCCACCATCTCCCAGTAGGACGTCGTCATGCGGAAGTGGCGGTCTTCATCGGTGTGCGACAGATAGCGCAGCTTGATCTCCATCCAGCCGCTGGGCTTGAAGTCGGTGAGGAACCACTGGCGCGCGCGCCGCAGTTCCGGATCGCGCCGCATCTCGTACAGGCGGAGCAGCAGCTCCGCGTCCGCGTGACTCGGGTTTCGCATGAGTGATCCTCGGAGTGAGGGTTGAGTTCAAACGTCTGACGGGTACTTCCAACGGAACTGACGAACGATGCGGTCGCGTGCTCACGGCGCGCGAAAACGAATTCTTCCCTGGGCGTCCCACGCCGTGATCGTTCCCGCGCCGTCCTCGCGCGCGCCGATCACGACGCTCGAACCGTCCTTTTGCCTGCCCACTGCGAGTTCGGACCGGCGCGAACCGACCAGCGAAGCGAGCCCGGTGCCGTCCGGTCCTTTGAGTGTGAGATGCGCGACCCCGTTCTGCTGTGCTTCGAGCAGCACGGCACCCGTCGCGCCCGCGCGGCCGAGCACCAGCCGGATGGTCCCGTTGCGATCGACCTCCATGCCGCCCACCGGACGGCTGTCCGGATCACGCAGGAGAATACGATTCGCCTCGATCACATCGAAACGCCCGGTCGTCGCGGGAACCAGCGAGCGTCCGCGCGGCATCGCCAGCGTCGCCGCCATGGTGGCGATCGCCACGAACATCGCGACCACCGCGATGCCGCGCGCGCTCTGGTTCTGGCGCTCGAGGGCTTCGACTCGTTCCACGAGGATCTGCATTTCCGGATTCACGGGGTCCTCCGCATCAGCTGCCGAGCCATTTCCGGGCGGCGAGCGACAGTCGCTCGCGACCGAGCAGATAGAGCCATGCCGCGCTCGCGGCCACCAGCCCCGATACACGGATGACGGCGTTCGCGAAGCGTGCCGCCTGATCGGCGTCGGCGGACGACATCATGACTTTCAACGCGGCCACCAGCGACAGTACTTCGATTCCGAACAGCAGCGGGATGCCGATCGCCGCCGCGCTCAGGCGCCGCGCGCGCGTTGCCCACGCGCTCGCGAGACACAGTGCGACGAACACGCCGATGTCGAACGGATAGAACAGCTCGAGGTCGACGATCTCGATCTCGCTTCCACGCGGTGCCGCGATGCGTGCGCCGACCGCGGCCACGGCGTGTTCCCACGACGGATGCAGGTGCCACGCCACGAAGAACGCGAGCGTGGCCCACGCCATGAAGCGCAACAGGAACTTCACGCCGCCGCCGGCTTGCGAGTGGAAGCGGCAGGTCCGATCCAGCGCAGCCACAATGCAAACGTGGCGAACAACACCAGCACGGTTCCCGTCTGCCACAGATACACGTGCGCAAAGTCGAACCATGCAGGGCGCCAGATCAGGATCTGGATCAATGCAATGATCCGCACGGTGTTGAATAGATGGATGACGATTGCGCCGAACAGGAGGCCGAGCGCTCGCTGGCGCCATCCCGATGGGAACGCGAGCACCACCGCCGCGAAGATCAGGTAGGGAATGTGCGGGCTGCAGTCGCTCACGATGCTGACCCCCTGCCCGCCCGCGTAGATCGAATCGCCGACGCGCCGGACTTCCTGCCGCGTCAGCCGGAATGCCTGCTCGACCGTCCCCACCGTGATCGCGATGCCGAATCGCTCGACGCCGGGAAAACGGCTGAGCACGAGCAGCGCCACTCCCCAGTAAGCCACACACAGGGCGAGGAAGCGCAGCACCGGACTCTTGGAGTTCGTGGGAAGCGGCTTGGGCTTGCGGCTCATGATCGATGGTAGGGTGAAGGGTGTGTTGCGAGGCTGTCGCGAACTGCACGCGTCGCCATGGATGTCACGATGTGTCGCGAGGCCGCCGGCGGCCGAGCGTCATTCGGCGCGAGGTTACGCCCGCCAGCCACGCGCGCCAAACTCGAAGCGCGCGAATTCCATGATCCGGGAGCTGTGATGCCGCCACGACCCGCCTCTCCATCGACGCGCACCGTCACGTTGTTGATCGCCGCCGGCTTTGCGATCCGGCTGTGGGTCGCGATGCGCGCCGGAATCATCGAACACGACGGCGCCTACTACGCCGGACTGGCCGCGGCGCTACTGCGTGGGGATACCGCACACGCGTGGAGCACGGTGTGGCCTCCGCTCTATCCGGTTCTGGTCGCGATCGCTGCATGGCCGTTCGCCTCCGCGCAGTCGCTGACTCCCGAGCGTCTCGAGATTGCGGCACGGCTGGTCTCGGTCGTCGCGGGAACCATTGCACTCGCGCTGCTGCATCGCTGGGCGCATCGCAAGGCCGGTGAGCGCGCCGCACTCGTGACGCTCGGCGTCGCCGCGTTCCACCCGCGGCTCGTTCAATACTCGGCGAGCGCGT
This sequence comes from Candidatus Eiseniibacteriota bacterium, assembly GCA_031364845.1. Taxonomy (GTDB): domain Bacteria; phylum Eisenbacteria; class RBG-16-71-46; order RBG-16-71-46; family RBG-16-71-46; genus JANLWX01. Next base: position 63,329 of record JANLWX010000231.1, read on the forward strand.
TGACCGAGATGACGTTCATCGCGCTGCTGCTCGCCGGCCTCACACTCATCGCGTCGGGTGACGATGAGGAGGGTCAACGTCCGCCGGGTGCCGGCACCGATCTCGCCGCGGGTGCCGCGTTCGGTCTCGCTTCGCTCGCCCGTCCCGAAGGCATCGTGCTCGCCGCGGCGGTGGCGATGGCACTCGCGCTGCGCGGAGTGCGCGCCGCGCGGCCGCGGCTGAGGCTCGCGTTTCTGCTCGGCGTCATGGTGACCGTGTTGCCGTGGGCCGCATATCTCAACGCTCAACTGGGCCACGTGTCACTCGGCGAGAAGGGAGCGTACAATTTCTGGCGCGAGTTCAAGCTGGAGTATCGCGCGCACTTTGGTGATCCGCCGGGTCTCTCCGAGCGCGTGTTCGAGAGCCCGGAACTCGCCGCCTCGATCCCCCCCGCGCCAGTGAACGTCGGGGGATTCGTGCGTGCGGAGCCGGGGCTCGTGATGTCGCGATCGATCGGGCGGCTGTGGCGCATCGTCTCGCAATCAATGCCGCAGGCGTGTTATCCGGTGTGGTTCGCGTTCGCGATCCTCGGCATTCCGCTGCTGACCCGGCGCGAGTGGTGGCCGGCCGCGGCGATGCTGGCGGCACTTCCGCTCCTCTACGCTCCGTTCTCGTCGGACCGGCGTTTCATGGTGCCGGCCGTCCCGCTGCTGCTCGCCCTCCTACCCGCCGGGATCGAACGCGTGGCCGCGTGGTTCGCACCCGTGGCCCGCCGCGGGCTGGTTGCGGGAGCGCTCGCATTGGCCCTCGCGTTCGCGGGACTCGTCTACACGATGGTCCATCCGCTCATGGACGAAGCCCCCGAACATCGCGAAGCCGGTCGATGGCTGCGGGCCGCCTGGCCCGGGCTCGCGACCGAGGCCACCGCGCGGCCGGTCGTCATGTCGCGCAAGACGTGGGTCGCCTTCTACGCCGGCGGGATCATCGCGGAGCTGCCGGAAGGCGGCATCGATTCGGTGCTGAGCCGCGCGCGCCGCAAGCGCGCCGACGTGCTGGTGGTCGACGAACGCTGGGCGGCGCCGAATCGTCCGGAACTCGCACCGCTGCTCGATCCCGCGCGCGCGCCCGCATCGTTGCGCGTGTTGCACATCATCACGTCTCCGCGGCGGCTGGTGCTCTACGACCTGCGCGGGGCGCGCTGATCTCCACCCCGGCTACTCGATCCGGATGTGCTTGCGGTCGATCACCGCTTTCGGAATCCGGGGCGCCATCTTCTCCAACGCATCGACGACGATCTGCGAAACGGCGGCGTTGCGATACCAGTTGCGGTTCGCCGGAATCACGAACCACGGTGCCGCCTCGGTGCTGCAACGGCGCAAAGCCTGCTCGTAGGCCGCCTGGTAGTCGTCCCACCGGGCGCGCTCCTCGAGATCGCGGGGCGAGTACTTCCAGCCCTTGCGCGGATCCTCGATGCGCTCGATGAAGCGCTGCTTCTGTTCGTCTTTGCTGATGTGGAGGAAGAACTTGAGAATCGTGGTGCCGTTGTCGGACAGGTGGCGCTCGAAGGCATTGATCTGGTCGTAACGCGCGGACCACACGTTCTCCGGAACGAGCTGGTGTACGCGGACCACGAGCACATCTTCATAGTGCGAACGGTTGAAGATGCCGACTTCGCCCTTGCCGGGGACCGCCTTCCAGATGCGCCACAGGAAGTCATGGTCCGCCTCCTCGCTCGAAGGCACCTTGAACGAAGTCACGCGGCATCCTTGCGGATTGAACGCCGCGGCGAGGCTGCGGATGGTTCCGTCCTTGCCCCCGGCGTCCATCGCCTGGAGGACGATGAGCAGCGACCGACGATGCTCGGCGTACAGATTGAACTGGAGCTCGTCGATGCGCTCGAGATTCTTTGCGAGCACTTCGGCGCCTTCCGCCTTGTTGCGAATGCCGGGGGTCGAGTCGGGATCTCTCGATGCGAGCTTGAACTTTCCGAGTGAGACCGAAAGCTTGCGGGTGAGGTTCATGGATCCTCGGTTGGTAGAAGTGACGCGTCGCGATCGCCGGGATGACCTCAGGGCGAATCACCTTCGGGGCCGGTCCGTGGCGGATGAGCAGCAGCGATGCAACCTTTCAGCGGGCTGACAGTATCCTATGAGCATTGCAGGGCTCGAACCCCCGCCGCTGCAGACCGGGATGCGGCGGGGTTCCATCTTATGATCCATGCCGCAAGGCCGCCGCCCATCGAAACCACCTGAGGTCACGCCGTGAAAACTATGGCCAGCAGCAAGTTGCTCGTCGTTCGCGCGGCCACAGCCCCGCGTCCGGCGCTCCCGGGTGCCGTGCTCACTCTGCTCGTCTTGGGACTGTTCATCGCGGCCGCACTGGTCATCTCTCCGCCGATCGCACTCAGCGCCGAACAGTACACGGTGCGCGGCTCGGACATCTCGATCTACAACCTCGCCGGCCAGGTCTCGGTGGTTCCCTCCCGCGGTTCCGAGGTTGTGGTCGAGTTGACGCGCGGCGGCCCCGACGCCGAGCGGCTGGTGGTCGAGAGCGGCTCCAAAGGCGATCGCCAGACGCTGCGCGTCATCTATCCCGGCAACCGCATCGTCTATCGCAAGCTCGGCGCGGGTTCGAGCACCCACCTTCGTGTGCGCCGCGACGGCACCTTCGGGGACGGCGGCGCCGAGTTGATGGCGATGGGCGGCCGCGTGACGATCGCCGGGAACGGCCGCGGCACCGAAGCGTTCGCCGATCTGCGCATCCTCGTGCCCAACCGCAAGAACGTTCACGTGTTCCTCGGCGCCGGCGGCGCCACGGCCAGTGATGTGAAAGCCGACCTGCGACTCGACACCTCGGCGGGTGCGGTCGAGTGCCACGGCACGCGCGGCTCACTCGATGTCGACACCGGTTCGGGCTCGGTCGAAGTACGGGCCGCGCAGGGCAGCGTCACCATCGACACCGGCTCCGGCAACGTGCTGGCGGAAGACCTGAGCGGTGGCACGATCAAGATCGACACGGGCTCGGGCTCGGTGGCGGTGAACGGAGCGCAGACCTCCTCGCTCGAGATCGACACCGGATCGGGCAGCGTGATGGTATCCCATCTCGACTCGCCCGGCGTGATGATCGACACCGGCAGCGGACGTGTGAGCGTTCAGCTCGTGCGCGATCCCGACACGATCAAGATCGACACCGGATCAGGTGACGTCATGGTGCGCGTGCCTTCGAGTTGCGGAGCCGAATTCGAATTCCAGACCGGAAGCGGTGGAATCGACATCGATCTGCCCCACTCGCTCACGCGGCGTGAGCACGGCTACATGCGCGGCCGGATCGGTGACGGCGGCGGAACGATCAACGTCGACACCGGCTCCGGCAGCATCCACGTGTTGAGCTCGGGGCGCAGCGGCACATAACTCCGGGCGGCGCGGTCGGGTAATATCGCGCCGCATGAAACCTTCACGACCCTCACGCCGCCGTGCCGTGGCTCCCGTTTCCGGGGGCCACGTTCGGTTGCCCGCCGACTCCCGGACCCCGGCGCTGCCGCTCTCCCACCCTGCGATGCTCGCCGCGGCGATCGCGTGCATCGCGAGCATCGTGCTCTCGGTGTCCTACCAGATCTACGACACCGACCTGTGGCAGCTGCTCGTCGTCGGCAAGGCGATCTGGGCGCGCCACGCCGTGCCCGGCACCGATGAGTGGACGTGGGTCGGATTCGGCGATCCCCAGGTCACCTCGTCATGGGCCTTTCGCGCGCTGATCTGGCCGCTGTGGTCCGCGCTGGGGATCACGGGCCTGTTCCTCTACAAATGGTCGGCCACGCTCGCCGCATTCGGATTGATGTGGCTCGCTTCGCGGCGCATGGGTGCCCGGGGTTTCGTGCCGTTCGTCGTGATCGCGTGGAGCGTGCTCCTGTTCCGCCAGCGCGCCGAAGTCCGCCCGGAAACGCTGAGCGCCGTGCTGCTCGCGCTCGAGATCCTGATCCTCGAGTCGTGGCGCAACGGAGGACGCGACCGGCGGCCATGGCTGATCGCGATCGCGCTCGTGTGGGCCGACGTCCACATCTCCTGGTGGCTCGGCCTCGCACTGATCGGAATCTATGCGCTCGACGATCTGATCGCCGGATCGAAGCGGCACGCTTCCGATCCGGGCGCCGGTGCCCTTTCAACGACGAGGCTGACGCGCCTTCGCACCTTCGCGCTCTTGGGCGCCGCATGCGCGCTGGTGTCGCTCGTGAATCCGTTCGGAGCGCGCGCATTGATCCAGCCGTTCGAATTCGCGCTGCGCTGGCGGAACGAACCGATGTTCCGCAACGTGGTCGAGCTGTTCCCGGTCAACTGGCGCGCGCATCTCACCGACGGACTGCCGTTGATGGTCGGCCTGTGGCCGCTGCTGCTCATCCTGCGCTGGCGCCGTCGCGGGCCGGATGTCGCGGGCATCCTCATGTGCGTGGCGTTCACGACGCTCGGCATCCGCTCGCAGCGCTTCCTCGGATTCTACGCGCTGGTCGCGGCACCGTTCGTTGCTCGCGATCTTCAGGCAGTGGTCGAATCGTTGCGGTGGCCTGCGGTGTTGCGCGCGTCGTGGGTGCGCAGCGCGCTCGCATGCACCGCATGCCTGGCGCTGGGGGTGGCCGAGTGGTCGCGCCCGGAGTTGCCGTTGCGCGTGGCGTTCGACCGCACGCTGTTTCCCGCGGCGGCGGCCGACTTCATGGAACAGAACGGCGTGAGCGGGCGCATGTTCAACCACTTCCACCTCGGCGGCTATCTCGCCTATCGCGCGTGGCCTGCGCGCGACCGCCTGCCGTTCGTGACGACCCAGCCCGAGAACATCCGTCCCGAGATTCGCGCGCGCTACCCGCGCGTGTTCGTAGACCGTGCGGCGTGGGATGCGCTCGACGCCGACTATCACTTCGACATCGCGGTGCTCGATCGCGATCAGGATCCCGGCGACCGGCTGCTCGACTATCTCGACGCGGACACGACGTGGGCGCTGGTGTTCTCGGACGATGCGGCTCAGTTGCTGGTGCGCCGCCGCGGCGCTCTGGCGACGGTCGCCGAACGATTCGGGTATCGCATCCTGCCGGCCGGAATTCAGCGGCGCATGCAGATCGTGCCGGCCGCGGCCCAGGACACGGCGTTCCGCGCCGCGGCCAAGTCCGAGCTGGAGCGCATGGCGCGCAGCTCGCCTGAGAACGGCAGCGTCCATCACATGCTCGGAATCTTTGCGATGATGGACGGACGCAACGACGAGGCGCGCGAACATCTGATGCATGCGCTCCGGAACAAGCCGTTCCTTCCCAAGGTCCACGAGCTGCTCGGGATCGTGGCGCTCGGGCAGGGTGATACGCGCGCGGCGCTGCGGGAGTTCGAGCGCGAGCGCGCGTTGCACGGCGCGCCGGCCGGGATCGACACGCGGATCGGTTCGGCGCACGAGGCGTTGGGCGATGTGCGCGCGGCGCGGCGCGCGTATCAGCGCGAACTGCGTGAGCATCCCGACAACGCGGAGGCGGCGGCGGCGCTCGGGCGGCTGGGTCCCGGATAGCACTTCGGTCACATGACGACGCGCGCCCGAAGTGGACCTACGATCACGCGGTCGACAGCCACGTCACCGTGACGGCGGACCTCAGAAGTCGAACGCGATTCCCGTTCCGCGGAAGCGATTGCGCACCATCGTCATCGGTCCGAGATAGAGGCACTGCTCGTCGCCCCACAACTGAAGTCCGAGCGGGCGGAAGTCGATCAGTGGAATGGACGCAACGTCTTCGGCGGTGGCGCGGCATTTGAGAACGGTCGTATCGCCGACGCTCACGATCACTTCGCGAGTGGTGTCGAGCACGGCGACTTGAACGCCCGGGATCCGCGGCACGTTAGCCTCGACGATGAACCGCGCTTGCTGGCCGAGACCGGAAGGGTCACCGCCGGCCCCAGCGGGCGCGGCAATCCACAACCCCGGAACTTCGCCTCGTTCCACGATCAGCACCGGCTCACCGGATCGAGTGAGCGGCAGCGCCGCTCCCTCGATCACGTTCGAGCACACGTCGAGCGTTCCGTAGGGCATTCCTGCGCGGCGCATCGTCGTCATGCGGACCGTTCGCGATGCGATGCCGCAGGTGGTTCGCGTCTCATCATCGGACCACCACCATGCGACGGGTGAGCGATACGCCGCCCGTGCTCAAACGGTAGAGGTAGACGCCGCTCATGACGCGCTGGCCGGCCGCGTCACGTCCGTCCCATGTGATGCCATGACGCCCTTCGGCGCGCGGTCCGCGTTCCAGCTCACGCACCAGGCGGCCCTGCAGGTCGAAGATGCGCAGCGTCACGTCCGCCGCGCGGGGCAGCGTGAACGAAACCGTGGCGGGCGTGCGTGTCGGATTGGGGCGCACCGGAGCGAGCGACACCGAACCCGCATCGATCTCACCCACCGCGAGCGGACCGGAGATCGTGAAGTCGGCGTTGCTCACGTCGGATCCCGCGTTGAACGCATGGTCGTGGGCGATGACCTGCACGCGGCAGGTGGAAACCATCGGACCCGCGACGGTCCACGAATAGCTCCCGCTGTTGGGAACTCCCGCAGCGATCACCGTGGGATACGTCGCTCCGCTGTCGGTCGACAGCAGGATCGACACCGAATCGATCGGGCTCGTATCGGTCGCACTCCAGGTGATGTTGCGCGTGGATCCGAGCGGCCACGCCTCACCCCCGTCCGGCGCGTTGACCGCGACCACTGGCGGTGCCGCGTCGACGAACGCGCGCCACATGCTGCGACCGTGCGTGGCGGCGACCAGCCACGAGTTCAGGTTGTCGATCGCGAGATCGTAGACCGCGTTGGAGGGCATCGACGCTCCCGCCAACTCCCAATGAGCGCCCCCGTCACGCGAGGAGTAAACCCCGAAGTCGGTTCCCAGATAGAGCCGCTCAGGGATGGTGCGCCAGTCAACGGCAAGAGACAGTCCGCGCAGGAAGCCCGGAAGGTCGCCGGTCGCGTTGGTCCACGTGACGCCGGCGTCGCCGGTCGTCCACACGCGTCCGCCCGACTGCCCATCAAGGCTCACGTAGGCGCGATCGCTGAAGGCCGGGCCCACCACGATGTCCGTCACCGCCAGCGCCGGCAGCCCGCTGTTGCGGAGGTTCCACGTCGCTCCCCCGTTGACCGTGACCTGGATGGCGCCATCGCTCCCACCCGCGTAGATCGTTCCGGGATTCGGCCCTCCCGGAGAAACCGTCAGCGCGCGCAGCACGCCGCTCGGCGTGACCGCGAGATCCGGACTGATCAGGCTCCAGCTGTCGCCGCGATTGAGGCTTTCGTAGACCCGATAGGTTCCCGCGAGCAGGCGGTTCGGCGTCGCGGGATCGGAGATGAGCGGGCTGTTGCACCAGTCGGCGCGATCGTTGGTGCCCTGCCAGGGTCCCGAGACGTTGGCGTTGAACCCCGCGCCGAGCCAGCGATACAGGTTCGTCAGGCGGATGTACGTGGTGTAGTAGTAGCTGGGATCGCTCGATTCGTAGGCGACCGGTCCGCCGTCACCGGCGATCACTTCCGGCCACGCCAATCCCCCGCTGTACTGCACCGTTCCATTGTCCTGGGTTCCCCCGAGGATCGCGTCCGGATTCGTAGGGTGGATTCCCAACGTGTAGAACTGAGCGATGCCGAGCGTGCTGTTGCAGTTGATCCAGTGCGCGCCGAGATCGGTGCTCTTCCATACTCCGCCGTCGTTCGCAACCCACAGCGTGCCGTCCGGCCCGAACGTGCCGTAGTGTTGATCCGGATGGAGCGTGCTGCCATCGATTCCGGCGGTGATGTCGGTCCACGAGGTGCCGCCGTCGATCGTCTTGACCACGCCCTGAGTGCCGCCTCCGTACGGATAGACGCCGCCTGCGATACAGATATTGGCGTCGGTCGGCGATACGACGACGAAGTGGTCGTACCAGCCCTGGCCGCCCAGATAGTTGGGAGCAGCGGTCTGCTTGGTCCAGTTGGTTCCGCCGTTGATCGATTTGTAGAGCCCCTGCAGCGATCCCGAATTCGTCGCCACGCTCGCATAGAGGATCGAGTTGTTGGTCGGCGCGATCGCGACCTGAACCCGGCCGACGACGCCGGTCGGCAGTCCGCCCGCGAGCTTTGCGAACGTCAAGCCGCTGTTGATCGATCGCCATACGCCGCTTCCGTTGCGCGCGACGAACACGCGCGTGGGGTCCGCGGTGCTGATCGCGATGTCGTCACAAGACAGGCCCGCGAGCGTCGTGGTCCACGTGACGCCGCGGTCCGTGCTGCGGACCACGCCCGAGCTGCTCGTGACGAACACCATGTTGGAATCCGCCGGGTTCACCGCGACGCGCGAGATGTAGGAACCTACAACTCCCGCCGAGGCGATCTTGGACCACGTCGCACCGGCATCGAGGCTCCGGAACAAACCGTCCCCATAGAAGCTGTCTCCGGAGTAGTGCAGCTCGCCGGTTCCGTAGTAGACGACGTTCGGATTCTGCGGATCGAGCGAGACGCAACCCGAAGCGAGCGAGGACAGATGATCGGTGAGCGGTGTGAACCCGAGACCGCCATCGGACGTTTTCCACACGCCGCCCTGCGCGGCGGCGATGTAGGCGACGTTGCCGTCGCGCGGATCGACGGCAATCGACGACACGCGTCCGGACACACTCGCGTAGTTCGCCCAGTAGTCGCCGAGGATGGGATAGGGTCCGAGGAATCCCCACGTCAGAGGTCCCATATCGAAGCCGAGATCGGGATCGACGGCACCCAGCGCCTGAATCTCGAGACGGCCTGCCGCCCGCCGGTACATCTCTTCGAGCGTGATGCGTTCGGGACCGGTTTCGCGCTCGCGATCGCCTTCAGCGGTGCGACCGAGCGGCTCGGCGTGAACGGGCAGCGTGAAGAGCAGCATGGCGAGGGCGAACCCCGACCAGCAATGCGATGCGAGCGGCCTGCGGGACATCGATTCCTCCGGCAGAGTGGGAAGCATTGCGCCCCATCATGGTAGCCGGGGGTTCCCGGACGTGTCCGCGCGTGGGCTGAAGAATCAGGTGCGCCGCGATTTTACTTCATTCGCGGGCCGCGGGTGGAACCCAAATCGCGCCCCGGCGGCTGGCCGATCGTTCGCCATCGGGAGTACATTCCGGGCGTTGCTCCCCCGCCGGATTCCTTTCGAGGAGGCACCATGTCGAGAAACGCCGTGCGTCGTATGGCTCGTGGGTTGTTGTTCGCCACCCTTCTGCTCGCGGGCTGCAAGGGCGGCGGCGTGACGCCGATCAAGACGCTGCTCGACGATCCCTCCCAGTACGATCACAAGACGGTTCGCATCGCGGGAACGGTCGAGGAGTCGGCCGGCATTCTCGGATACGGCGGCTATCGCCTGAACGACGGCACCGGCACACTCATGGTGGTGACGAATCAGGGTGGCGCACCTCGGACCGGTGCGAAGGTCGGAGTCGAAGGCGAGTTCCGCTCGGCGTTCACGCTCGGAACCTCGACGATCGCTGCACTGGTCGAGAAGAAGCGCTACACGCCCTGAGTCCTTCACTCGCCGGCGTCCGGCTCGCCGGACGCGGCGAGTCTCGATGACCTCCACGATCCCCACCGCAGATCCTCGCGAGCGCTGGCGCATCCTCGGCGTGCTGGCCATCGCCGAACTGCTCGGCATGTCGTTGTGGTTCGCGCCGAACGCGGTGCGCGACGTGCTCGGCGCGCGATGGGCGCTCGATGCCGGGCAGCTCGGGATGCTGACCACCGCCGTCCAGCTCGGCTTCGTGGCCGGTACGGCGACCGCCGCGACGCTCAACCTCGCCGACCTGTGGCCGTCGCGGTACTACCTCGCGGGTTCGGCACTGCTCGCGAGTGCTGCGAACCTCGCGTTGCTCCCTGCTCCGGGATTCGGCGTCGCGTTGTTCGCGCGGTTCTTCACGGGCTTCTTCCTTGCAGGCGTGTATCCGCCCGGCATGAAGATGACCGCCACCTGGTTTCAGAGCGGACGCGGGCTCGCGATCGGGATCATGGTGGGCGCTCTGGGAGTCGGAAAAGCCATGCCCTACCTGGTTCATGCGATCGGCACGCCCAGCGTCGAATTCGTGATCGTGACCACGTCACTGGGTGCGCTGCTCGCCGGAATCCTCGTCGCGGCGCTCTATCGTGACGGTCCGTTTCCGTTCGAGCGGCGGCCGTTCGACCTGCGCCTGGTTGCGACCGTGCTGCGCCATCGCGAAACCCGCCTCGCGACTGCGGGATATCTCGGCCACATGTGGGAGCTGTACGCGATGTGGACGTGGATCCCCGCGTTTCTTGCCGCGAGCTTCGCCCATTCCCCGGGCTTCGCATCACCACACGCCGCCGACCTCGCGACCTTCGCAGCACTCGCGTCCGGCGCGATCGGCTGCGTATGGGGCGGCATCGCCGCGCGCCGGCTCGGCTACGCGCGCGTGGTCACGATCTCGATGGCGGCGAGCGGTGTGTGCGCGCTCGCGATCGGACTCCTGTTCGGCGCGAGCCCGTGGCTCGTGATCGCGGCGGTTTGCGTATGGGGATTCTTCGTGGTCGCGGACTCCGCACAGTTCAGCGCCATGGTCACCGAAGTCGCGCCGCGCCATGCGGTCGGCACTGCGCTCACGCTGCAGACCTCGATGGGATTCCTGCTCACGACCGTGACGATCGCGCTCGTCCCGATGCTGGTGGAAGCGATCGGATGGCGCTGGGCGTTCGTCGTGCTGGCGCTGGGGCCCGCGTTCGGCATCACGGCGATCGCGCGGCTCGGGGTCGGAACGAAGCGCCCCTGATATCAGATGTGTGACGCGAGCAGCTCCCGCCCACGCGCCGCGACCGCTTCGACGACCAGATCGAAGTCCTCGCGCCGGCTGCGATGGTTGACGATCGCGGCCCGCATTGCGTAACGGCCGTTCAGCATCGTCGAAGTCAGCACCGCGATGCCGCGCTCCTGAAGATCGATCAGGATCGTCTCGTTGAGCGCGTTGAGCCGCTGCTCGTCGAGGCCGTCCGCCCGGAACCGGAACACCGCGATGTTGAGCTCGACCGGCGCCATCAGTTCGAGATCGGGATGGTGCCCGACCTGTTCCGCGAGATACTGAGCCTGGGCCGCGTTCTGCTCGATCAATTGCGCGTAGCGGCGCACGCCGTGCTCCTTGAGCGACATCCATACTTTGAGCGCGCGGAAGCCGCGCGAAAGCTGCATGCCGTAATCGCTGAACCACACCGACCCGCCCGAGGTCCCGCGCGTCGCGTGCGTGAGGTAGTCGGCCGGTGACACGAATGCATTGCGATGTTGTGCCGCGTCGCGCACCAGCACGCAGCCGGCTTCGTACGGCATGTACATCCACTTGTGCAGATCGAACGCGAGCGAGTCGGCGCGTTCCATGCCGCGCACCTTGTGACGCAGCTGTGGTGACAACGCCGCCAGCGCGCCGAACGCGCCGTCGACGTGGAACCACAGATCTTCCGTCCGGCACAGATCGGCGAGGCGTTCGAGATCGTCGACCGCACCGGTGTTGACGGTCCCGGCATTGCCGACCACGCAGAACGGATGCAATCCCGCGGCACGATCGGAGCGGATCGCCTCGACAAGTGCGCCGTGGTCGATCTTGAACGCCGCGTCCACCGGCACCACACGCACGCCCGCGCGTCCCAGTCCGAGCAGTGCCGCGGCCTTCTTCACCGAGTTGTGCACCTCGCTCGACGCGTAGAGCACCATCGGACGCGGTGCCGCCGCGAGCCCGCGCTCTCCGACCGCGACCTCGGCGCGCGCATCGCGCGCCACTGCGAGCCCGACGAAGTTCGCCATCGAGCCGCCGCTCACGAGGATGCCGCTCGAGGCTTCGGGGTATCCGAGCATCTGCTTGCACCAGTCGAGCACCTGGACTTCGACATGAGGTGCGGCGTGCTCGGCGCCGCCAACGTTGGGATTCATGGTCGCCGCGAGGTATTCGCTCAAAGCGCCCATCGGAGTTCCGGTTCCGATCACCCACCCCCAGAACCGCGGGTGGATGTTGCCGAGCGGATACGGCAGCACGAAGCGCTGGAAGTCCTGGTAAGCGCGCTCAGCGCCTTGCGGCTCGAGCGGCAGCGGCGAACGCAGGGCATCGAGTGCTTCGGCCGACAGCGGCTGCCACGCCGGCCGCTCTCGGACGGTGGCGAGATAGGTGACCATATCGTCGACCGCGCGATGCGCGAGCGCGCGGAACGCGTCCCAGTCCGCCGGGTCGAGGGTGATTTCGGTCGCGGAGTGCGCGGGCATGGTGTGAGATTCAACCGGGCGGTTCACCGTCCAGGCCTCTCGTGATGCGCGAAGGGCGCCGATCACTCCCCCGCGCGGTCTGTTCGGCTCGTCGATCGAGGAATCAAGATAGTCGAATCCGCGCGTCCGTCGTACTGAACATCCCCGTGAAACTTCCGCAACCGGGGGTGGTTCGATCCGCGGAGTCTCGATCTCGGGCTCGCGGATTGGCGCCGGATCGGGTTTTGGCTCCTCGACCGGCCACGAAGTGCCCGGCTCTTTCATCGGAGGCTTCCGGCCCGGCTCACGGATAGGAGCGTGATCCGACCGCCCGGGTTCAACCGTTTCCGACTCCCCGTTCCGTGAGCCCGCTCGCGTGTTCCGGTTCGTACGCATGGTCATTTGCCTCCCCCCATGTCCCTTACGTTCATGCGGCGCGTGACTTGCAAAGGCGTAATGCAGGGCGCACGCCAGCGCTAATTCTGATCGGAGTCGCGAAGGCCTCGTGTGAGGGTTGATTTCTTCTCAACTTACATCCCAATAGGTGCTTGCGCATGCATGTCAACGTTTCGATGGAACCATCGGTCCCCCGCGCCGGTGGTCCACGTGTGCACATTCAACGGGGACTCCCACACCCAGAATTACCAGAGACGTCCCTCCGGGCAGTACGCCGGGCGGTCATCTTCGACATCGACGGTACTTTGGTGGACAGCAACGACGCTCACGCCTTTGCATGGGTCGATGCGCTCAAGGCTTCGGGATTCGCCATCGCGTTCCCACGGGTTCGTTCACTGATGGGAATGGGACCGGAGAAGTTGCTGCCCGAACTCGCCGGGATCACGCTCACGAGTGCAATCGGGCGCCGGATCCATCAGGCGCGCGGGGAATTCTTCGAATCCCGGTATCTCCGAACGATCCGGCCCTTCGCGCGAGCGCGGGAACTCGTGCTACGGATCCTCGACGCGGGTTTCGTGCCGGCGGTAATCAGCCACTCGAACCATGATCATGTCGATCGGCTGCTGATGTTGGCGGAGGTCGCCAGCCTGCTGAAACTACGCATTCTATCGGAGTCCTCCCCTGCGTCGCGGCCCCTGTCGGAGCTCATGTTTTTCTCGCTCCAGGCGCTGGGAGTCACGGCCGCGAGTGCCGTCGCCGTCGGAGCCACGCCCCATGGCATCGCCGCAGCGCAACGCGCCGGCGTGAGCGCGATCGCGTTGCGCTGCGGCGGATGGGACGACCACGAGCTGACGGGAGCGGCGGCCGTGTATCAGGACGCCGCAGAACTTTTGTCACGATTCGACGACTCGATGCTTTCGGGTCAAGCTTATAAGGAGAGCTAGTGTCCATCTCAGGGAAAGTCATGCACGACTCGACGTTTATACGTGAATTATCGCCAGAGGAGCGCGCGATCGCGGTCCGTTCCCGAACGGGTGACCTGATGCCTGACGGTTCGGTGCTGTTGAAGAGCCCGGACATGGATCGCATGGGCCTGCGGGCGTTACGCGAGTGGATCGATCAGAAGATCGTGCGCGAGCACACGACGATCGCCCTCGGCACGCTGTCAGCGCTGCGGCAGGCGACGCGCGACGAGATCGTGTGATGCTGCTTCGGCGAGCGGAACGTTCGGAGGCGCCGGCCCGCGCGCTGCAGGCGGCGTGACGACGACCTTGGGTTCCGCACGGCGCCGGACGAGTTCCTCGCACACGCTCGACATCTCGGCGCCGATCAAAAGAATCATCGCCGACAGGTAGACCCACAACAGGAACAGCATGACGGTTCCGAGTGCCCCGTAGAGCAGCTCGACCTGGCTCCAGTTGGCGACGTACCAGGTGAACCCGTGCTTCGCGAGCTCGAACAGAAGCGTGGCCACGAGCGCCCCGGGCCACACGTCACGGAAGCCATGCCGGACATTCGGCACGTAGCGGTAGAGAAACAGCAGCGCGACGAAAGAGATCAGCGCCGGAAAGGCGAAGGCGGCGGCACGCCACATCAAGTCGACCGTCGCCGAATGACCGCCCGTCACGATCACGCTCGCATTGCGCAGCGAGTGCAGCGCGATCGTTCCGGAAATCGAGATCGCGATCAGCAGCCCGAGCCCGACGACCGCGGCCAGATCGAGCAGATGCTGACGCACGAGGCTTCGCCCGCGCCGGATGCCCCACGCGAGATTCAAGGAATCGCGGATCGTCCCGAACAGTCCGAGAGCGGGCCACAGGAGCCCGATGATTCCGAGGATCGTGAGCGGCGCGCTCGCATTGCTCACCGCGCGCAGCGAGTCGATCACGAGCCCGGCCTTGATCGGGACATTCGCGAGAACGCCTTCGAGCACGCGCTGCTGGATCTGGGGGACGCGGATCATGAATCCGAAAGTCGCGATCAGGAGCGCGACGATCGGGATCACCGAGAACAGAACGTGGTAGGCGATCGCGGCCGCCATCTGCGGGCACCGATCTGCGAGGAATTCGCGCGCGGTGCGTCGCAGGATCGTGGCAGTGGTCGAGAGGATGCTCATGACCTGGTCCCCGGGCGGACCAGGGCGAGCAGGGCGCGCTCACTTCGCGCGAGTCCGCGGCCGCTGCCGCGCGTGATCGCCTCGGTGCTCGCGAAGTAACTTCGAGTCGGCAAGCCGCGCGCGTGTCGCTCGAGCAGCACGTCGAAGATATAGGACGCGCGGCATACGGCCGGAGTGTTGCCGAGGTGGCAGGCCACGTCGCGGACGGCGGCCGTGATCTGACGGCGGCGCTCGCGCGGCGAATCGGCCGGGGGCGTCTTCGCGAGCGCGCATGCGCACAGGAGATTCGCCGCCCACGTCCGGAAATCCTTCGCGCTGAACGCCTCTCCCATGATCGCCTTGATGTACGCGTTGATGTGCGAAGCCCGCACGTCGATCATCGCGCCGGTGTCATCGCGAAATTTGAAGACCTCGCCCGGAAAGCGCATCAGCTCCCGCACCAGACGTGCGACGCGGCGATGACGCAATTCGCGCTGATGCCGCTGTCGCGACTTGCCCATGAAATCGAATCTTACGAACTCGCCCGCCGTGGAAACATGGCGCCGGCCGAGCGTGGCGATTCCATAACTACCGTTCTGGCTCGCATACTGTTCGCTCCCCGGTCGCATGAAGCACGTGCTCAGAATCGTGAGAATTCCCGCGAGCACCTTTTCGCGCGGCAGTCCCGGAAGCGCGAGATCGCGGCGCACCGCTCTTCGCATGCTCGGAAGTGCTTCGAGAAAACGCGCGAGGCGCTGTTGCTTGCTCCGTTCACGTCGCGCGACGTGGGCGCGATGATACAGGTATTGCCAGCGGCCCG
Source organism: Candidatus Eiseniibacteriota bacterium (assembly GCA_031364845.1). Lineage (GTDB taxonomy): Bacteria > Eisenbacteria > RBG-16-71-46 > RBG-16-71-46 > RBG-16-71-46 > JANLWX01. Next base: position 78,845 of record JANLWX010000231.1, read on the forward strand.
CGGCGTCGAGCCCCGCCGCCTGCACGCGTGATCGCGGCGATGGATGGATGGCGACGTCGGTCCAGGCCGGCGGAATGCGCAGCGCGTCGATTCGTTCGCGATCGGAGCGCGCGACACCCTTCCCATCCGCGCGGCGATAACGAAAGCCGCGCCGGGGCGAGCCTAATCGGCGAATCCCGGATCCCTGCAACCGTTCGATGATCGTCATGGCGCCCTCGCGAGTGCGCCGGCCCACAATCGGGAGGATCGTGCTTCGACGCGTGTTCTTGCGCCCCGGCGCGGGGCCCGGACGATGACATGGAAATCACATCTCGCAGACTACAGCACGGTATGTGCCACTGCGATTCATTGGCATTGCGGCCTCAGCACGTCGAATCCACGCCTGCAGAGCCTTCGCCGCTGGCTGGACGCACACCGGCGAATGAAAAATCTGCCCGTGCGATGTAAGCCGGCGCAGTCCCGGCAGCGGTCAGAGTCCGCTCTCCGATGAAAAACCCGGGGAAACACACGGCGAGCCTGACCTGATGGCTGGCATGGAAGCTGCGAAACCGTGCGGCATTCGAGGTCCTTTCAGATCGTCATCGCACGACATCCAACCGAGGGAGCCACACCATGGATCGTCCGCCTCTGCTCGCGTTCTCGAACGTCCGCTGGGAGTCGTCCTTCCAGCGTCCTCATCAGGTGATGACGCGCATGGGCAACCGCCGCAACGTCGTGTTCATCGAAGAGCCGTTGGTCGGCGGACCCTCGTCATGGATGGAATCACTGCGCGTCGCCCCAGGAGTGCGTGTGTGCCGCCCCCATCTCGCAGCGCACGAGCCGGCGCCCGGCCACCAGCAGTTCCACGACCTCGACACGATGCTGCGGTCCTTCCTGGATCGCGAGAACATCACCGACCATGCGGCGTGGCTCTACACTCCGTCCGCAGTCAAGCTTGCGCGCGGACTCGAGCCGCGCGCGATCATCTATGATTGCACCGACAGCGTGGGCGCACTCGACGACCTTCCCGCGGGCGACGAACGCGAGTTGCTCGCATGCGCCGACGCTGTATTGACGAGCGGTCCGAGCATCTTCCGCGCGCGCACCGACAGTCATCCGTTCGTGCGTTGCTTTCCCAACAGCGTCGATGTCGCACAGTTCGCCGCGGCACGTGAAGGTCCCGAGCCCGCCGATCAGAACGCCCTTCCCCGTCCGCGGATCGGTTATCACGGGCCGGTGGACGCGCGGATCGACTTCGCGATTCTGGACCAGATGGCGATCTCCCATCCCGAATGGGAGATCGTGCTCGCTGGGCCGGCAGTCGGCATCGACCCCTCTGACATTCCGCAGCACGCAAACCTTCATCACTTCGATCACGTCGGTCATGCCGAGCTGCCGCGGTACATGTCGGGGTGGGATCTGTGCATTCTGCCGCTCGTGAGCAACGCATCGACGCGGTTCTTCAATCCGACGCAAGTGCTCGAAGGCCTTGCGGCCGATCGATCGGTCGTCTGCACGCCGATTCCCGATGTCGTCGAACTCCACCCGGACATCGTCTACTTCGGCGCAGAAGCCGGCGGCTTCGTCGCAGCTTGCGAAGACGCGCTGGGCGCATCGGTTGCCGATCGCGAAGCGCGCCGGGCGCGAGCCGTGCGCCAGCTCAAGCGCAGTTCGTGGGACGAGACCGTGCGTCGCATGGACGAGATCCTTCACTATCTCGGGGACTTTGGACGTGCGCGCGAAAGCATGCTGCAGACGCGGGCACCATGGACCTACGAAGCCCGCGTATCGTGAGGGTTGCGCGTGCGCGCGTGCCGCGAGGCGCACGAGGCCTGGGCGCCAGGGGATCGCGCACGCGGCGCCGCGCTGCCCTGGTGTTTGGCCACAGTGCCTGGGGCCACACCGTTCGCCCATATTCGTACGCTTCATGAGCCGCGCGCTTGGAATCGCGTGCGCCACCCTTGTGGCCGTGACCGGCTGGATCGTGTGCGCGCGTGCCGCCTCGCTCGACATCAGGCTCGCCGGAGTGCAGGGCGAGATGCGCCAGAACATCCTCTCCCATCTGTCGATCGATGAGCGCAAGAAGAAGGGGCTGACCGAAGCCGAAATCCGCGAAATCCACTCCGGCGCCGAACACGAGATCCTCGCGGCACTCGAACCGTTCGGTTACTACCGCCCGTTCGTGACGTCGCGGCTCGACCACAAAGGCTCGCGCTGGCAGGCCCGTTACGACATCGACATCGGCACGCCGATGCGCGTCGATTCGCTCGAGGTGAAGGTGACGGGCGACGGCGCCACAGACCTCCGCTTCCGGAAGCTGATCGCAGAATTTCCTCTGCACCGCGGCGACGTGCTGTCCCATGCCCTCTACGAACTCGGCAAGGATCGTTTCAAGCTCGCCGCACTGAACGGCGGATATCTCGACGCCCGCTTCGAATTGGCGGAGATCCGCATCGATCTCGCACGCTACTCGTCGTCGGTCTTGCTCCATTACACAACCGGACCTTTCTATCGTTTCGGTCCGACCACGTTCCACCAGGACGTGATCGACCCGCAATTGTTGCAGGGTTACGTGAAGTATCAGCGGGGTGACCCGCTCGACTTCAACAAGTTGATCGAACTCGAGCAGACGCTCGGCAACAGCCCCTATTTCAGCCGCATCGAAGTGCTGCCGCGGCGCGATCTCGCGATTGGCAACGAGATCCCGATCGTGGTCGATCTGGTGCCGAGCACTCCCGGCAAGTACACCTTTGGCGCGGGATACGGCACCGACAACGGTCCCCACACGCGCGCGATGGCCGAATTGCGCCGCATCAATCGCCGCGGCCATCGGGCTGAAGTGGACGGGTCGCTCTCGACCACGGTTCAGAGCCTGACCGCGAACTACGTCATCCCGTGGCCCTATCCGCGCTCCGATGTCGTGACGCTCACGACCGGTTACGCGATCGAGAAGAACGTCGAAGCGGCCGAAGAGCGCACGGCATTCGTCGGTGCCAGGCTCGCCCGGCTGTGGGCGGGGTGGCAGATGAACTACGGCGTGCAATACCGTCGCGAGCAATTCGAGATCGGGCTGGATGGCGGCAATGCGCGTTTCCTCGTGCCCTCGGCGAACTGGAGCAACGTCGTGTCGAACGATGCGCTCGATCCGACCAACGGACGCCGGCTCATCTTCAGCGTGAGCGGTGCGCACGAAAGCCTGCTGTCGACGGCCTCGTACGCCCGGCTCGAAGGTCATGCGCGCTGGATTCGCGCGTTCGGCAAACGCCATCGCCTGTTCGGGCGCGCCGAAACCGGACACACGTGGACGCCGTCGTTCCACGCGCTGCCGCCCTCAGCGCGCTTCTTCGCGGGCGGCGCGCAGAGCGTGCGCGGGTATGGGTTCCACACGCTCGGGCCGCGCGATGCGGCCGGCAACGTGACCGGTGGCCCCGTGCTGGCCGAGATCAGCCTCGAGTACGAGTATCGATTCCTCAAACGCTTCGGTGTGGCGACGTTCTTCGACGCCGGCAACGCCATGAACTCCTACCGTGATCGGATCGAGCAAGGTGCGGGCGGCGGCCTGCGCTGGCACTCACCCATCGGTCTCGTGCGCGTCGACGCCGGATTCCCGCTCACAACCGAACGCAAGCGCCCGGAGTTCCACCTCTCGATCGGACCTGCCCTGTGAGCCCGCGTGCTCGTTTGTGGGTGAAGCGCGCGGCGCTCACGATCACGACGCTCGCGGTCCTCGTCACGGCGACCATCGCGTGGCTCATCAGCACCGTGTCCGGAGCGCGGTGGGGATTCGAACGGATCGACGCGTTTCTACCGGGAACGTTGCGCGTCGAGTACGTGACCGGCCGGCTGAGCGGCCCGCTCGAAGTGCGCCGGCTGCGCTACGAGAGCGACCGGATCCAGATCTCGATCGAGCGTCTGGCCATCGACTGGAGCTTGCGCGCGCTCGCGCTGCGCCGCCTCGACGTGCGCACGCTGGATGCGGACAGCGTGCGCATCGTTCATCTGACGCCCAAGGAGGCGGCGGCCGCGGAAGACACGCTCAAGCCCGAGTTGCCCGACCTCGATCTTCCGATGGACGTGATGATCCGCAAAGCCCGAGTGACCGGGCTGTTCGTCACCGGCGCCGAAGCCGAGAGCGCGTTCGTCGTCGAACGGATCGACCTCACGTCGGGCTCTTTCCGCGACACGCTCGGCATCGGCCTGCTCGTGATGCAGATGCCGCGCGGACGACTCGAACTCGAGGGACGCGCGCGTCCCAACGGACGGTATGCGGTGGATCTTCGCGCGCGCTGGTCGTTTCGCACCGAAGGCGATCGCCTGTGGAGCGGAGACGGACGCCTCGTCGGTTCACTCGACACGGTACGCGTGATCCAGGACGTGCGTTCGCCGTTTCAAGCCCACATCGAGGGACTCGCCTTCGAACCGCTGCGCCATCCGCGCTTCGACGCCGTCATCGACTTCTCGCGCATGGATCCGCGCGTCTTCGGCGATTCCTACCCTGCCGCGGTTGCGAGCGGGCGCATGACGGTCGCGGGAACGCCCGACACGTTCGACACGCGCGGCTCGGTCGATGCGATCACGCGATCGTGGGGACACGTGATGGGCAGCTATCGATTCTCACGCGCGCCGGAACAGGTACGCTTTCAGGAGATCGTCGTGACCCAGCCCGGGCGCCCGTCGCGCATCGTCGCTCAGGGACGCATCGCGACTGTCGGAGAAAGTCCTGCCATGCAGTTTCAGGGACGCTGGACCCGGCTCGAATTCCCCCTCACCGGAACGCCGCATGCGTTCAGTCCGACCGGAGCGTTCCGCATCGCAGGAACGACCGACCGCTATCGGCTGAGCTCCGAAGCGATGCTCGGCGTGAAATGGGTACCCCCCACTCCGGTCAAGGTCGCGGGAACCGGCACCCCGCGCGTGATCGATCTGAACACGATCTCGGGAGCGTTGCTCGGAGGAAACGTCGCCGGCCGCGGCCGCGTGACGCTCGATGCTCCGCTTGGATGGAATCTCACGTTCACGGCGCGCGATCTCGATCCGTCGACGGTGTGGCAGGCGTATCCCGGCAGCTTCGGCTTCGAAGCGCGAACGCGCGGTGACGCGCGCGACGGCGGCCCGGTCGGTGTCGTCACGATCGAGAACCTCAGCGGGCAGGTGCGCGAAGAGCCGGTCTCGGGACGACTCGATCTGGATCTGGTCCCCGGCGGCAATTCGGTGAGGAACCTCGCGGTGCTATGGGGAACGAATGAGCTCACCGCCTCGGGCCTGCTCGCCGATCGGTGGGATCTCGACTGGACCCTGAACGCCCCCGACCTCAGCGTGATCCCGCATGGCGCGGGACGCATGATCGCCCAGGGACACTTCGGCGGTTCGGAGGCTGGCCCCCACATCACGGCGTCGCTCGAAGCCGATTCGATACGTTGGAAACACGACGGTGCGCACCGCGTGACGCTCGATGCGGACATCGACCTGGGCGGTGGCCGGGTCGGCAAGCTCGACGCCGAAGCCGCGGGACTTCACGTCGCGTCCCGATCGCTCCTGCACGCCGGCGTCCATGGCAGCGGGTGGCGAGACGCGCACGAAGTGACCCTCACCGCACGCAACGGCTCGGACAGCATCCGCACTGCGGTCCGTGGAGGACTCTTGGACGGCGAGTGGCGCGGAGATCTCACGCAGATGGATCTCGTCTCGCAGGACTTCGGATCGTGGTCGCTCGACAGCAGCGCGGCCGCGCTCGCGGCGAGCCGCGAGGCTGCATCGATGCGCGGCTTCTCGTGGAAATCCGGGGCCTCGCGAGTGGATCTCGACGCCACGTGGCGCAAGGGCAACACGTGGACACTGAACAGCATCCTCGAGAGCATCCGGCTCGCGGTGCTCCAGCCGTTCATGCCGCCCGCCGTGACGATCGAAGGCACCTTCGCCGGAGCAGTTCACGCGCGAGGAACCGGATCTCAGGTGGCCGGCGACGCCCAGATCGATCTTGGTCAAGGCGAACTGCGCTATCCGGTCGGTAAGAAGAAGACGGGAACCACCACGATCGAACCGAGCACGATCCGGGCGTTCGCCGACGGACGCTCCGTGTCCGGTGAAGCCGCGTTGTCGTTCGGCGCGGCGGGCACCGTCAGCGGTCACGTCCGGATGCCGCAGAGGTCAGGCGGTGACGCGCTCGACGGAGCGTTGAAGGTCGCATTGACCGATCTCGGCGTTGCGCAGGTGGTGCTGCCCGAACTCACGGCGACGCGCGGCCGGCTCGATGCCGACCTGCGGCTATCGGGTACCCGCTCCCGTCCGCAGTGGTCCGGTCAGGCGGCACTCAGCGAAGGTGCGGCGGACGTCCCGAGGTACGGGCTCGAACTGCGTGACGCGCAATTCAAGGTGCAGGGTCAGGGCGGGAGCCTCGCGTTCGACGGCGGTATGCGCTCGGGTCCGGGAACGTTGCAGGTAAAGGGAGATGCCCAGCTCACCCCGGGTGTGGCGCGCGCCCAGGCCACGCTTACCGGCAGCCGCTTCCAGGCTTCGAAGACGCAGAGCCTCAACGTGCTCGTCTCTCCGCAGCTTCACATCACGATGGTCGGAGATTCGGCGCGGCTCACCGGTGAAGTGCTGATTCCCGAAGCTGACATCCGCAATCAGGAGCGCCAGCGCGAGGCGATCGGTTCCTCCAAGGACGTCGTCTACGTCGGTGCCGACTCCGGCGCATTCGAGAAGCGCGCGGCGTTCGTGATGTCGTCTTCCGTGCGTCTGGTGCTCGGCGAACTGGTGCGCATCCGCGCGGCCGGGCTCGATGCACGGCCCACCGGCAGCGTGCTCGCGATCGACAAACCCGGCTCACCGATGTCCGGCAGCGGCGAATTGAATCTCACCGGAGGTACCTATAAGGCGTACGGGCAGGACCTGCGCATCGAACGCGGCCGCCTGTTCTTCGCGGGCGGGCTCATTGCGAATCCCGGTCTCGACTTTCGCGCCTCGCGGCTTGCGCGCGACGGAGTGGTCGCCGGTTTCGAAGTGACGGGAACGCTCGAAACCCCGCGCTTCGCGTTGTTCTCGGATCCGCCGATGGCCGAGCGCGACGCGCTCGCCTATGTCGTGCTCGGGCACAAGCTCAACGACAAGAGTGAATCGGAGTCGGGCATCGTCACGTCGGCCGCGCAGTCGCTGGGCTTGAGCGGCGGCAATCTCATCGCGAGTTCGGTGGCGAGCCGGTTCGGAATCGACGAGGCCTCCATCGAAACCGAGGGAACGCTCGAGCAGGCTCAGTTGATGCTCGGGACGTACCTGTCGCCGCGCGTCTACGTGAACTACGGGATCGGCGTGATCGACCCGGTGAGCCTGCTGCGGATCCAATACTTCCTCAACAGCAAGTGGACGCTGCACGCCGAGACCGGCAGCCAGAGCAGCGCTGAAGTGCTGTACACGATCGAGCGCTAGCCCGCTGGCCCCTGCGCGGGGCCGCCCGATTGCCACGGCGCACCGGATCCAAAGCTACAACGCTTGTAAGAATCCGCGATTCATTCCAACAATTTCCCTGCGATCGGGCCGCCCCCAGTACTTCGCGTTCGACATGACCGAGCCGCGGTACTGCGTTGGGGTTCAAATGGTTATTACAATTGATGATCCGGGGCAAGTTCGCACTTACGGAGTGGCATGCTGGGTGCTCTGTTGTTAGATCGCATCCGCGCGTGAGCGGCGAGAGACATGAGTCCGGTGGCACCAACGTCAGGGAGTGCCAGGACCGGAACCAGCGAAGCGGGACAGCGGCTCACGTACCGTTTGAGTGGCACAACGAGCACAAGACGATCGCAGAGACGTTTGACTGATATTCCACGAAGCGACCGTTGATGCGATCAAACGCGGTCCTGTTTCACTGGTCTTGCGACCAGCCTGAATTCCAGAGGCGCCTGCGCACGGACGCGAGGCGCCTCTTCTATTGTTCCGGACTCGTCTTCCCCGCGACCCGCCCGGTGGACAATGTGGACAAGTCTGTGGGGAACTCCAACTATCCGAAGCGTACGTACGATCGAACGCCTGCCACTTTCAGGAGACGAACATGAACACGAGAGTCCGCGACGAAAGCAGCACCACCGACCGCGAGATCGCCCTGTCACGCGTGGTCGACGCTCCTCGAGAAGCCGTCTTCGTCGCGTGGACCGAACCCGAGCAGGTGGCGGACTGGTGGGGCCCCGACGGCTTCACGAACACGATCGGGGAGATGGAGGTGCGGCCGGGTGGCGTGTGGCGTTTTGTCATGCACGGGCCCGACGGCGTCGACTATCCGAATCACATCGTGTTCATCGAAGTCGTGGAGCCGGAGCGGCTGGTCTACAGCCACCGCGGCGACGATGGCGAGGCGGGCGGCACGTTCCTCGTGACGGTGACGTTCGGTGAACTGGACGGCAAGACTCACGTCACGATGACGTTGCTGTTCGACACGGTGGAACACCACGACCGCGTGGTCGAGGAGTTCAGTATGATCGACGGCGGCAAGCAGGCGCTCGGCCGCCTCGCGCGGTTCGTGAAGGGCGTGTAGTACGGCAGGCATCGCGGCCACGCCCGCCCGCAGCGGGTGCCCCGCGCGCGCTCAGGGTTGCGGAATCTCGATCAGGGTCGTGGTGTTCGATGTCCACCGCACGAGGATCCGGCCCGAGCGGCTGAGCTGGGCCATACACTCGACGAACGCGCGCGGGTAGTTGGCGCCGTTGAACGCCTCGCCCTGCGGAACGTTGGGCACGATCGCGAACCGGATGTGATGACGCCGTAGCGCCATCAGCGCCGAATCGCAGTCGGCGGTCAGGAACATCTCGACCGGATGCGACGGCTGGCCCCATGGAATCGGCCACGTCGCCGCGCGCCCGCTGTAGTAGACCGTGTCGTAGGTGTAGAGCGACAGCACGGTCGCCTGCTCGGGAACGTGCTCCCGCACCGCCTGCATCACGGGATCGAGTTCGGGAGGCGCGTCGAGATACACGCGATAGTTCTGGAGTGTCGCGACGAAATAGGCCGCGATGGCGAGCAGTGCGATGTCGCACGCCATCACCAGTCCCCGTCGCGCCGCCAGCGACTCCGCCACCGCCAGCGCGCCGAGCACCGCGAGCGCCACGATCACGGGCAGCATGTGACGTGCGTCGAGCAACGGCTGCAACGGTGCCAGCGCAATCAGCGCGAGGCACACTCCGATCAATCCGACTCCCAGCGACCCGCGCCGACGCACGATCGCGACCGATAGCGCGCCGAGCAACATCACGCCGATGCCGGCGCCGATGTAGAGACCCATCTGGCGGTAGAACGAGCCGGGTGAAGGCGTGAAGGTCGCCTTGTTGAGCGCGTAGAGCAGCGGATCCAGATCCGGGGCGAGCGCCGGATAGACCGGACTGCCGTAGAAGATCTGGTTGCGCACGAACATCGGCAACGCGATCGCGACGCCGATGATCGCGGCATACGCAAAGTGACGCGCGACCCTGCGCTCGCCGCGCCATGCGTAGAAGCCCGCGAGGCCGAACGTGACCGCGACCAGTGCCAGCGACGAATGCTTGGCGACCAGCGCCAGGCCGATCACGACGCCAAGCATCACGGCACTGCGCGCGCGCGTCGAACGGCGCACGACCAGCATCAACAGCAGTGCTGTCACGGCCAGCAGCGTCGTCAGCTGTTCGACGTACATGCGGACCGCATGCACGCCGAGCCACGCGTTCGCGATGCAGAGACACACCGCCCACCGGCCTGCCGAGGCCGAGCCGAGCCGGCGGCACAGCATCACGATCGAAAGCAGCAGCGTCCCCGTGATCGCGACGTTCAGCAGCTTGAAGCCCGCCTCGCCGCCCGCCTTGACCGCCCCGGCGCCGAGCATGTGATAGAGCGGCGGGTAGTAGTAGGAGAACCCGGAGTAGAGCTCGGGGATCGTGCGCGGAAGCGTTCCGTGCACGGCGATCCATTGCGACATGAACGCGTGGAAACACTCGTCGGTCGAGAGGCGCGCGCCGAGCGCCTGCGGAATCAACCCGGCCACCCACACGAGTGCGAGCACCAGCGTCAGCGCGCCGGCGGCGATGTCCCACGTGATCGCGCCGTGTTTGCGGCCGGGCATCGCGCGCGAGGATTCTGATGGATCGCGGCGCGCGCGGGATCGCGCGGTCACGCGGGTTCGGTCCTCGCCATCGTCGCTACGCGCATCGGTCGGTCTCCATGAGCGGGCGGTCCGGGTGAGCGTGTCGGACCCGCCGGGCCGGGCGCCGCGCGATCTTGCCCGACGCATCGTGCTTATGCCAAATTGCCGCGATTGATGGACTCGACCCACAGGATACGGAGGCCGTTCTATGCTGAAACTGTTCAAGGTTCTGGGGGCGCTGATCCTCCTGGTGGTGATCGTCGCCGGGGGCGCATTTCTGTGGGCGCGCCAGGTGTCGACCGCCAAATATCAGAAGATGTGGACCGCGCACGAGGCCACGTTTCCGATTCCGTTTCCGCTCGACTCGGTCGAGATCGACGCACTCGCGCGCGAACGCATCGCCGCAGGCGCGGGGGCGCGTGATCCGCTCGCCGGTGTCGACCTCGAAGCCGTCGCACTCGACCGCGCGCAAAATCGCGGGCAGCACCTGGTCGAGAGCCGGCTCGGATGCCTCGCCTGCCACGGTCCGGATGCCGGCGGCAACGTGGTCATCAACGTTCCCGTCGTCGGCTACTGGGCCGCCCCCAACCTCACGTCGGGTCCGGGCAGCGTGACCAACGGATTCTCCCCGCGCGACTGGGATCTCGCGGTGCGCCACGGCATCCGCCACACCGGACAGAGTTCCTCGATGCCGTCCGGAGAATTCGTGAACCTCTCCGACCGCGAGTTGTCGGATGTCGTGTCCTACATCCGCAGCCGTCCGGCGGTCGATCGCAATGTCGGGCCAGTCCGCCTCGGGCCGGTGTTCACGTTCCTGACCGCCACCGATCCCACGATGCTTGCGGCATTCGTCATCGACCATCAGAAGCCGCACGCGCTCGAGCCGCCCGCCGAGGCGGTCACGCTCGAGCTGGGAGAGCACATCGTCGCGACCTGTCGCGGATGTCATCAGCAGAATCTCGCCGGCGGAAAGGTGCAGGGCGATCCCAACATGCCGATCGTCGCCAACATCACGCCGCACGAGACCGGGCTCAAGGACTGGACCGAGGGCGATTTCATCCGCTCGATGCGCGAAGGCAAGCGTCCGAACGGGACCGCGATCTCCGAGACGATGCCGTGGAAGTCCTACGCCAAGATGACCGACACCGAGTTGAAGGCGGTGTGGCTCTACCTGCGTTCGGTGCCGCCGCTGCCCAAGGGCAAGTAGGGCCTATTTCACCACGATGTCGTCGCCCGGCTCCATCTTCGGCTCCTTGAGCCGCGGGATCGACGGCGCCCGGTCGATCGAGAGCTGAAGGTCCGCGTCCGCCAGCGCACGGACGCGGATCTCTTCTTTGGTCGCGCGCACCGCCACCACGCCCGCCTGTTCGATGCGGCCGCTCAGCCACGTCCCGCGCGCCGGCAGCTTGCGGTTCATGCCGTCCTCGGCGAGATCCGCCAACTGGTCGACCACCGCCGAATCCGGAAGTCGCGCTTTCTCGCGCAGGAAGTCGCGCAGCTTCACGTCGTTGAGCCACTCGTAGCCCTGGACCAGCACCGCCGCGGTTCCGACGTCGTAGTCGAGATCGGGCACCGTGATCTGGCGGGTGATCAAGTCGTAGCCCGGCGTGCCGGTGAAGAAGATGCGCCCGCGAACCGCGCCGGACACACGCACGCCCAGCGCGACCTTGCCCCCGCCGATTCCCGAGATGCGCACATCGCGGATCCGAAGGCGGTGTCCTGCCTGCTCGATGGTGCGACCGACCATCGCCTTCCTCAACATCACGGTCGCAACGGGATAGGTGAACGACGCATCGAGCAGCACGCGCGCCCCGCGGCCCACGTCGCTCGCGCGCTCGAGCGGGGGCAGCGGCAACGAATCGAGCGCCGGGCGGGGACCGGTCGTGATGCGCGGCGTCGCGAACAACCGCAGATTCGCGAACGCCGTCTTCGCGGTGGCGCCGACCGAGCCGAGCTGCGCCCCCGACGGATTGATCGTCAGATACACGCTGTCGGCGAGTCGCACCGGTTTCTGCAGGCTCCGCCACACCTTCTCGAACCGGGGACGGACCGGCCATCGCTGGACGGCGCGATCGAACTTCGCGAGCTTTTCGGTGAGCAGTCCGCGCGTCTTGTTGAACACCTGTTCGGTGACGTCGATCCTGAGGAACGTGAGCCGGCACCGATCGCGGGCGCTGTCGCTGTAGGCCTCGAGCCGGAGCACCCGCGATTGCGTGCGCAGCTCCCAATCGGGAGTCAGTTCCGCCCTCGACTCGATCGCGAGTGTCGCGCGCCGCGGCAGATCGCCTCCGGTTCCGCACGACACCTCGACCTCGGGCCCGATCGGGGGCGCATACCACACCTTGCCCGAGTATTCGACGTCCGCGGAGATCGTCACCGTCTGGCCGCTGACTCTGACGCGGAACGGTGAACGCTGGAGCAGAAACGCGTAGTGAACGCGCTCGTTGGTCTCGTTCTGGAACCGCACGTCGAGGTCGCCGTAGAGCTTGGGCACCGCGGCTTCGAGCGAATCGATGGCGGTGTCGAGGTCGTAGGTGATCGGGGCCTCGACAACCGAAATCGGGATCGGCGGCAATGAGTCGGCCGCGTCGGCGATCAATTCGGGCTGCGGTGCGTCGAGCACCAGTGTCGTGTTGCGCCACATCAGCACCGCCACGGTCGCCACGATGATCAGCGCGGAGCCGAACACGGCGAGTCGGCGCGTCGAGGGTGCCATTGAGGGGCTCACGGCAACCGAATCAATCCCGCCACGATCTCTGCGAACGCCAGGGGCTCAACGGGCTTGGTGGTGTGGACTTGATATCCCTCCTGAAGCGCCCGGGCGCGGTCTTCGCTGCGCGCGTATGCCGTCAGCGCCACGGCGGGAATCCAAGAGCCGTATGTGTTCTCCCACTCGCGAATCTTGCGAATCAGCGAATACCCATCCTCTCCCGGCATTCCGATATCGGAAACGAGAACGGTCGGTTGCCAATCCCGGCAGATCTCGAATGCCTGGCCGGCCGAACCCGCTTCGCGAACTTCAGCTCCGCACTGTTCGAGCATCTCGCGCAACAGGCCGCGCGCATCGATTTCGTCGTCGACCACCAGCACCCGAGCGCCTTCGAGGTTGGGCAGCGCATGGGATGTCGAGCGGGAGCGTTTCGTCGAGCGGCGGGGGGGCTCCTCGCCTTCGGACGCGCCGTGCGCTTCGCGCATCGGCAACGTCACGATGAACGTCGCGCCTTGTTCCTTGCCGGCGCTGTGGACCTTGACGCTGCCGCCGTGCAACTCCACCAGGTGCCGCACGATCGCAAGCCCGATGCCCACGCCGCCTGCCGCCCGCGAAGCCGAGGCGTCCGCCTGTCGAAAACGATCGAACGCATAGGGCAGGAACTCTGCGCTCAGGCCTTCGCCGGTGTCGCTCACGGTGATCTCGACATTCGAACCCGCATGCTCGAGACGCACGTCGGCACGCCCGCCGCGAGGCGTGAACTTGATCGCGTTCGACAGAAGATTCCAGACGATCTGCTGCAGGCGGCTCGCGTCACCCGAAATCGGGCCGGCGTTTACGTCGAGGGCGGCGCTCAGCGCGACGCCCTTCGCTTCCGCCATGGGCCGCACCGAATCGAGGGCGGACTCGATCGCCAGCTTGGGAAAAATCGGCTGCATGTCGAGCCGCAGTTTGCCCGTGATGATGCGTGACACATCGAGCAGGTCCTCGATCACCTGCGCTTGCGCGAGCGCGTTGCGTTCGATGACCTGTGCGGCATGCGCGGCCTTCTCTTCGGTCAGCGATCCCAGTTGCAGGAGCTTCGCCCATCCCAGGATCGCGTTGAGGGGGGTGCGCACTTCGTGCGACACGGTCGCCAGGAATTCGTCCTTGAGCCGGCTCGCTTCCTCGGCCCGTGAACGCGCCGCCCGCTCGCGGGCCAGCAATTCTTCGCGCTCGGTGACGTCGCGGACGATCTTCGAGGCGCCGATGATCTTCCCCGACGAATCCCTTACGGGAGAGATCGTCAGGGAAACATTGATGAGGTTGCCGTCCTTGCGCCGCCGGATGGTTTCGAAGTGGTCGATCAACTCGCCGCTGCGGATGCGACGGAGGAACTCCTCCTCCTGGCCCAGATGTTCGGGCGGAATGAGGATCGTGATCGGCTTGCCGATGATCTCGCTCGCCGTGTAGCCGAACATGCGCTCGGCGGCGATGTTCCAGCTGGTCACGATCCCATTGAGGCTCTTGCTCACGATCGCATCCGTCGACGAAGCAACGATCGCCGCGAGATGAGCGTGATCGCGCTCGGCGTAACGCCGGGCACTGATGTCCCGAAAACTCCAGACTCTTCCTATAGGGTGACCGTCAGCGAGTCGTGTCCGCGAGAGCATTTCGAATTCGCGTCCGTCGGCGAGTTCGACGACGTCGAAGGTCTCGAGCGGCGACTTCATCCTGATCCGTTCAACGAGCGCCGCAAATGCGCTGTCATCGCGAGTCTGATGGCCGATCTGTTGGAAGTGCGTTCGATCGTCACGCTGCGCCATCACGTCCGGCGCCAATCCCCACATGCGCGCATAATTATCGTTGAAGTCCGTGATGCGCCCATCGTGATCCGTGACGAGCACTCCATCGGGGGTCAGCTGAAGCGTGGCGCGCAGCACCGAGAGCGATTGTGCCAGCTCCTGGGTGCGAAGTTCGAGCACGTGGCGCAGCGCGGTGAGGTCGGAACTTGGATGGGGATCCGTCTCCGCCACCGAGACCGTCTTCGGGGCGACAGCCGGCGCTTTCTTATTGCCTTCGTTCCGCGTCGATTTCATCTCAGTCCCGTTCATCCGGCGGCCGCGGAAGCGATGGCAAGACTCATGAGGATCCCGCGTCCCGGAAGCAGAACACGCGAGGCCATACTAACATGCGCGACAATCCCCGCGGCGTGACCATCGAGTTCGCAAGCCCTCCACCGCCATAGCCATTCCCTCCTCATTTCATGGGGCGGCTGCCGCGTGGGACCCGCAAACCCCCGATATTCTGATGGCCGGAGCTGATACCCGCCTCGCGAGGCGGAACGTGCTATTCCTCCACTCGGCTGGTCACTCCACCTTCGAGGATCCGTACCCGATACCATGCGACTCATCCCCGCTGTGCTCTGCTCCTGTATGCTGTTCGCGTTCGGATGTTCGTCGGACCGATTCCCGACCGCCCCAGTGGTTCGGCCGGATTCGGTGGCGAACTACCGGGTGACGTTCGTTTCGACCTGGAGCGACACGTCGCATCCCGTCCAGTTCCCGACCAGCGCCCACTTCTCGGGTTTGATCGGGGCGACGCACTCGGATCAGGTTGAGTTCTGGCGCGAGGGGCAACTCGCCTCGCCCGGCATTCAGGCGATGGCCGAGCTGGGTTCGAAGAGCCCGCTCGATGGCGAGATCACTTCGGCGATCCTCGCCGGCACGGCGCGCGATACGATCTCGGGCGGCGCGATTGCGCGCTCCCCAGGCCAGGTGTCGCTCGAAACGCAGGTCTCACTCGCTCACCCGCTCGTGACGCTGGTCACGATGATCGCACCGAGTCCCGATTGGTTCGTCGGCGTCGGCGGCCTGGCACTGCTTCAGAGCAATCGGTGGGTCGACTCGCTCACGGTCGAGTTGTACGGCTGGGATGCCGGCACCGACGACGGTGTGACGTACATCGCGATGAATGCGCCCGCGGCGCCGCACGTTCCGATCTCGCGCCTGGAAAACGGTCCGTTCTTGGTGGGCGGTCAGGTACCCTCGCTCGGTACTTACACGTTCGTAAGGCTTCGATAACCCTCGCGGGCGTCGTCTCGCGCCGAACGCGGGGGCCTCTCAGCGCCGTTCGACGACGAACGTCCCGATGTAGGCCGTCGAATCGCGTTCGACGGTCGAGACCGGATAGGGCTCGAGCTTGACGATACGGATGCGATAGCCGCCATGATCCGCACCGCCGCTGGAGTCATCTCCGCAGCCGAGGCACAACTCGAGCGTTTCGCGCGGTGTCCCGGACGTGCGCGCCTCGATCGCCACGAAGGCCTCTCCCGCCCTCACGCATTGCACATCACGCGGGCAACGCGATTCGGACACGACGCGACGGAACAGGACATCGATCTCTCCGCTCTGGACCGTCGCGGCCCGGCCGACCCTGAGATCGAACGGCGTGCCGAGCATCGCGGGCAGGGGCTGGTTGCACGAGACGGACAGCAACAAGACGGCAATCCATCCCACTCTCAAAGCGGTGCGTGGCATCGGTGCTCTCCGGTGTGGTGTCCATGGCCAGATTGGCGATCGGCAAGGCTCGGGAACATGGATCAAGGGGACCTCATCGAGTCGAGACCATCAAGCAATAATTCCCTGAGCACCGTCGGCACGCAGGGCGGGTACGACACGGGTTCCGAGCAATTCGATCGCTCGCATCAGCCGGGTATGGGGCAGGTCGGCCACGCTCATCTGGAAGCTCATGCGCGAGATGCCGCCCAGCGCCTCGCTGTATCGAAGAATCTTTTCGGCAACTGTTTCCGCGTCACCCACGAGGAGCGCTCCATGGGGACCGAGCAGAGCGTCGAAGTCCGCCCGGGACACCGGAGGCCAGCCGCGCTCCTTTCCAATCTTGCTGAAGGCGCGCGCGTAGCCCGGGAAGAATTCATCGGCCGCCTCGCGCGCCGTCGGGGCAACGTAGCCCAGGGCGTGGACGCCGACCTTCATTCGCTCGGGAGCGTGACCCGATCGCGCATAGGCTTCACGGTAGAGGTCGATGAGCGGCCGGAAGCGCCGGGGCTCGCCGCCGATGATCGCCACCATCAAGGGAAGTCCGAGTACGCCGGCGCGGACGAACGACTGAGGCGTCCCGCCGACACCGAGCCAGATCGGCAAGGGGTCTTGCATCGGACGCGGGTAGACGCCCTGGCCCGTGAGCGCCGGCCGATGTTGACCGGACCACGTGACATGCTCGTGGTCGCGGATCTCGAGCAACAGGTCGAGCTTTTCGGAGAACAGCGAATCGTAGTCTTCGAGCTCGAGGCCGAACAGCGGAAATGCCTCGATGAACGAGCCGCGACCGACAATCATCTCGGCCCGGCCGTGGGACAGGAGATCGAGTGTGGCGAATTCCTGGAATACCCGCACCGGATCCGCCGCACTCAGCACCGTGACGGCACTCGTGAGACGGATGCGTTGGGTTCGACCCGCCGCGGCCCCGAGGATCACGACCGGAGCGGAATCGAGAAACTCCTTGCGGTGGTGCTCGCCGATTCCAAACGAATCGAGCCCCGCCTGATCCGCATGAACAATCTGCTCGACCAGCTCGCGCAGACGCGATGATGAGTCGACCGGTGTGCTCGTGAGGTCAACCGCCGCGAAGCTGTCGATGCCGATCTGGATGGTTCCCCCGGCGCGACCGGTCACTCCTCCGACGCCGTCGCGCGCTCCCGGGCTGCCGCCTGTCCCATCAGCGTCTCCATCAAGAATGCGGAGAGCCGTTCGCCGTAGTAGACCTGATTGTCGAGCTTCTGAAATCCATGACCCTCGTCGGGTGCGATGAACATCCGCGGTTTCTGCCCATTCGCCCGCAACGCCGAGGCCAGCTGC
Organism: Candidatus Eiseniibacteriota bacterium; assembly: GCA_031364845.1. Taxonomy (GTDB): domain Bacteria; phylum Eisenbacteria; class RBG-16-71-46; order RBG-16-71-46; family RBG-16-71-46; genus JANLWX01. Next base: position 96,489 of record JANLWX010000231.1, read on the forward strand.
ATCGCCTCCTCGACCGGCACGCGCGGATCGTTGAAACCGTGCGCAATGAACGTCGGCACCTTGATCTTGTCGGCGCGGTGGAGGCTCGACACGCTCTTCAAGAAGGCGGTGTCGCTGAGCGGGCCGTACTCCGCCTCGCGCAGCTTGCGCCGGTAGCTGCTGGTGCGCTCGAGGAACGTCTGCAGGTTGACGATCCCCACCACATCGACGCACGCGCCGAACAGCCGCGCCTTGCGCTCGCCGCGTTCCACCGCCTCCTGGTCCTCGACCACGCACGCGACCGACATGAAGCCGCCGTACGATCCGCCCATCGCCGCGACCTTCCCCGCCGCCGCGTGGCCGCTCTTCACCAGCCAGTCCGCCGCCGCCACGCCGTCCTTCACGCTGTCCCAGCGCTTCGTGTAATTGTCGAGCATCTGGTACTCGCGGCCGTAGCCCGTGCTGCCGCGCACGTTGGGCAGCAGGATGCCGAAGCCGCGTGAGAGCAGGTATTGATTCGTCGCGCTGAAACCCGGCCGCGCCTGCGACTCGGGGCCGCCGTGATACGAGATGACGAACGGAATCGGCGTGCCCGCCGCATGTCCCGGGGGCAGGTAGAGCAGTGCCGGAATCTTGCGTCCATCGAAGGTCGCATACCGCACCACTTCGGGCAGCGGGAATGAGGCGAGATCGATGCCCTGATCGACGACGGCGGTCAGCGTGCGCGGGGTAGCCTTCGCCGTCGCATTCGAGAGGTCGATCGCATGAGCGATCGCCGGATGACGCGCGCTGCTCAGCGTGTAGACCAGCGTCGAGCCGCGGAATACACCGAGGCCGGCGACACCACGTTCGATCGCGGGCACAGCGACCGGCTTGAAGCCCGGCAGCGTGTAGACGCGCAGCACCGAGAAGCCATCCTCGTTGATCGTGACCGCGAGAAGATCGCCGCGATCGTTGATCGAGGCTCCGTCGAGTTCCTGCGTGTTGAGGGCGGGCAGCGCGGGGCGCACGGCGCCCGTCGCGAGATCGCGCACGTAGAGCCGGCGGCGTCCGCCTTCGGCATCGGAACCGAGCAGCACCGACTTCTCTCCCGGCAGATAACCCACCACGTCGCACGCCGCGGTGCCGCCCTTGGGAGTGATCGTGATCTCGTTGAGTTCACCCGTCGCCGTCAGGAGTTCGAAGACATGACTCTCGGATGCCGACACCGCGCGCGACACCAGCACCCGCAAACCATCGCGCGTGATGTCGCGCGCTCTCCACGCGCCCGCCTTCGCGAGCACGCTGCGCGTGGCTCCCGTGGCGATGTCGTGTCGGTAGAGATGGAAGTCGGCCGGGTCCGGGGTGTTCGCTGAATAGATGAAGGCCGAGCCGTCGCGCAGCCACACGTTGAGGTCGGCCTGAACCTTGGGATCCGCGAGCACCGGGACACGGCGTGACGGATCGTTCAGATCGAAGCGCGTGAGCTGCGTGTTCTCGTCGCCGCCGCGTCCGTGCATCAAGACCACGTGCCGGCCATCGGGCGAGGTCGAGAACCGCGCGAGTCCGTCCGGAAAATCCGTGAGCTTCTCGGAAGCCGCGGCACCCGTCGCACCCGCGCGCGTGCGATACAACTGCCACACGCCGTCGGGGCGATCGCGCACGAGCAGCGTTCCATCGGGCAGCAGGTCCGGATTCGAAGGTGCCCGGATCGCGAGGAACTGCCGGATGCTCGCCTCTGCCGGAGGAACGGAAGAGTCCGCTCGGCTTGCGGATGCGAGCGCCGCGACGGCGACGAGAATTGAAACCAGGGGAAGACGCATGAGCTGAACCTCCGGGGGCACCATGGGGACGCGCACTCGGCGTCGCCGCGCAGCCTCAGCATACGTTTCCCGACCGCGCGCGACCAGGACCAGATACTGACGGCGGGCCCAGGCACGCAATGGTAATCTCCAGAACACACGAGGCGTCAGCCCCTGTGAATCTGCTCAGCAAGGAGGTCGTGACATGACTCCATCGTTTCGGCGCTTCGGAATCACACTATTCCTGCTCGGCGTTGCGATGCTGCCATCGGCGGTCCGGGCGCAAACCCCGGTCTATATCAGCCAGTGGGGCACACCCGGGAGCGGCAACGGCGAGTTCTTCAAACCCTTCCGTGTCGCGGTGGACGCCGCGGGTGACGTCTACGTCGTGGACTTCGAGCGCGAGAGTCTGGGCGGCAACAGCCGCATCCAGAAGTTCACGGGGGCGGGCGACTACATCACGCAATGGGGATCATACGGCAGCGGCGATGGGCAGTTCATGAATCCCTCCGGTGTGGCGCCGGATGCGTTTGGCAACGTCTACGTGACCGAAGCCGCCAACTTCCGCCTCCAGAAGTTCACCAACACCGGCGCCTATCTGACGCAGTGGGGCTCACCCGGAAATGGCCCCGGACTCGACAATCCCATCTCGGTAGCGACCGATGCTGCCGGCAACGTCTACGTTTCCGAACTCGCCACCCAGCGCATCCAGAAGTTCACCGCAGAGGGCACCTACATCACCCAGTGGGGTTCGTTCGGCAGCGGCAACGGCCAGTTCTTCAGTCCCGACGGAATTGCGGTGGATGCCTTTGGCAACGTCTTTGTCGCGGACCGCAACAACAGCCGTATTCAGAAGTTCACCGACTCCGGGACCTATCTGACTCAGTGGGGTACGAACGGAAGCGGCGACGGACAGTTCTTCCAACCCACCGGAGTCGCGGTGGACGCCGCGGGCGACGTCTATGTCTGCGACAGCAACAACCACCGCATCCAGAAGTTCACCGGATCGGGCACTTACCTCACCCAGTGGGGATCGTTCGGCACCGGCAACGGACAGTTCAACTATCCCTATGGAGTCGCGGTGAACGCCATCGGTGAGATCTACATCGCGGACTTCGACAACTTCCGGGTTCAGAAGTTCGGACAGGTGAGCACACCGGCGAAGGCGTCGACCTGGGGACGGATCAAGAGCCTGTATCGCTGAACCCGACGCGATCTAGCGAACCCGCACGAAGCGCGCGGTCGCGTGCTCCCCTCCCGCGCTCACGCGCACGAAGTAGACGCCTGCGCCAGCCGGCGTCACGTCGACCCGCGCGCGATGCGAGCCCGCGGCGAGCCAGCGATCGGTGACCGTTGCGACCTGCCGGCCCGCGAGGTCGAACAACTCGATGCGCGTTCGTGCGGCGCGCGCCAGTTCGAACACGAGCGTCAGTGGCCCGGAGCACGGATTCGGCGCGGGTGCGGCGAGGCGCAGACGATCCGCGCCGGTCGACTGAGGCACGACGGCGACGACACCCGTTCCCTCGGTCAGCACCACGAACTGATCGGCACTCATCGCGGCCCACGTGTCGCGCCGGCCCGACGGCCATTCGATCACGACCGAGTCCGTCACCGCCGCGTCGCCGAGACCGAAGTGCTGGTCGAGGTTTCCGCTGTTGTATCCGGTTTGCGAGGTGACCTCGCGAATCTGCTGCCGCCTCACGCCGCCGATCGTCGCATCGATCCGCACGCGTGCACCGATCCCCGGGCGATTGGACGTCGTGCCCGCGCAGCGCACGGTGAGCCAGTGATTCGCGTTGCCCTGGTTATGGTAGAGCCGGTTGCCGCCGGCGAGCCGATCGGTGACGAACAGATCGAGTTGCCCGTCGCGATCGTAGTCGCCCCACGCGGCGCCGAACGCGTTGCCGGCATCGGTCGCAACCGGGCCCGTCAGTACGCGCGTGAGCGCATAGCCCGGCGGGCCGCCGTTGCGGAACAAAGCACTGCTGCCGCCGTCCTGTGCCACGAATAGATCGAGTGCGCCGTCGTTGTCGTAGTCGCCCCACGCGGTCCCGACCCATGAACCCGCCTGGCTCGACACCGCACTCGCCACCGGCGCGAGCGCGAAACCCGGAGCCCCCGCGTTGCGGTAGAGCGTGCACGTCTGACCCTGATAGTGCGCGACGACCAGGTCGAGGTGTCCATCGTTGTCGTAGTCGCCAAAGCTTCCGCCCAGCGTCGAGAGGCCGTCCGCGATCACCGCGCGCGTGAAGAATCCGCTACCGTGGTTCGAGTAGAGGTAATCGTTCTGCGCGCCCGCGTTGCCGACGAACAGATCGTCGAAGCCGTCGCTGTTCACGTCGGCCCATGCGCCCGGGATCGAGAACTCCGCTCCGCCGGTGATCGCGGTCGTGTCGATGCGCGCGAGCGTGAACGATGGAGGTCCGGCGTTGTGGTAGAGGAAGTCGTTCCCGTTGAAGTTGACCACGTGCAGGTCGAGATTCCCGTCGCGATCGTAATCGACCCACGAACTCATGTTCGAGTTCGCGATGTCAGTGACCGGCGAGCCGGTCGTGACCTTGGTGAACGAGGTGTCGCCGAGCCCGCGATAGAGGAAGTTGCCGAAGTTCGCGCGGTTGGTGACGAACAGGTCGAGCCGGCCGTCGTGGTCGAAGTCCCCAAACGTCCCGCCGATCGAACTGCCGCCGTCGCTCACGACCGCTCCCGTGACGACCTTCACGAAGCCGCCCGGACGCACATTGCGGTAGAGCGCATTCGGCTCATTGGAGAGGTTGCCGTTAGCGACGAACAGATCGAGGTATCCGTCACCCACCAGATCGACGAAGAAGCCGCCGCCGCTCTGTTGCCGGTCGGTGACGATCGGGTTGGCGGGGTCGGTGACCCGGACGAAAGTCTGAGCGTGGGCAGTGGAGCTGAGGACGATCGCGGTGACGAGGCGGAGCGCGAGCAAGCGAAGGTTGGTCATGGCCCCCAGCATGGACGGTACGGACGGGCCGAGCGAGGAGTTTGTGGTGAGCGGCGGATTGCCGGGGACGAAACGGTGGAGGCCGGGCCGTCGAGTAGGCTCGGGCGCCGCCGCTCGACCGCTCAACCCTTGCCGCCCGGATCCCACCCCGGCAGCTTCGCGGCCTGCTTTACCCACTTGGCCATCTGAGTCTCGTCGACCTCGTCGTCCTCGTGGATGTCGATCCACCGCACGGCCTTGCTCTTGGGCGTGCCTCCCGGCGGGACCGGCTTCAGCAAGGCGCCGCTGAAGAACGTCACTTTCACGTAGCGCGCGAAAACGTGGGTCGACAGAAACCAGCCCTTGCCCTCGATGCCGTAGAACGGCGAGTTCCACTTCACGGCCTTACGGACTTTGGGCACCGTGCGCGCAATGAGCCGGTCGAGTCGCTTTCCGAAGTCGCTCTTCCAGCCCGGCATCGCCGCGATGTAGGCCTGCACCGGCGCATCGCCATCGGCTTTCGCGATCTGAGGATTGCCGCCCGAGAGGAGAACGACCTTCGATGCGGCCTTGGTCGTCGACTTGGGTTTGGTGACCGGCCTCCGCGGCGCCCCGGAGCGCGCTGCCTTCCTGGCTTTCGGCTCCGACTTCATCACGCTATCGTTTCTTCGTCTGGCTATTCTGAGACGCTGCCGCCTTCACGAGCGCCTTGAACGCCCGCGCGTCGACCTTCTCCCCTTCGGCGATGTCGATCGCCCGTCGCGTACCGCCTTCGAGACTCGAATTGAAGAGCCGCGACGGGTCGGGAACCCTGGCGCCCTGAGCGAACGTGAGCTTCACGACGTTCTTGTACGTCTCGCCGGTGCACACGATCCCGTCGTGCGACCACACCGGCACGCCCACCATCCCATTCGACGGCTTCCGCCACTTGCGCTCTTCGGTGATTCCGGGGATGGCTTCGAGGATCAGCGCGCGCATGCGGTCGAGGGTTTCTGAACGCCAGTCGCCGGAAGTGACGGAGCGCGCAGCAGCCTTCGCGCTCGCGCCGGCCTTCGCGGACTTTGCCTTGGTCGCCGCCTTGCGTGGCTTCGTGGCGGCGGACTTGGCCTTGGATGTCGGCTTCGACTTCTTGCTCGCGGCACTCGCCGGGGTCTTCATGATGGTGGCACCTCCCCCTGCAATGGTCACATTTCAACCGAGTTTCGATAGTGGATGCATTCGGTTCGCGAGCGTACCTCAAACGGTCGAAACGCTTGAAGCAGTTCCGTCCGCGCTCAGCGCACCCGGCGGATCGGGCGCATGTGTTGTTGAGCTGAAGCCGCTCCTGCAGCGAGCCGGGTTCGCAGCGCTCAGCGCGTCAGAGCGAATCGGCGAATGATCGAACGGCCACCGAATCGCAGCCGGGCAAAGTACGTTCCGGGCGGAGCGTCCGATCGCCATTCGCGAGAGTGCGAACCCGCGTCGACAACGCCGCGAATCACCCGAGAGACCGTTCGCCCCTGCACATCGATCACATCGAGATCGACCGGGCCGCGCGCGGGAAGGGTGAACGCGAAGCGCGCGATCGCTCCTGCGGGATTGGGGGTGACCGGCGCGAGCGCAAGTCCGCCCACTGCTCCGAGCATGTGCGCTTCGATCACCTCCGAACTTCCGGTTTCGCCGGAGCCGTTGTTCCATGCGAGGCGATAGAAGTAGGTCACTCCTCTTTCGACGCCTCGGTCGAGGTACGCGGTCTGTTGTCCCGTCGCGTGCAGGATCGTGCTCCACGGACCTGTGGCCGCGAACGCGCGCTCCAAGCGAACCGCGCTCACATCGCTATGGCCGGCGAACTGCCAGCGCACTGCGATGCCCTCCGACATCGCCGACGCCGTCATCGTGGTCAGGAGCGTCGCGGTGACCGATGAACAACCTTGTCCGAGCGCACCGATCAGGCCGCAGCCGGGAGCGTCGAGCAATGGAGAACCCTGGGCCAGGGTCACCGAGTCGTGATCCACGTTGCAGAACTCGGGATCGACCTGAAGATCGGTAATTCCGACGCCGATGCCGAGCGTCGCGCCGTTCGTGTTCTGGAACCAGTCATTGCACGACAGTTGTATGGGCGTGCCCCCGCTGATGGCAAGCCCGTGTCCGCCATTTCCGTAAGCAGTGTTCCGGGTGAAGATCACGGAATCACCAAATGCGGGCGGGAAACTCACGTCGTAACCGTGACCGCCATTGAGGTAGCTCGTGTTGTTCGACACTTCGAGATGCACGATGTCTTGTGTCGAATGGATCAAGAAACCAACGCCCGTTCCATTCCCCACGACATTCGAGTGAATCCGATTGCTGCCATCGCCTGCGGAGATTCCCACGGTCAGGGAGCGAAGCACGACGTTGTCATAAACGTCGTTCTGGTCGTTCCGCGCGACGATGCCGATGTCGCAATCGGTGACGTGATTCCGCGTGATCACGTATCCCGACACGATTCCGTATCCGCAATGATCGACGCGGTTGTCCGCGATGAAGCTTTCCCTGTCCCCGCCCCAGCTGATGCCCCTGTTGTATCCGCTGATGACGTTGCGCTCCGCGCGCAGCGCGTAGTCGTCGCCGCTGATGGCAGTGCCGCCCGGGCCGATCGCGACGTTGTCGCTGAACACCACCGGACCGCCCGAAAAGAGACCGACGCCGGCCGTGACGAGCACGTTGTGCCGAATCTCCGCGCTCTCCGGTGAATGCAAGTCGACATTGGCATTGAGCACGCAGCCGACGATCTTGAACAGTCCCACTCCGTTGTGTTCCGAATCGTGGGCCAGACCTCCCTCGAGTCGACACGAGTCGAACTCGACGAGCGGGTATCGGCCATTGGTGAACATGGTCACCTGCGACCGCACGTGAAGACCCCGCAGGACGATCGCCTCGCCGTCATTGACGGTCTGAATGCTGAGCCCCTGGATGTGAACGGAATCGCCGGCCATGTTGTCCGGGTGCGCGAGGAGTTTGATCACGCGCGGAGCCAGGACCTGCTCGGCGTAGTCACCACTTCGGACGAGGACTGTGTCCGAGGCGCCATCGATTGCGGCCTGAATCGTTGGAGCGTCGTCGGGAACGACGAGCGTCGAGGCGGACGACGTGTTGGTGCTCACGCAGGAAGCGATCAGCAAAGCGATCAGCGTGGACGTGCGGCGCATGAGGCGATTCTCCAGAGACGATGCGTGGACCGGCAGACAGCCAATCCAAGCCTACCACGCGGTCAACGCCGTTTCGCGGACTAGTTGCGCGACGCTGCGTGGTGCGATTCATTTATGACGCTGATCCCGTCGCCCGTGCAGCGAACTCATCTCGGAGGCCATATGCCCAATTCATCCGATTCCGATCGCGCGATGCGCGACCTGCTGATCGCTCAACTCGAAGGCGGCCACGCTCACGCCACACTCGCTCAGGCGCTCGAAGGACTTCCGGTGGAGATGCGCGGCATCCGCCCCGACGGCGCGGCGCACTCCGTGTGGGAAGTGATGGAGCACCTGCGCATCAGCCAGTGGGACATCGTCGAGTTCACGCGTGACCCGGCACACCGATCGCCGAAGTGGCCCGAAGGCTACTGGCCTTCGCAAGTGGCACCCCCGACCGAGGCCGCATGGGACGCGACCCTCGAAGAATTCGATCGTGAGCTCGACGCGATGAAGAAGCTGCTCGCGGATCCGAACCGGAGCCTGTTCGATCAGGTCGCGCACCCGGAGGCAAAACCGGTTCACACGCTCGCGCGCGAGGCGATGGTGCTCGCGGTGCACAACGGCTATCACATCGCCGAGCTGATCATCGTGCGGCGGCTGCTGGGCGTGTGGCCCTGACGGGCCAGCGCCCCACGGCTGCACAGGGCGGCCGTCGCTCGACGTCTCGCGGGCTATCTGCCGGTGTCTGCGTGAGCCGTTTCCCCCCAAACATTGCAAACCTCCCGCAGGCACAAGGCAAATAGAAACGTCTCAAGGCCATTCTCCTCGCTGCCGATGAAACGCGCAGATGTTGGCTGCTGGACGCTGGGGCATTTGCCCGTAAGGAGGAGATGGCACGATGAGCAAGCAGCGCCGGAGAGAGCGGGATCGCAATATTTGGCAGGTGTCCCAGGGAACGCAGGGAACGCAGGGGGCGCAGATGGCGCAGAGCACGCAGGGTACGCAGACGGTTCAGGGAACTCAGTGGGCGCAGGGAACGCAGCAGACACAGGGGTCGAACGATCAAACCGACGACACGAGCTGGGAGCTCGAATCCAATCTGGAGCCCGGGATGCTAAGGTTTTTGGCGCACGTGATCGAGGACGGGTTGCAGGCGGGACTGCGGACCCAGCAGGACTTCATCAAGCACTTCCCGCCGCTCGACATCATGCTTGGTCTCGCGGAGCGTCCGGATCTGCGCGCGAACATCCTGGTGCCGACGACCGGCGTGCGGGCGAAGATCGCCTCCAAGAAGTCGGCCGAGTCGGCGGGCGAAGACCTGCAGATCGCGCTCGACGAAGGTGAAACCGACGCCGAGCTGATCGTGTCGCTGTTCCATCCTGACGACCGCGTTCGTTACCTGGACCGCGCCCGGCTCTGGAGCTACATCATCGAGCCCAAGTTCTGGATGGTCGATCGGACCTCGAAAGAGGAATTCGATCAGGCCAAGTCGCACCTCGCCTACATCATCGATCGCGCGATCGAGGATCGTCTGGTGACCTTTCGCGACATCGTCGACGGCATCAGTGTCGGCAAGATGGTCAAGTACCTTCCGCTCGACCAACTGCAGGCAGTGATCGAGAAGGCACTCGCGAACGGTCATGGCAACCAGGCGTTCACCGAGCAGGACATGCTGGACGTGGTTCCGTCGAACACGCTCGTCCACCACATCCCGCTGGCGACGGTCTGGGAGAGCGTGATTGTTCCGAAGATCGCCGAGCAGAATCAGCTCACCAAGTCTTCGAATGCGAATGCGAAGGTGAGCGTGAACACGAACACGACAAACGGAAACAACACGGCGTCCTACAACTCGCGTCCGACGGCGCCGAACACGTCGACGAACGCTGCGGACGCCGGCAACAAGGTGACCCAGACGGAGCGGCCGGGAATCTCGAACGGAATCGTGACGGACGATTCGGTTCACGCGCAGGCCGCGTAGTTCGGAGAACGGCGGACCCGCATGACGTGGGTCGCCAGTAGCAACATCTGAATACCGTCCGCCGGCCACGACAGGTCCGGCGGACGGTGTGTATTTCGGAATCTCGGTTTTCGTGAACCACCGATCGAGACAACCGACGTTCTGAACGGCCGCGAGATTTCGCAACGGCCGGCTATGAGTGCGGGATCGTGGAGGAAGAGCCGTTGGCCGCTCGGCGTGGCAAAAACCATAAGGCGCCTCCCCCGGCGCCGGCCACCGTCACGGCGGATGCTGTGAATCCTCCGGCGACGGTCGCACCGTCGCGCGGCCACTGGACCCTGGCAGCGCAGAGCACACCTCCCGTTCACGTCGTACAGGCCCGCGCGGGCGGTGTTCAGGCCGTGGTCTTCGTGACGGCGGAGCGCGCCCCCGCGAACCTGGGCCGCAAGCTCGACGATCTGATTCGCCAGGCGCACGCGATGGAGCACGAGGACGCCGGCGCAAAGCCGGTGCCGACATCCATGCACCACGTAGCGCGCGGCTTGTTGGAATTGCGCGCCGAGTTCGAGTCGTCCCCGTCGGTCTCCGCCTTGTGGGCGGTGGCCGTCGTCGATTCGGTCGAATCGCCCTCAGTCGCCTACCTGGGTGCGGATGCGCCCGCGATCACGATCGAGGGACGTCCGTTCCCGCCCATGTGGCGGGCCATGAATCGCCCTGGCGCGGGCCCGGCGCGCGCCGCCAGCATCCGGACCGGCCGGCTCGAGGCGCTCGCGCTCGAGTGGAAGAGCCGCACCCCTCGTGAAGAGTCGTGGAGCGTCGGCGCCGATTGGAATCGCGAACAGCCCGAGACCGCGACGGCGTTGATCGAGACGCTCGAAGGAGTCCGTAAGCCCGAGAGCGTGACTCCGGCGGCGACCGGTTTCACGCTTCCGCTGACATTGATAGAGGTCGCAAAGGAAGCTGACCTCACGACGGCCGCGCATGATCGAGATGACGAAGCCGATCGCAAGAAGGTCGAGGAGCTGGCGGACGCCCTGAGCAAGACGGCGCCTCCCGATCTGTGCGAGATCGTGCTCGAGCTCGAGACGACGATCATCTTTCCGCCGGCGGTGACGGATCTGCCGCGCCATCAGTCCCAGTCGGATTCCGCGATCACGAGCGAGTCCGTCGCGAACTTCGATGTGATCATCGAGGAGGATGGGGAGCAGCTGCTGAGTTTCCTCGTCAAAGACGCACCTGCGACCGACTCGCAGATCGTTTCGCGACGCGACTCATCGCGCGCACCCAACCTCGACGAGTCCGCACCTCACATGGTCAATGATGTGTGGCTCGACTTCGAGATCGTCGCTCCCGCGCTGAGCGTGACCTCGTTGCCCGGGCTCGTACCGAGTGTCGCCGCGGAGCACCCGCACCTGCTCGAAGGCGTGATGGAAGCCGCCGAAGAATTCCGCTACGACTACCTGCCCGACCGCATGCCCACGCTCAAGGACCACTGGAAGTCGAAGACGCGCGGAGGATTTCAGAAGGCGATCGCCATGATCACCGGCCGAGCGGGATCGCGCTAGACGGAGTTGATGCTCGCGCCTGAACGTGCGGGCGTGCGCGATGAAAGTCGGCCCCGGATATTGTGCGCGCGGTGAAGACTCGACACACTCCAAAGGAACCGTACTCCGCCATAAAGATGCTTCCGGGCGTCATTCGGCCGTGGCAGTAGAGACCAGTTCCCGTTCGCGGTCCGCCACGAAATCGCGTCCAAGGATGTCCTCGGTGACCTCGCGCGCCGACAGTGTTTCCGTCACCCGCTCGCCGCTGGCGCCCAGCGTCAGCAGCGGCGCTTCGATGTCGCTGTAGTAACCGGCCGTCGAGAGCAATCCATTGCACAGGCACACGCGCCCCGCGGTGTCCGTCGCGTCGCCGCCGAGCCGGACATATTGCTCCTGCGGCATGGCCGGGCACACGTACGTTTCGATCACGGCGCCGTCCGCCCCCGTCTCGAAGTGCGACTGCGCGAGATAGAGACGATTGCAGATGCGCTCGCGCACGGCGTAGGTCGCGGGGTCGGAGACCGTGCCCGGCAGCGGAACGACCTTGAGCGGATATCCGGTCGGCGACATCGCCGGGCTCGTCGTCACGTGCAGGGTCGCCTGGGCGTTCGCTGCGATGATCCGCTCGCGCAGATCCGCGCGCATGCCCGAGTCCGAGCACAGCGCGAAGCGCGACCCGACCTGAATGCCATAGGCGCCGCGCGCGATCCACGACTCCAGGTCGCGTCCGCTGCCGCCTTCGGCGAACGCGCCCGCCACGTAAATCGGCACCCCGAGCGCCTTCACCTTGTCGAAGTAGCGGTCGATGTCGTCCTGCTCGGTGAACTCGGATTTGTTGCGCGGGGGCGCATTGTGGCCGCCGGCCTCGTGATGCTCGAGCACGAACGCGAACGGCCGGGTGGCGTGCTCCTTCGCCCAGTTGTCCACGATCCGCTTGGAGAACGCGTAGTTCGAGAGAATCGGGATCATCCGCGGAACCGGCATCGAACTCAGCAGCGGCGCGGTGCCGTCTTCGGAGATCTTCAGGCGGACATGCGTGCCCGTGCCAGTGAGCGGCAGATACTCCAGATCCTCACCCGCGCGCATGCGGCGCACGATGTCGGGAAGCTCCATCGGCACTCCGGCGCCGCACAGCAGCGCATCGACACCCGCGAGCATCGCGCCGTAGATCGTCGGCAATGCCGTGAGCGTGCACTTCCACATGACGTTGATTCCGATCTTGCCGCGATGTCCGCGCCGCGCCCGCAGCACCTCGACGTAGGCCGCCATGACGCTCAGGCGCTTCGGCAGCCGGCCCCGTTCGGAATCCGGGGTGTCGATCGGGACCGCGTGCGTGTGCCGGGCCCCGCCCGGCGCGAACGCGAGCAACTCGTCGACGTAGCGCCTCACCGGAAACGTGCGGGCCACCGCGATCGATTCGGCGTCGCCGGCACGGATGTCCTCGATGATCACGTGGCGCAGCGCCGCCCCCGACACCACACCGAGCGCGCCCAGACGGGACGCGCGGTTCGCGAGGTGGGCGCTCGAAACATGTATGCCCATGCCGGCCTGAATCAGCCGGGGCATCCCGTCGATGAGGTCGTGCGACATGGTGTGCCTCTCGATGAAGGGAACCTTGAAACCCGAGTCAGGGTAACCCCACCGCCGAGCGGTCACAACGAACGGGCGCCGACCTTGTAGTGAGCAGATGATCTGGCCGCTCCCTTTAGCAAGTGAAGTGGCCGCTCCAGAGGGCGGTGGTGTAGAGACCCTTCCACTCGTTTCGGGCAGCGTGGTGTCGTCGATCTCGCCTCTCAGCTTGGCCGTCGCCGGGCCGGTCGCGGACTCGCTCGGCGTGCGCGTGTGGTACGTGGTGGGCGGAGGTTATGCAGGAATCCTCAAGTGTGGTCTGCTCGTCGTCGGCGCTCACTGCCTGAAGACGACGCCGAGTTCATCCCGCTCCCCTGAAGAAGAGAAGAGGACCTATGGCGAATCCCACCCCGCCCACCAAGCTCAAGGTGCTCGTCTTTGCGGCCTCGCTGCGCGCCGAGTCCCTGAACCGCAAGCTCGCCGCTCTCGCGGCTCGGGTTTCCGAGGAGCACGGAGCGACCGTCGATCTGGCGTCGATGCGCGACTTCGACGTGCCGCTCTATGACGGCGACACCGAGACGGCGAGTGCGATCCCACAAGGAGCGCAGGAACTTCGTGACCGGCTCGTGGCGAGCGACGCCTTCATCATCGCCTCGCCCGAGTACAACGGCTCGATGCCAGGGACGATCAAGAACCTGATCGACTGGACCTCGCGCTTCCGGCCGCAGCCGTTCGACGCGCGACACGCACTGCTGCTCTCCGCGTCGCCCTCACTGGCCGGCGGCAACCGTGGCCTGTGGGCTTTGCGCATGCCGCTCGAGCATCTGGGCACGCGAGTCTTCCCGGATATGTTCTCGCTCTCGATGGCGCACAAGGCGTTCGAAGGCGATGAGATCGCAGACCCCAAGCTGCGAGCGCGTTTCGAGACCAACATGCAGGCGTTTCTCTCGCTTGCCGAGGCCGCGAAGCACTACCCTTGCATCAAGAAGGCGTGGGTGGAGTTTCTCGGTGAGCCTCCCGGAGTCGGTGTGGATCGCGTCGACGCTCCCGCGGAGTCTGCCACTTGAGTACTACACGGCCGCGCACAAACGACGGTCGCTGAATGTCTCCCCAGGGTCCAGCTCAGCCATGCTCGACGCCCCGTCATGGCGCGCTTCCCGCGTCGCTCATCGTGTGATCAAGAGTCGCCGGATGCGCGTGCCCGATGCGGAATCCAGGCGCAGGAAGTAGAGACCGGCAGGAGGCAGCCCGGGCGATCCCCCGATCCAACTCACCCTATGACGGCCCGCGGAGTACTCGCCCTCTTCCAGAGTCACCACAATGCGACCCTGAAGATCGATCAGCGTGAGCCGCGCCCATTCGGCGCGAGCCAATCCGAACTCGATCGAGATCGGCAGCGCAGAAGGATTGGGAATGGGCGGATCGAGGGTGAGCGCATCCCTCGTGGCTCCCGGCCAGCGGAGCGTGCCGGCGACCGAGTTCGATCCGTCGCCGTGGCGAACGATCAGGCGATAGCTCAATGCCTGGTCGATCCGGGTGCCGGTGTCGACCCACTCGGCGCTCGCGCTCGCGCCGGTCGCGAATCGCGCGACTTCCGTCCAGGGCCCCGCGTCGCTCGGCGCTCGTTCGAGTGCCACGCCCGCGATGTCGCCGGTCAAATCCCAACGGATGCGCAGACCGCCCGTGGAAGGCTCGACATCAAAGCGACGAAGCATTGTTCCCACGGTCTCGTCGTCGACGCGACGCCAGGTGGCGCCGTTCCAGGCCCAGAGATCGTTCTTGGCTCCGGAATCGTCGAAGCCGCCGAACAAGAGCACGACGCAGTTCACGTTGTCGTAGACGAGTTGCGGAAAGGCGCGCGGCCCGGGGCCAGTGAGGAACGGCACATTCGTCCAATGCTCGCCGTCGAATTCCCAAAGGTCGGCGAGGACCGATCCTGCCAAGCCTCCATAGAGCACCGTGCGCCGCCGTGACGCATCGTTTGCGATCGCCACGTGATCTCGGCGGCCGGGCCCCGGGTCGGGCACGCTATCCCACACGCCGTCGGTCCATTTCCAGGTTCCGCCCGACTCGTTCTTGGGTGGCAACTCGGGCCATGTGTTGCCGCCGAATACGACGAGTCGCGCCGAATCCTCGACCGCCATCCCGAACAGGAATCGCGCCGGACCCTCGGCCGTAAGCCGCAGCCATGCGGTGCCGGTCCACTCCCATAGGTCGCCGAAGCGCGTTGTGCCGCTCATGCCGCCGAAGAGCACGACCCGACCTCGCGACCGCACGAACGCGAGCCGGTGGAGCGTGCGCGGAGCGGGGCCCGAGCCCGGCAGTTGCGTCCACGTGCTGCCGTTCCATTCCCACGTGTCGCCGCGCGTGACGCCATGGGAATCGCCGCCGAAGAGCACCGTCTTGTGTCGCACCGGGTCGTAAGCGAGCGCCGGTGCGTTGCGCGCCTGCGGTCCCCTCGTCGCAGCCAGGCGCCACGCGCTCCCGTTCCAGTCCCACGTGTCGCCAAGCGCCGAGCCGGCCCAGCCTCCGAACAGAACCAGCACGCCACGATCGCTGTCGAATGCCACGCCCGCCGAGTAACGCGCCGGCGGGCGCACCAGCGCCGCGGGTGACGAGGACGCGACCGCCGCCATTCCGATCACGGCGGCGAAGGCGATGAGGGAGAAAGAGATTCGGGTGATGCAGCGATGATCGAGCAACGAATGCGGGAAACCGGCTCGTGGGAGCAGTTGGGCACTGGGCATCGAGATCCTCGTCGAGTTCATCCGGTCGCGCAGACCGTACCAAACGAAACCCGCCCCGACCTGCCTTCCGGGACGAACGTCGTCGTGGTCGTGACGAATGGCGGTCTCGATTCGTCGCTCGATGAAGGATGCACCCTGCGTTTGCGCGTCAGTTCAACGGGGTCGTGATCTCTGAGTCCCTGCTCCTCACCAGCCCTGGCGCGAGACGTGCGTGGGAGCGCCCGCGCCGCGCGTCGGCGCGCACGTTTCGCTCACTCCCCCGTTCACATCGTTCACGGAGGTGTCGCCGCGCGCGACAAGTATCGGAGCCATCCCCATCCGCGACGGCGCGCGCTCGGTTTCGGCGGGGCGCGGGGCGATCGCGCGCCCGAGGTCACGGTCAAGGACGCGGGTGTGCGCTGGCTGCGCACCTACGTTCCCACCACGCGTAACGAGAAGGGCCAGCAGCTCGCCCAAACCCGCTTCGTGCGGTACGCGTGGGTCATGCTCGGCGACATCCCACTGAGGGAGTTGGGCGGAGACGACATTCGCGCGTACCGGCTGTGGCTCGAGCATGACGTGCGCCTCAGCCCCTACACCGTGACCCATATTCTCAGCGACCTGCGATGCCTGTTGCGCTGGGCCATATCCGTCGGGCTGATCGAGCGCTCGCCGTTTCCTCCGCGGGTGCTGCCGAAGATCGCGGAAGTTCCGCCGCGCGGGTTCACCGCAGCGGAGGTCGCGATTCTCACGTCGTTCGGCGGCCATGGCGGCTTCGCGCTGCGCTTCCTGATCGGCACCGGACTGCGCTGGGCCGAGGCGTGCCGTGCGACGCAAGATCACGTCCGCGGGCTCCTGCTCGAAGTCGGCAACACCAAGTCCGGTCGTGTGCGGCGTGTGCCTCTGACCGTGGAGCTACTGGGAGAAGCCGAGGTTCATCACTATCACCGTTTCGTTCCCTACGCCGTCAACAGTCCGGGCTCGTTCTCGCGCATGATCCGCCATCACAGCGGTATCGCAGACTTCCACGTCCACCGTTGCCGCCACACCTTCGCGATGCGCTGGCTGGAAGCCGGCGGCAATCTCGCGGTGCTGCAGCAAGTGCTCGGGCATCGCGATCTGACGACGACCATGCGCTATGCCCGCGTCACCGACGAGCTGATCGAACGCGAAGCCGAGAGGGTCGATCGCAAGTTGCGCGGGGTGGATGAATGAGGGCAGCGCAGGGTCGGCCGATGCCGTTGCGCATCGGTCTTCAGGTCTGAGCCCCGGGCCGGTCAGATGATCCGGGAGGAGACTCGCGCATGATCTCGAACAGCACCCGTTTCTCACTCTGCATGTCGGGCACCGGCCCCACGAACCGCGCGCCGATCTTCGCGAGCGCCTTTTGCGAGCGCAGGTTGTCCTCTCCCACCACGAACACGACGCGCGCGACGAAGCGGAACGCGTGCTCGATCATGAGTACTTTCATCTCACGGTTGTACTCGCCACCCCACAGCCGGCGCTCGAGAAACGTCCAGCCGATCTCGATCTCGCTCGCGTCGGGTTTGAGCTCATCGTATCGCGAGCTGCCGACGATGCGTCCCGAAGCGCGCTCGATCACCGCGAACGCACCGCCCGAAGCGATGCCCCCCTCGAAGTAGCGGCGAAAGGCGGTTAGCGTCCAGCGGTCCGGTTCTGGATGTTGCTCCCAGATGAGCGGGTCGCTCGCCGCGGCGTGGAGCGCGTCGAAGTCGTCGAGCACGAGTGGCCGCAGGAGCAGCAGGCGGCCTTCCAAGGTGGGTTGGAGCTCGAAGGGTAATGCGGGGAGGCTCAATCGATGAGTGCGACGCGGCGGTACGTGTCCACGCCTTCCGCGGTGAAACGCACGAAGTAGATCCCCTTCGGCGCGCGCCGGGTGCCGCCGTGCGCGTTCCACGTCGTCGAATGACGACCCGCGGCCTGCACCCCTGACTCGAGCCGCGCCACTTCGCGCCCCGCGACGTCGAGGACGACCAGCTTCACCGCGCCTTCGCGGGCGAGCGACCACTGTACCGAGAGGGCACCGCTGGTCGGATTGGGAATTACCGCATCGATTCCGCGCCCCGACATTGCGACCTCGACGCTGGTCGCGATCGGAGCGAACCGCGCGACGGTAGCGACATGGCCGGCGGGAGTCAGCGTCAGAGGGTTCTGGCTCGACCCCAATCCGTCCCACTTGAGGAAACGGTAGCCGGGAGCCGGCGTAGCGCGAAGCGTCACGGGCTCACCGGCAGCATGGCAGCGATCCGGTGGCAGCACGGTGAACGTGCCGGTGCCGGGTGGGTCGACGACCCCATCGATCGCAAGCCCGCCGGCCGGCGACAGCTCGAACAGATCGCTAAGATCGTGGTTGGAATCGGTGCCGCCGAACAGGAACATGCGATCGGCGATCCCGTCGTAAACGAGACTGCTCCATCGCCGCGCAGTCGGCGAAGCGCCCGCCGGGAGCTGGGCGCACCAGGCCGCGCCACCCGACAGGGACAGCGCGGTCACGTCGCCGCGCAATCCTTCGAGGGATTCGCCGCCGAACACCATCAGCCGTTCGCGAACCGGATCGAACACGCCCGCGGCGCCGGAGCGACCGCCGGGCGCGGCGCCCGCGGGACGAAATTCGCTCCACACATTCGAATCGAGCCCCAGCATCCACGCATCGTCGCGCCACGAGTCGAGGGCGAGCGCTCTGCCGGCAAACACGATCAACGCTCGCCGAGTCGCATCGTAAGCCACAGTCGCGTCCTGTCGCGGAGGCGGTGCATTGCCGGCGATGATCTGGGTCCATGACGGTGTTCCCGAAAGGCCGAGCCCCCAGGTGTCGTTCAACACCGACGACGTCGCATTGCCGCCAAATATCAACATGCGGTCCCCGACCGCGTCGTACGCCACTCACGCGCCGAATCGAGTGGCGGGCGCAGGACCCGCGGGGGTCAATTGCGTCCACGCCGGCGTTGCGGACAGATCCAGTGCCCACAGATCGTTACTGACCCCCGAGGCGGTGTTGCCGCCGAACACGAGGACGCGATTGCGAACCGGATCGTAGATGGTGGCCGCCGAATATCTCTCGGATGGCGAAGCACCCGCAGGCGCGACCTGGATCCACGCCGAGTCGGTGCTGACTTGCTTGATCCACACATCGTTCAATCGCGTGAACCCGGCCTTACCGCCGAACAGGATGAGCCGGTGGTGGTTCGAGTCGTAGACCATCGACTGGCGTGAACGCGGACTCGGTCCCTGCCCTGCGGCGACCGGGATCCATTCCAGGCATCGACCCGGAGTTGAAAGGAGTTGCCATGAGGGGGGTGAATCACTCGTGAGTACCCAGGTCTCGTTCAATGGGGCCTGATTCTGACCCCCGAAAGCGATCATGCGATCTCGCGCACCGTCCCATGCCGCGGCGAAATGCTCGCGCGCCGGAGGGGTCGAAGCCGAAACGCTCATGGCCAGCATGGGAATGGACGCCGCGGCCCATGCGAGGGAAACGACCCAACGACTCAGAGGCGGCAATCTCAGCATCAGGGTTCTCCGATCGCAAGAAGAGAGAGACCATGGTAACGCGAGGGGAGCGCCGATCGAACAAATTATCTGGCTCTGCCGCTGCCAGATAATTATGTCCTCCCTTAACTGCCAAGTGATTATGTCCGCATGGGACATATCGTCATGAGCAACAAGGAGGCCCGGCGGCCGGGTCTGGTACAGGCCGCCATTGCA